>NZ_JBEORW010000059.1:0-34662 GCF_040302565.1 Streptomyces sp. NPDC097981
AACGGGGCTATCCAGGACGGCTCAGACGCCGTAATCACACTAGCCACACCAAGATCATCTCACCCGTGACCAGCAGTTACGGGACAACCCTTAGGCGAGGCGGGACGCGAGGTCATCGAGCATGGCGGCGGTGGTGGTGGCACCGAACCGCACGTCCCCCGCGTCGACCATGTCAAGCAGTACATCGAGGGTTCGTACGCCCCCGGCAGCCTTGACCTTGACCCGCGCCGAGACCGAGGACCGCATCAGCCGCACGTCTTCCAGCGTGGCGCCACCCGGGGCGAAGCCGGTGGACGTCTTTACATAGTCGGCGCCGGCATCCTCTGCGAGACGGCAGGCGCGGACCTTCGCCTCATCGGTGAGGTAGGCGTTCTCAGAGATCACCTTCACCAACGCTCCACCGGCCCGGGCCACTTCACCAGCGCAACAGCACTGGCAGCGCCACTGGCGATCGGAGCGTTCCAGGCCGCTGGTGTCGGCTGGCGCCCGAGCGTGCTGCTGCCGCTGGTGATCGCGGGGGGCTTGTACATGGCGTTCCGGCACGAACCCTTGCGGCACCATGCGGCGTCGGCCGGCGATGTCGCGCCATCGGGACGGCTCCCGACCTCCTACTGGCTGCTGGCGGCACTCGCCGGAGTCGTGGTCGGAGCCGAATTCTGCCTGGTCTTCTACGGTTCCCCACAGCTGACCAGCAGCATCGGCCTCACTGATGGACAGGCCGCCACAGCGATGAGCCTCTTCTTCGGCGGCACACTGCTCGGGCGACTCGCCGGCAGCCGGCTGTCCGCGAGTCGCGCCACCACCATGCAGCTCGTGCTTGCCGCTCTGGGCGTCACCACGGTGGGCTTCCTGGTCCTCTGGACGAGCAGCACCACCTCGGTCGCCCTCGTGGCGCTGCTGGTGACCGGGCTCGGCATCGCCAACCTGTTCCCGCTGACGCTGTCACTCGCGGTGGTGGCCGCGCAGGGCAGAACAGACCAGGCCACCGCCCGCGTGCAACTCATCGTCGCGGTGTCGATCACGCTGGCGCCTTTGCTGCTCGGTGCGCTGTCCGACCGCTTCGGGGTGGGCCGTTCCTTTGCTGTCGAGGGTGTACTGCTCATGGCGGCGGTCGCCCTGCTCCTCCTCGGACGCATCACCCAATCGCGGAATTCCTGCGCAGGCTGAATTCCATGGAATTTCACAGCATTTCACGGGGGCTCAGTGAAGAAGTACCAACACGTCGCTCAGGCAGCCGAGGCTGCCCGGGAGATGTTGAAGCAAAATCATCGGTCGGGACACTCTGTAGGAGCCGGCCTTCCGTACAACTACACCTGCCCGTCTCCGGAAACGTATCCATTCCAGTGGGCATGGGACAGCAGTTATCACGCCATCTCGCTGCTCCATGTGGACACCCAAAGAGCCCGTGATGAGATCAGCTCCCTCGTCTCGGCGGTGACACCTACGGGTTTCATTCCCCACATGGTGCTTTGGCAGGACGACCTGCGCGCACAGGCGACCGCAGAGTTCCGCATCGACCTGTGGGAGGGGTGGCGATCAGTCACCATCGCTCCTCCCGTACTGGCCAGAGGAATAGAGCGGATTTTCGAAGCAACCGGGGGCGGCGACTGGCTCGCCGAGGTCCTGCCCCCAGCCATCGCCTTCTTCTCCTGGCTGGCGGAGAACCGAACGAGCCCAGAGACGGGCCTGCTCGAGATCTACCAGCCCGATGAGTCCGGGCTCGACATGAGTCCCAAATACGACCGCGCTCTGGGCATCCACACGTCAGCACCCGACCGGATAGCCGACGACTGGCACCAAGCGATGCGTGAACTGATCGGCTCCTACTCGCAAGAGCGGACACCGGAAAGCCGCCTAGGGGAGCACCGAACGTTCGTATGGAATGACGTCCTGGTCAACAGCATCTACGCCGACGGGCTCCTTTTGCTTTCGCGCCTCGCTCTCGCCGCCGGGCTTCCTCACGAAACCTCGACTGCTCTCTCCGTGCGCTCGCAAGGAATTTCCGAGTCACTGCTACGCCACTGTTGGGACGACGAGGCAGGTGCCTTCTTCGACGTGGATCGGGTGACAGGCGCCCGGGTTGACGTTCTCACAGCCAGTGCCCTCTTCCCTATCATCCTGGATTCGATTCCCGCCTATCATGCCGGGCGTCTGATCGAGGAACACCTGCTCAATGAACGGGAATTCTGGCACCGGTACCCGATCTCCAGCGTGGCCGCCACCGAGCCCCACTTCGATCCCGACTTCAGCACTCGAGCCATCTTCAGAGGTTCCAGCTGGCTGAACCTGAATTGGTACTTGTACTGGGGGCTGCGCGCTCGGGGCTACGCAGATCAGGCGACCACCCTGGCGGAGCGGACCGTCGAGCTCGTGGCGCGAGCCGGAATGCGCGAGTGCTACGGGCCGTACGACGCGGCCGGGCACGGCGCACGATCCTTCGGATGGAGCTCCCTGGTTCTTGACCTCATCCATGCCGAGAAGTTCCAGGGGTTGAAATGATCAATTGGGGATTCCTGGGAGCAGGGTCGATCGCTGCATCGAGCCTGGCGCCGGCGGTTCACGGCGCAGTGGACGCCGCTCTCCATTCCGTGGCATCCCGGGACCTGAAGCGCGCCGCCGCTCTGGGACCGGAGAAGACGTATTCCACATATCGGGAGCTCCTTGGCGATCCTGATGTGGACGTCGTGTACATCGCGCTGCACAACAGTGCCCACCGCGAGTGGGTGGAGGAGTCGCTCACCGGCGACTGGACGGAAACCCTCAGGATCACCGGGACTGCAGGAGAGATCCAGCTCATCGATTCCGCTTTCACTGCCGGCGCCTCGCCTTCACTGCTGGAGGTTTCGGGGGAGTCCGCAGCCGATTTCTCGCGGTCATATGAGGCAATTGACCCGTACCACTTGATGGTCGTGGATGTGACCCGCGCAATTCAGGGCCAGGAGAGCTACCTGGTCCATATGAAGGCCGTTGTGATGGCCGGTGGCCAGGGAACTCGGTTACTTCCTCTGAAAGCGCGTCTCCCCAAACCGCTGATGCCAGTTGGCGGGCAACCCATCTCATATCACATGCTGCGCCTGCTCGAACAGCACGGATTCAAGAAGCGATCGTCACGACGCGATACCGAGCCGAGCAGATCCGGACGCATCTGGACGGCCTTGAACAGGTACTCGGCGAGGGCGACGCCCTTGTCCATGCCGGGCGGCCGCAACTCCAGTACCGGGCGGCCGGGTTCGAGGACGAGGCCGTGGCGGACGGCGAGGTCGGCGAGAGGTCCCTTGAGCGCGTCGAAGGCGCCCTGGGGGTCCTCGGCGCGGCGGGTGTGCACGGCGACGGCATGCCCCTTCTCCCCCACCCAGGTGCCGTGCCAGGCACGGCGGGCATGCAGCACGCCGGGGAGTTCGGCGCGGGCGGCGGCGACGCCGGGGTGCGGGTGCGGGGTGCGGACGGTGTCAGTGGCGGCGTCCCAGCGTTCGGCGCCGTAGTGGCCGAGAACGACGAGGTGTTCCAGGCCCGGTACACCCGCGAAGCCGCCGTAGCGGACAGCGACCTCGGCCGGCCGGCCGGTGACCGCGGCGACGGAGGCGACCTGCGGGGCGAGGGCGGCCAGGGCCTGCACGGCGCCGGGGTGCGCGGGCCTGCTCGGGGTCGGGGACGATCTCGGCGAGCGTGCCGTCGAAGTCGAGGGCGATGACGGCGCGCCCCGGCTCGGCGGTGATCGCGGCGAGGGCCCGGCGTCCGGCCGGAGTGGTGGGAATCGGCAGAGAGAGCTGGTGGCTGCCCATGCCGTCGACCCTTTCGGGTGGGTCGGGGGGCCCTCCAACATCGGGAGGCCCACCGGCCCTTGGGGCAAGAGTCGCCGAGTTGCGCGTTCGCTCGAACCTTCTCGGTCAACAGCACGCGCCACTACGGTGGACCGATGACGTCGATCAAGAAGTTCCAGGTCACCTTCGACTGCGCAGAACCCGAGCGCCTCGCTCGTTTCTGGTGCGAGGTGTTGGGGTACGTCGTACCGCCGCCACCGGAGGGGTTTGCCACTTGGGACGATTTCAAGGGCTCGCAGCCACCTGAGCAGCGGGATTCTTGGTTCGCCTGCAGTGATCCCTCAGGTGTGGGCCCGCGGCTGTACTTCCAGCGCGTCCCCGAAGGGAAGGCCGCCAAGAACCGGCTGCATCTTGACGTGCGGGTCGGCACCGGACTCGTGGGTGAAGAGCGCCTCGCCGCACTTGAGGCCGAGTGCGCACGCCTGGTCCCGCTCGGCGCGGTACACGTGCGAACGCTGTATGACGGCAATGATTCGTGCATCCCGATGCTGGACATCGAGGGCAACGAGTTCTGTATCGACTGAGGGGCCGCGAACGCATACGACAGCTCGACGTACGGCACCGCAGGATCCACCCCGACTGGTACGGCCACCCGGCACCCCCCGGCACGTCACCCCGTACGACCGGGTTCGCCGACAAGGAAGCCGAAACGACTGGCCTGCATGACCAGGGCGCGGCAATGCACTAGAGTTATCTCGACATCGAGATATCTGCCGAAGGCGTACCGCAGCCGCCCCTGCTGGTAAGGGTTACCTAACTTAGCCTTACCTTAGCGGATTGGCCACAGGGCGTGGCGGCAGGATTGCGGTAAAACGCGCGAATTTCATGCATGAAGGAGACTGTCGTGTCGGCGAACAGCTTCGACGCCCGCAGCACGCTGCAGGTGGGCGACGAGTCGTACGAGATCTTCCGGCTGGACAAGGTTGAGGGCTCGGCCCGCCTTCCCTACAGCCTGAAGGTGCTGCTGGAGAACCTGCTCCGCACCGAGGACGGCGCGAACATCACCGCCGACCACATCCGGTCGCTCGGTTCCTGGGACTCGCAGGCCCAGCCGAGCGAGGAGATCCAGTTCACGCCGGCCCGCGTGATCATGCAGGACTTCACCGGCGTTCCCTGCGTCGTCGACCTCGCCACCATGCGTGAGGCCGTGAAGGCCCTCGGCGGCGACCCGTCGAAGATCAACCCGCTGGCCCCGGCCGAGCTGGTCATCGACCACTCGGTCATCGCCGACAAGTTCGGCACCCCGGACGCGTTCACCCAGAACGTGGAGCTGGAGTACGGCCGCAACAAGGAGCGCTACCAGTTCCTGCGCTGGGGCCAGACCGCCTTTGACGAGTTCAAGGTCGTCCCCCCGGGCACCGGCATCGTCCACCAGGTCAACATCGAGCACCTGGCCCGCACGGTCATGGTCCGGGGCGGTGTGGCCTACCCGGACACCCTCGTCGGCACCGACTCCCACACCACCATGGTCAACGGCCTGGGCGTGCTCGGCTGGGGCGTCGGCGGCATCGAGGCCGAGGCCGCGATGCTCGGCCAGCCGGTCTCCATGCTGATCCCGCGCGTCGTGGGCTTCAAGCTGACCGGCGAGCTGCCGACCGGCACCACCGCCACCGACCTCGTGCTGACCATCACCGAGATGCTGCGCAAGCACGGTGTCGTCGGCAAGTTCGTCGAGTTCTACGGTGAGGGCGTCGCCGCCACCTCCCTCGCGAACCGCGCCACCATCGGCAACATGTCGCCGGAGTTCGGCTCCACCGCCGCGATCTTCCCGATCGACGACGAGACCCTGAAGTACCTGCGCCTGACCGGCCGCGACGCCCAGCAGGTCGCGCTCGTCGAGGCGTACGCCAAGGAGCAGGGCCTGTGGCTCGACCCGGCCGCCGAGCCGGACTTCTCCGAGAAGCTGGAGCTCGACCTCGCCACGGTCGTCCCCTCCATCGCCGGCCCGAAGCGCCCGCAGGACCGCATCATCCTGGCCAACGCCGCCGAGCAGTTCGCGCAGGACGTGCGCAACTACGTCAGCGAGGACGAGGAGGCCGGCAAGGAGTCCTTCCCGGCGTCCGACGCCCCGGCCGCCGTCAACGGCGTGCCGACCCGCCCGACGCCGGTCACCCTGGCCGACGGCACCTCCTTCGAGATCGACCACGGCGCCGTCACCGTCGCCGCGATCACCTCCTGCACCAACACCTCGAACCCCTACGTCATGGTCGCCGCGGCGCTCGTGGCCAAGAAGGCGGTCGAGAAGGGCCTGTCCCGCAAGCCGTGGGTCAAGACCACCCTGGCCCCGGGCTCGAAGGTCGTCACCGACTACTTCGACAAGGCCGGCCTGACCCCGTACCTCGACAAGATGGGCTTCAACCTCGTCGGGTACGGCTGCACCACCTGCATCGGCAACTCCGGTCCGCTGGACGAGGAGATCTCGAAGGCGATCAACGAGCACGACCTCGCGGTCACCTCGGTGCTCTCCGGCAACCGCAACTTCGAGGGCCGGATCAACCCCGACGTCAAGATGAACTACCTGGCCTCCCCGCCGCTGGTCGTCGCGTACGCCATCGCGGGCTCCATGAAGGTGGACATCACCAAGGACGCCATCGGCATCGACACCGACGGCAAGCCGGTCTTCCTCCAGGACATCTGGCCGTCCGAGGCCGAGGTCAACGACGTCGTGGCGAACGCCATCGGCGAGGACATGTTCAACAAGTCCTACCAGGACGTCTTCGCGGGTGACGCCCAGTGGCAGGCGCTGCCGATCCCGACCGGCAACACCTTCGAGTGGGACCCGCAGTCCACCTACGTCCGCAAGCCCCCTTACTTCGAGGGCATGACGATGGAGACCACCCCGGTCTCCGACATCGCCGGTGCGCGCGTGCTGGCGAAGCTGGGCGACTCGGTCACCACCGACCACATCTCCCCGGCCGGTGCGATCAAGGCCGACACCCCGGCCGGCAAGTACCTCACCGAGCACGGCGTCGAGCGCCGCGACTTCAACTCGTACGGTTCCCGCCGCGGCAACCACGAGGTCATGATCCGCGGTACGTTCGCCAACATCCGCCTGCGCAACCAGATCGCGCCGGGCACCGAGGGCGGCTTCACCCGCGACTTCACGGTCGAGGGCGCGCCGGTCGCGTTCATCTACGACGCCTCGCAGAACTACCAGGCCGCCGGCATCCCGCTGGTCATCCTGGCGGGCAAGGAGTACGGCTCGGGCTCGTCCCGTGACTGGGCGGCCAAGGGCACCGCGCTGCTCGGCGTCAAGGCCGTCATCGCCGAGTCCTACGAGCGCATCCACCGCTCGAACCTGATCGGCATGGGCGTGCTGCCGCTCCAGTTCCCGGAGGGCGCCTCGGCGGCCGCGCTGGGCCTCACCGGCGAGGAGACCTTCTCCTTCACCGGTGTGGAGGAGCTGAACAACGGCACCACCCCGCGCACGGTCAAGGTCACCACCGACACCGGTGTGGAGTTCGACGCGGTCGTCCGCATCGACACCCCCGGCGAGGCGGACTACTACCGCAACGGCGGCATCATGCAGTACGTGCTCCGCAACCTCATCCGCGGCTGAGCGTTCTAGGCAGATCGGCACCAAAGGGCCGTATCCCCGTTAAGGGGGTACGGCCCTTCCGCCTTTCGGGACGGGCGAGGTTTCGGGGAGGTCTCAACTAGGAAAAGCTGACAGACATACGTGTGCATGATCTTGCTCACACGAGCAGGAGTGGACTATACCTGTGCCCGTCCGGATCACCGCGCCACGAGCGGCACCGGACCGGGGGATGGCGGGGACCTGCGGTGATGTCCGTGTGCATGGTGACCGCCGCGATTTCCGGCCTCCCTCACACTTCTGACGAAGGCGAGGACATGAGCATGGGATCCACTGGTGAGGGCCTCGGCCGCCGTGACCTGATCAAGCGCTCCGCAGCACTGGGCCTGATCGCGGTGCCCACGATGAGCTTCCTGTCCGCCTGCGCTTCCGGCGGTGAGGACACCTCCACGAAGGGCCCCGGCAAGGGCCCGGTGACCAAGGAGAACCCCTTCGGCGTCGTCAAGGGCGGCAAGCTGGACGTCGTCGTCTTCAAGGGCGGGTTCGGCGACGACTACGCGAAGGCCTGGGAAGCCGCCTTCGACAAGAAGTGGAACACCACCGCCTCGCACCTGGGCACCCAGGAGATCGCCGCCAAGCTCCAGCCCCGCTTCAACGGCGGCAACCCGCCGGACGTCATCGACGACTCCGGGGCCCAGCAGATCAAGGTCGACGTCCTCGCCAAGGGCGGCCAGCTCGCCGAGCTCACCCAGGTGCTCGATGCGCCCTCGCTCGACGACGCGAACAAGAAGGTCCGGGACATGCTCATCCCCGGCACCGTCGAACAGGGCACCCAGGGCGGCAAGTTCGTCGCCCTCTACTACGTCTACACGGTGTTCGGCTTCTGGTACTCGGGCAAGCTCTTCAAGGAGAAGGGCTGGGCCGAGCCGAAGACCTGGGACGAGTTCCTCGACATCTGCACGAAGGCCAAGGCCGCCGGCATCGGCGGACTGGCCCACCAGGGCAAGTACCCGTACTACATCAATGTCGTCATCATGGACCTGATCGCCAAGAAGGGCGGTCTGGAGGCCATGAAGGCGATCGACAACCTCGAACCCAACGCCTTCGAGGGCAACCCCGCCGCCCTCGCCGCCGTCGAGGCGGTCTACGAGGTCGTCGAGAAGGACCTGCTGATGGCCGGCACCAACGGCCTCACCCACACGGAGTCCCAGACCGCCTGGAACCAGTACAAGGCCGCCTTCATCCCCTCCGGCTCCTGGCTGGAGAACGAGCAGCTCAAGCAGACCCCGGACGACTTCGACATGAAGTTCCTGCCGGTGCCGACGCTGGCCGACAGCAAGCTGCCCTTCGAGGCCATCCGCGCCGGCGCGGGCGAACCCTTCATCGTCCCGGAGAAGGCCGCCAACAAGGCCGGCGGCCTGGAGTTCCTCCGTTCGATGCTGTCCCGCGAATGGTCGACCCTCTTCGCCCAGCAGGCCAACTCCCTCACCGTCGTCAAGGACGGCGTCGACCCGAACGTCAAGCTGCGCCCGGGCACGGCCTCGGCGGTCGCGGCCGTCAAGACGGCCGGCTCGAACACTTTCAACTACCTGTACCCCGACTGGTACAGCGAAATGGACACCGAGATCCAGAACGCGTCCAATGAGCTGATGGCCAAGCGGATCCAGCCAAAGGAATGGATCAAGCGGGCCCAGGCTGCGGTAGACAAGGCTGCCAAGGACCCGAACGCCAAGAACAACCACCGCAGCTGACACGCGTCCAAGAGGCGGACACCATGAGCCACGTAGCCCGCGGCAGCGGACGGATCGGCTTCATCGCCGGTTTCCTCTTCCTGCCTCTCGCGCTGTACCTGACTTTCGTCATCTGGCCGTACATCCAGACCTTCGGCTATTCCTTCACGAACTGGTCGGGACAGTCGCCCACGTTCGATTTCGTCGGCCTGGAGAACTACTCGGCACTGATGAAGGACGAGGTCTTCCGCGGCGCCCTGTGGCACAACCTGCTGCTCCTGGTGTTCGTCCCGACCGTCACCATCCTGCTGGCCCTCTTCTTCGCCTTCATGGTGAACGCGGGAGGGCGCAGCGGGGCGGGCGGGGTGCGGGGCGTCCGCGGCTCCTCCGTCTACAAGATCGTCTACTTCTTCCCGCAGGTCCTCTCCCTCGCCATCCTCGCCGTGCTCTTCGGCGCCGTGTACCGCAGTGACGAGGGCGGCCTGCTCAATGGATTCCTCACCAAGCTGGGCCTCGTCGACCCGGCCCACCCCGTCGAATGGCTCAACCAGCCCGACCTCGTGCTGTGGTGCCTGCTCCTGGTGGTCGTCTGGCACGGAGTCGGCTTCTACCTGGTCCTCTTCTCCGCCGCCATGCAGTCCGTGCCCAAGGACATCTACGAGGCCGCCCTCCTCGACGGCGCGGGGCGCGCCCAGACCTTCCTCAAGGTCACGCTGCCCCTGCTGTGGGATTCCGTGCAGACGTCCGCGGTCTACCTGGGCATTGCTGCGATGGACATGTTCGTCCTGGTGTCGACGATGACTTCCGGCCAGTTCGGAGGCGGACCCGACCACCACAGCGAGGTCATGGCCACGGTGCTGATGCGCAACTTCCTGTACTTCGGCAAGAGCGGCTACGCCTGCGCCATGGGCGTGGTCATGCTCGTCCTGACCATGGTCCTCTCCGTCGTCACGCTGCGCGCCACCCGCCGCGAGCGCATCGAGTTCTGAGAGGAGCTCCCCGATGACTGCAGAGTCCACAGTGATCAAGGCGCCGGGCGAGGCCTCCGCCGAGCGCTCGGGCGGCAGCGGCCGATCCAAGGAGGGCGCGCACCGCACCTCGGACGGAACGGTGCTGAACGTCTTCTCGCACGGGTTCCTCGCCGTCTGGGCGATACTGATCGTCCTGCCCCTGATCTGGCTGGCGCTCGGCTCGTTCAAGACCGACTCCCAGATCGGCGGCTCTGCCCTCGGCTGGCCGTCCAACTGGCACTTCGACGCCTTCTCCCGGGCCTGGGACAAGGGCATCGGCGACTACTTCGCCCACACGCTGATCGTGATGGCGTTCTCGGTCCCGCTGACCATGCTGCTCGGCTCGATGGCGGCGTACGTGCTGGCCCGCTACCCCTTCCCGGGGAACCGGCTCGTCTACTACTTCTTCGTCAGCGGGGCGATGTTCCCCGTCTTCCTGGCGCTCGTCCCGCTGTTCTTCATGGTCAAGCGCCTGGACATGCTCAACACGTACCAGGGTCTGATCCTGGTGTACGTGGCCTACTCGATGCCCTTCACCGTCTTCTTCATGCACTCGTTCTTCCGCACGCTGCCGACGGCCGTGCATGAGGCGGCGGTGATCGACGGGGCCTCCGACACCCGGATCTTCTTCCAGGTGATGCTGCCGATGGCCAAGCCCGGCCTGATCAGCGTCGGGATATTCAATGTCCTGGGCCAGTGGAACCAGTACATCCTGCCCTCCGTGCTGATGCAGCCGCAGACCGGATCGGACCCCGAGCGCTACATGCTCACCCAGGGCCTGATCCAGCTGCAGTACCAGATGGGGTACGAGACGGACCTGCCGGTGCTGTTCGCCGGCGTGACCATCGCGATGATCCCGATGCTGGTGGTCTACCTCTCCTTCCAGCGCCAGATCCAGGCAGGCCTGACCTCCGCCACCCTCAAGTAGCGGGGCTGCGACGGCCGGGGGCGACGCCGATCGCCCCCGGCCGTCCGCCTTGGCGGGGGTACGGGGTGAGCATGGTCATGGCGAAGATCAGCTGAACGGATCAGCCGACAAGAGCGCTGCAAGGACTTCGATCGGGACTCCCATCCCGAACACCTCCTTGCGCAGCGCTGTGATTGCAGGGCGCGCGATCCGGCCGAAAAGGCCGCAGAGGACCGGCGCCTCGGCGACCGTAGCACGATCTAGAAGGATGTCTTCCATACTTATGACCGGATAGTGGTCGATTCGTCCTGTGTCGGCCTCTTGACGTCTGGAGGGCCAAAGGCTCGACTTAAGGTTCACAAGTTGGAGAGACGCCGGGGTCTCGGAGCTCGTCGGGCCGCGACCGCCGGCTCGGGGGGCGACGGTCGTCCGTCGCTTATGGGCAGGAGTGGATGAGTCGTGCAGACTCCCGGATCGCAGTCTTCGCTGCACCGCGCGAATCTCGAACGGGTCGTGCGGGCGGTGCGGCTCGCGGGTTCGCTGACCCAGGCGGAGATCGCCCGGTCCACCGGACTGTCGGCGGCCACGGTCTCCAACATCGTCCGCGAGCTCAAGGACGGTGGGACGGTCGAGGTCACGGACACCTCCGCGGGCGGCAGGCGGGCGCGCAGCGTCTCGCTCAGCGGCGACGCGGGCATCGTGATCGGCGTGGACTTCGGCCACACGCACCTGCGGGTGGCGGTCGGCAACCTCGCCCACCAGGTGCTGGCCGAGGAGTCCGCTCCGCTGGACGTCGACGCGTCCTGGACGGACGGCTTCGACCGGGCGGAAACCCTGGTCGGAGAGCTGATCGCGGGCATCGGAGTGGGCCTGGAGAAGGTCATCGGCGTGGGGCTCGGCGTCCCCGGCCCCATCGACGTGGAGTCCGGAACCCTGGGCTCCACGGCGATCCTGCCGGGCTGGGCCGGGATCAACCCGCGCCAGGAGCTCTCACGGCGCCTGGGCGTGCCCGTGTACGTGGACAACGACGCCAACCTCGGAGCGCTCGGGGAGCTGGTGTGGGGGAGCGGCCGCGGAGTCAAGGACCTCGCGTACATCAAGGTCGCGAGCGGTGTCGGCGCCGGCCTCGTGATCAACGGCCAGATCTACCGGGGCCCGGGCGGCACCGCGGGCGAGATCGGGCACATCACCCTGGACGAGTCCGGCCCGGTCTGCCGCTGCGGCAACCGCGGCTGCCTGGAGACGTTCGCCGCGGCCCGGTACGTGCTGCCGCTGCTCCAGGGCACGCACGGGCCCGAGCTCACCATGGAGCGGGTGGTCGAACTGGCCCGGGAGGGCGACCCGGGATGCCGCCGCGTCATCGCCGACGTGGGCCGCCATGTGGGTAGTGGTGTCGCGAACCTGTGCAACGTTCTGAACCCGAGCCGCGTGGTGCTCGGCGGTTCGCTGGCGGAGGCCGGAGAGTTGATCCTGGCCCCCATACGCGAGTCCGTGGGCCGGTACGCGATCCCCAGTGCGGCACGGCAACTGTCGGTGCTCACCGGGTCTTTGGGCGGCCGGGCCGAGGTGCTGGGCGCGCTGGCCCTGGTGCTGAGCGAGATGGGCGATTCGACCCTTCTTGCCGGTTCTCCGAGCCTCAAGCTCTTGCCTTCAGTTAGATAACGGATGGCACCGTTGTCATCTCGTTAAGGATTCACTCCTTGACGCCAAACTGCGGCCGAGGTTGACTCACGTCCACCTCGGCCGCGCTGTTGCGGCCTCGTCAGGGAGGTTCAAGAAATGAACACTCGCATGCGCAGAGCCGCCGTAGCCGTCGCCGCCACCGCCATGGCCGCTTCCCTCGCCGCCTGTGGCAGCGCCAAGGAGGCCGGCGAGAAGCCGAAGGAGTCCGGCTCGGCCGCCGCCGCGGGTGGTGCGATCAAGATCGGTCTGCTCCTGCCGGAGAACCAGACCGCGCGCTACGAGAAGTTCGACAAGCCGCTCTTCGAGAAGAAGGTCGCCGAGCTCACCGGCGGCAAGGCCGAGGTCGTCTACGCGAACGCCAAGCAGGACGCGACCACGCAGAACTCGCAGGTCGACACGATGATCACCAACAAGGTGAACGTCCTCGTCGTCGACGCGGTCGACTCCAAGGCCATCGCCGGCTCGGTCAAGAAGGCCAAGGACAAGGGCATCCCGGTCGTCGCCTACGACCGCCTGGCCGAGGGCCCGATCGACGCCTACACCTCCTTCGACAACGAAGAGGTCGGCAAGGTCCAGGGCAAGGCGCTGCTGGAGGCGCTGGGCGACAAGGCCAAGGACGGCCAGATCGTCATGATGAACGGTTCGGTCACCGACCCGAACGCGGCCCTCTTCAAGAAGGGTGCGCACTCCGTCCTCGATGGCAAGGTGACCGTCGGCAAGGAGTACGACACCAAGGAGTGGAAGCCGGAGAACGCCAACACCAACATGGCGGGTGCGATCTCCGCGATCGGCAAGGACAAGATCGTCGGCGTCTACTCCGCGAACGACGGCATGGCGGGCGGCATCATCACCGCCCTCAAGGCGGCCGGCATGGACCCCCTGCCCCCGGTCACCGGCCAGGACGCGGAGCTCGCCGGTGTGCAGCGGATCGTGGCGGGCGAGCAGTTCATGAGCGTCTACAAGCCGTACGCCCCCGAGGCCGAGGCCGCCGCGAAGATGGCCGTCGCGCTCGCCAAGGGCGAGAAGCTGGAAGGTGTCACCACCTCCAAGGTCGACAGCCCCTCCGCCCAGGGCATTCCCTCGCTTCTGGTCCCCGTCGTCTCGCTGACCAAGAGCAACATCAAGGACACTGTCATCAAGGACGGCGTCTACACGGCCGACGAGATCTGCACCGACAAGTACGCGGCCGCCTGCGCCACCCTCGGCCTGAAGTAGGCCGTCCGGGTCTCACCCAGGCCCGCTCGTAGGCCACCACGGCCCTGACAGGCCGGTCCGGTCGTACGCAAGTCCCCCGGACCTGCCGAGGCCCCCAGCGTCCTGCCGGCCGGAGGCCCGCCCCCGCGGCCTCCGGTCCCCCAGGACCCCCGCGCCTGCCCGGCGCCCCGCCCACTCTTCCCCGCCATCCGCGGGGCGCCGGGCAGAAACGATTCCCCTACCCACCCCGCTCCTGCACTTTTTGCACGACATCCCCGCCGGTCAGGCGGCGAAGGAGATGGTTCATGTGTCCGCTGCGCCCGTGCTGGCGTTGCGAGGGGTCTCGAAGCGATTCGGTGCCGTCCAGGCGCTCACCGATGTAGAGCTCGAGATCCATTCCGGCGAGGTGGTCGCCCTGGTCGGCGACAACGGCGCCGGCAAGTCCACGCTCGTCAAGACGATCGCCGGAGTCCACCCCATCGATGACGGTGTCATCGAGTGGGAGGGCAAGCCGGTCTCGATCAGCAAGCCCCACGACGCCCAGAACCTGGGCATCGCGACGGTCTACCAGGACCTCGCGCTGTGCGACAACATCGATGTCGTCGGCAACCTGTTCCTGGGCCGCGAGCTCAAGCGCCGCGGCATCCTCGACGAGGTGGAGATGGAGCGCCGCGCCCGCGAGCTCCTGACCACCCTGTCCATCCGGATCCCCAGTGTGCGTATCCCGATCGCCTCGCTCTCCGGCGGTCAGCGCCAGACCGTGGCGATCGCCCGTTCGATGCTCGGCGAGCCCCAGCTCGTCATCCTCGACGAGCCCACCGCCGCCCTCGGCGTCGAGCAGACCGCACAGGTGCTCGACCTCGTGGAGCGGCTGCGCGAGCGCGGCCACGCGGTCATCCTCATCAGCCACAACATGGCCGATGTGAAGGCCGTCGCCGACAAGGTCGCGGTCCTGCGGCTGGGCCGCAACAACGGCGTCTTCAACGTCAAGGACACGTCGCAGGAAGAGATCATCTCCGCCATCACGGGAGCCACGGACAACGCCGTGACCCGTCGGGCGGCCCGCACCGGGGAGGCTCGCAAGTGAGCACCGAACACCACACCTCGGCACACCACACCTCGGCGGAAGACGTGGCCAAGCTGGCCAACCCGGCCGCGCCGGCCGACGCCATTCCCGCGGTGGACCCCCGGCTGCTCGTCCGCGAGCAGGGGCTGGCCGGCTACCTGAGCGAGTTCGGCCGCAAGATGAAGGCCGGCGACCTGGGCTCCCTCCCGGTCGTCATCGGCCTGATCATCATCTGCGGCATCTTCCAGGGGCTGAACGCGAACTTCCTGTCCCCGGAGAACCTCACCAACATCGCGATCACCATGGTCGCCACCGGCATGATGGCCGTCGGCATCATCTTCGTGCTGCTGCTCGGCGAGATCGACCTCTCGGTCGGCTCGGTCAGCGGTGTCGCGGGTGCCCTCTTCGCCGTCCTGGCCGTCACCCACGGGGTCAACGAGTGGGTGGCGATCCTGGCCGCCGTCGCCGGCGGTGCCCTGATCGGCTCGATCCACGGCTTCTTCTTCGCCAAGATCGGCGCGCCGGCCTTCGCGGTCACCCTGTCGGGCCTGCTCTTCTGGTCCGGCGCCATGCTGCAGATCCTCGGCAGCAACGGCACGATCAACATCGACCCCGACGGAGTGGTGGGCCAGCTCACCACGTACTTCTTCACGGACGTGGCGGCCGGCTACGGCCTCGCCGCGATCGCGGTGATCGGGTACTTCCTGGCGAGCTTCTTCGACAACCGCCGCCGCGAGGCCGCGGGCGTCCCGTCCCGTCCGCTGAGCGAGATCCTCCTGCGCACGGGCCTGCTGGCGGTCTTCACCTTCGGTCCCGCCGCGGTGTTCAACCAGTACAAGGGCCTGCCGCTGGCGGTCGTGCTCTTCGTGGTGGTGCTGGCCGGCACGGACTTCCTGCTGCGCCGCACCACGTTCGGCCGGAACGTCTTCGCCCTCGGCGGCAGCGTCGAGGCGTCCCGCCGCGCCGGCATCAGCGTCGTCGGGATCCGTGTCGCGGTGTTCACGATCTCGGGCACCTTCGCGGCCATCGGCGGCCTCTTCTGGGCCTCCAAGATCGCGGCGGCCAACCAGAGCGCCGGCGGCGGCGACCTGCTGATGAACGTGATCGCGGCGGCCGTGATCGGCGGCACCAGCCTCTTCGGCGGCCGGGGCCGGACCTGGAACGCCCTCCTCGGCGTCATGGTCATCACCTCGATCCAGTACGGTCTGGCCCTCCAGGGCATCGCCACGCCGATCCAGTACATGATCACCGGTGCGGTGCTGCTGGCCACCGTGGTGATCGACTCCGTCACCCGCAAGACGCAGAAGACGGCCGGACGCGCCTGACACCGCACCCGATGCGGTAAGACCGGTCACAGTGCCCGGTGCCACCCCGTGTGGCACCGGGCACGCGTGCGTACATCTGTGCGTACACCTGTGTGGGTATACGCCTGAATGTGAGGTGTAGCTTCAAGCCGATCTGTACAGGGATTCGTGCGGGTATGGCCAAGCTGTGACCCGCCTGCGGCAGCCCGATGACCACGGTCGCCGACGGAACATTAGACTCGACAGACCAGCAAGCAACTGCAAGGAGGCACGGGTGCTGCTGACCCGCATCAAGGGACCGCGCGATCTGGACCGGCTCAGCCAGGAGGAGCTCAACCAGCTCGCCGCCGAGATCAGGTCCTTCCTCGTCGACGCCGTCTCCAAGACCGGCGGGCACCTCGGCCCCAACCTCGGTGTGGTCGAACTGACGATCGCCCTGCACCGGGTCTTCGACTCGCCGAAGGACAAGGTCCTCTTCGACACCGGCCACCAGGCCTACGTCCACAAGCTGCTCACGGGCCGCCAGGACTTCGGCGGCCTGCGCACCAAGAACGGCCTGTCCGGCTACCCCTCGCGCGCCGAGTCCGACCACGACGTGGTCGAGAACTCCCACGCCTCCACCGTGCTGGGCTGGGCCGACGGCCTGGCCAAGGCCAACGAGGTGCTCGGCCGGGAGGACCACCACGTCGCCGCCGTCATCGGCGACGGCGCGCTGACCGGAGGCATGGCCTGGGAGGCGCTGAACAACATCGCCGCCGCCAAGGACCGTCCGCTGGTCATCGTCGTCAACGACAACGAGCGCTCGTACGGCCCCACCATCGGCGGCCTCGCGAACCACCTCGCCACCCTGCGCACCACGGACGGCTACGAGCGCTTCCTCGCCCGCGGCAAGGAGATCCTGGAGCGCACCCCGGTCGTCGGGAAGCCGCTCTTCGAGACCCTGCACGGGGCCAAGAAGGGCCTCAAGGACTTCATCGCCCCTCAGGGCATGTTCGAGGACCTCGGCCTGAAGTACATCGGGCCCATCGACGGCCACGACATCGACGCCCTGGAGTCCGCGCTGCAGCGCGCCAAGCGCTTCAGCGGCCCGGTCATCGTGCACTGCCTCACCCAGAAGGGCCGCGGCTACACCCCGGCCCTGGAGCACGAGGCGGACCGCTTCCACGCGGTCGGCGTGATCCACCCGGACACCGGACTGCCCGTCAAGACCGCCGCCGCCAGCTGGACCTCCGTCTTCGCCGACGAGATGGTCAAGCTCGGCCACGAGCGCGAGGACATCGTCGGCATCACCGCCGCCATGCTCCACCCGGTCGGCCTCAACAAGTTCGCCGAGGCCTTCCCGAACCGCATCTACGACGTGGGCATCGCCGAGCAGCACGGCGCCACCTCGGCGGCCGGCCTGGCCACCGGCGGGGTCCACCCGGTCTTCGCGGTCTACGCGACCTTCCTCAACCGGGCCTTCGACCAGGTCCTGATGGACGTGGCCCTGCACAAGTGCGGTGTCACCTTCGTCCTGGACCGCGCAGGTGTCACCGGCGACGACGGCGCCTCCCACAACGGCATGTGGGACATGTCCATCCTCCAGGTCGTACCCGGCCTGCGGCTCGCCGCCCCGCGCGACGCCGAGCAGCTGCGCGCCCAGCTCCGCGAGGCCGTCGAGGTCAAGGACGCCCCGACCGTCGTGCGCTACTCCAAGGGCGTCGTCGGCCCGGCCGTCCCGGCCGTCGGCCGGATCGGCGGCATGGACGTGCTGCGCACCCCGGCTCCCGAAGTCACCCGTCCGGACGTACTGCTCGTCTCGGTCGGCGCACTCGCCCCGATGTGCCTGGAAATCGCCGACCTGCTCGACAAGCAGGGCATCTCGACGACCGTGGTCGACCCCCGCTGGGTCAAGCCCGTGGACGAGGCCCTGGCCCCGCTCGCGGACCGGCACCGCGTGGTCGTCACCGTCGAGGACAACGGCCGCACCGGCGGCGTGGGCGCGGCCGTCTCGCAGGCGCTGCGCGACGCGGGTGTCGACGTACCGCTGCGCGACTTCGGCATTCCGCAGCGATTCCTCGACCACGCCCTCCGCAAGGAGATCATGGCGGAGATCGGCCTGACCGCGCCGGACATCGCCCGGCAGGTCACCGGCCTGGTCGCCAAGCTCGACGGGCGGTTCGACAGCGAGCCGGCCGCTGCCGTCGACTAGCCGGCCCGGCCGGCCGGAACACCCGGCCGTAGATCGCCGCGCGGTTGCACGTCACGGGCCGGGAGATCACCCTTGAGGGGTGGGCCTCCCGGCCCGTTCGTGCGTCGTCACCTGCCGGAGGCGTCGGTGAGCAAGGATCTGAACAGCCCATTCCGTACCAAGACGGTGGAGCAGTCCATCCGCGACACGGAGGAGCCGGAACACGCGCTCCGGAAGTCGCTCTCCGCCTGGGACCTGACGGTCTTCGGTGTCGGCGTCATCATCGGCACCGGCATCTTCGTGCTCACGGGCATCGCAGCCCGGAACAATGCCGGCCCCGCCACCTCCCTGGCCTTCATCGCAGCGGGCGTCGTCTGCGCCCTCGCAGCGCTCTGCTACGCCGAGTTCGCATCCACCGTGCCGGTGGCCGGCTCGGCGTACACCTTCTCGTACGCCTCGATCGGCGAGCTGCCCGCCTGGATCATCGGCTGGGACCTGGTGCTCGAGTTCGCGCTCGGCACCGCCGTCGTCGCAGTCGGCTGGTCCGGGTACATGCGCCACCTCATGCACACCAACCTCGGCTGGGACCTGCCCACCACGCTGAACGGGCCCGACGGGGGAGGAACCTTCGATCTGCTGGCCTTCCTGCTGGTCCTGGTGCTGACCACGATCCTCGTCGTGGGGACGAAGCTCTCGGCCCGGATCACCGCGGTCGTCGTCGCCATCAAGGTCTTCGTGGTCCTGCTGGTGATCGTCGCGGGCCTGTTCTTCATCAAGGCGGACAACTACACCCCGTTCATCCCGCCGGCCCAGCCACAGCCCCCGGGCAGCGGCCTGCACGCGCCGCTGGTCCAGGTGCTCTTCGGCTACGAGCCCACGAACTTCGGTGTCATGGGCATCTTCACCGCGGCCTCTCTCGTCTTCTTCGCCTTCATCGGCTTCGACGTCGTGGCCACCGCCGCCGAGGAGACCAAGAACCCCCAGCGGGACATGCCGCGCGGCATTCTCGGCTCGCTGATCATCTGCACCGTGCTCTACGTCGCCGTGACGCTGGTGGTCACCGGCATGCAGAAGTACACGCAGATGTCGGCCAGCGCCCCGCTCGCCGAAGCCTTCAAGTCCGTGAACCAGCCGTTCTTCGCCGGCGCCATCAGCCTCGGGGCGGTTGTCGGGCTGATCACCGTGTGCATGATCCTGCTGCTGGGCCAGACCCGCGTGTTCTTCGCGATGAGCCGTGACGGACTGCTGCCTCGTGTCTTCTCCGTCACCCACCCGAAGTACCGCACCCCGTACCGGGCGACCATCCTGCTCGGCGGCATCATCGCCATCGTCGCCGGTTTCACCAGCCTGGAGAAGCTCGCCGAACTGGTGAACATCGGCACCCTGTTCGCCTTCGTGGTGGTCGCCCTCGGTGTGATCGTCCTGCGCAAGACCCGCCCCGACCTGCACCGGTCCTTCCGCACCCCGTGGGTGCCGGTGATCCCGATCCTGTCGATCGCGGCCTCGTTCTGGCTGATGCTCAACCTGCCGACCGAGACCTGGATCCGGTTCGCCATCTGGATGGTTGTCGGCTTCGGCGTCTACTTCCTGTACGGCCGCCACCACAGCCGCCTCGGCAAGGCAGGCCGGGACGCGAAGTACTAGCGGGCCGTCCCACGACGAAGCGGGCCGTACGGGAGTGGTCCCCCGTACGGCCCGCTTTCACGTGACGCGTGGCGCGTGGTCTGTGGCGTGTGGTGTGTGACGCGCGGCGTCAGCCCTTCGCGGGCGACTTCTTCGCGTCCGCCGGGATCTTCTGGTCGGTGCGCAGGGCCTCCCACAACGTGCCCGCCTGCGGTTCCGCCACGATCACCCGGTTGGGGTCCACCTTGTCGTAGGCGACCGGCAGCATGATCGTCTCCATGGTGTCCGGGTCCACGCCCTTCATGCTCTGGGCGAAGTCGGCCAGGGAGGTGAGCGAGGCGAGGTCGGAGTCGGTGGTCAGCGACTTCGTGCCGGCGTCGGCGAGCTTGTAGAGCCGGGCGGGGTTGCCGAGCGCGTCCTGCTTCTTGATCTCCGAGAGCATGGCCATCATGAACTGCTGCTGGAGGCCTATGCGCCCGAGGTCGCTGCCGTCGCCGTAGCCGTAGCGGGTACGGACGAACTTGAGCGAGTCGGTGCCGTTCAGCCGGTGCGTGCCCGCGTCGAGCTTGAGGCCGCCCTTGGCTCCGCTCATCGGCTTGTCCAGGGTGACGGTGACCCCGCCGAGCGCGTCCACCAGGCCCTTGAACCCGGCGAAGTCGACCTCGACGAAGTGGTCCACGCGGATCCCGGACATCTGCTCCACGGTCTTGACCACGCACGCCGGACCCGCCAGCGAGTAGACCGAGTTGAACATGACCCGGTTCGCGGGCCCGACCGTCTTGCCGTCGGCGTCCTTGCATTCGGGCCGGCTGATCAGGGTGTCGCGCGGGATGCTCACCGCGGTGGCCTTGGACCGGCCCTCGGGTATGTGCACCAGCATCGCGGTGTCCGAGCGGGCGCCGCTCACATCGCCGTGGTCGAGGTCCGCGTTGGCCCCGGCGCGCGAGTCGGAGCCGAGTACGAGGACGTTCTGCGCGCCCGCGACGACCTTCTTCGGGCGGTTGTCGCCGATGGCCTGGTCGAGGTCGACGCTGTCGATGTTGCCGTTGAGATGGCTGTAGGCCCACCAGCCCGCGCCACCGGCCGCGAGGATGAGCACGGCCACCGCCAGCAACACGATGCGCAGGGCGCGCCTGCCGCCGCGCCGCGGTCTGCGCCGAGACGAAGGGGAAGTGGCCGAGGGCCGGTCGGTCATGGAGGCGGAGCCCTTCTATTATCGATGGGGTGCATCATAAGACACACTTTCGAGTGGCTGGTTCTTTCCGGTGAAGAACCCTGCCACTCGCGCAGGACATACTCGGCAGAAGGGCGGACGGCGGCGTGATCCGAGGCAAAGGCGGTAGCAGTACCGCCTCTTCCGCCCGCGGGGCGCAGGACGCATCCCCGGGCGGAACGGGTTCCCGCAGGTCCTCGCCACCGGCCGGAAACTGGCTGTTCAAGGGGAACGACGGCCGCCTGACGGCCTACGCCTGCACGCCGAACGGCCTGCTGCGCTGGACCGAGGCCGCGGCTCCCCGCACCGGCTGGACCGGCCCCGACGCGTTCGAGGTCCCGGGCTGGATGGGCACCGTCTCGATGGCGCAGAGCCGCGAGGGGTACGTGCATTTCGTCGCCCTGCGGGCCGCCCAGGACGGTTCGGGGCAGCCGGAAGTCATCGTCTCCACCCAGTTCCAGCCGGGCCGCGGCATGATCGACTGGCACAGCCTCGGCACCCCCCGTCTGCGCGGAGGCCCCGAGGGCGACCGGCTGGCCGGCCCGCCGCGGATCGCCGTCAACCAGCGCTCCGGCTCCACGCACGTCCTCGTCTCCCTGCGCCGCGGCGGCATCCTGCGCCGCAGCCGCAACGCCGAGGGAGCATGGGGCGGCTGGAAGCAGGTGTCCCCGGAGCCGTACGAGAGCGGGGTGACCCCGCTGATGCCCGCGGGCGGGCAGCTGGAAATGCTCGTCCTCGGCCCCGCCGGCGCGGACCGCTGGGCCGGCATAGGCCAGGGCCGCTTCGGGCTCGCGCACCGCATCCCCACACCGGTCGTCCCCGGCACCCCGGCCGTCTGCGAGACGGGCCCGCGCCGGGTGACGTACTTCTGGCGCTACCCGGGCGACGGATCGCTCGTCGCCTGGCGGGCCGGCCAGCAGGGATCCCAGGGCGGCCTGATGGGCCTCGGCGGCGCGGGCGGCCGCGGAGCCCCGGGCGTCGTACGGGCCGACCTCGGCGGCTACGACTGCACGGTGCTCGCGCAGACGGGCGCGGAGGGCGACATCGAACTCACCGCCTACGTCACCGAGAACGAGAGCTACGGCACCTGGTGGGTCTCGCTCGGAGGCCACGGCGCGTACGCCCCCCAGGTGGCGGTCGACACCTCCGGCCGGATCGTCGTCACTGCGTTCGACGCGGACGGCTCCCTGATCTGCACCCGCCAGGACACCAGCCGGCAGGGTCTGGAGTTCGGCCCCTGGGACGCCGCCTGAGGCGGGGCGCCCGGCGTCAGGTGAGGCGCGGAAGCGGCGTCCGCTGGGACACCTCGATGCTGAGCCCGCCCGACTCCGTGTAGTACGGCATCGCGGCCAGCTCCATGCCCCGCGCACCGGGAGCCGGCGCGATCCGCACCGGCATCCGGGCCGTGGTGTCGAGATCGCCGGAGCGGCGCGGCCCGAGCCGCACCTCCTGCGTCACGCCCTCGAACCCGACCGCGAGGTAGACGTCCCACGTGCCCGGCGCCAGCGGCCAGCCGCTGGAAGTCTGCGCCAGGTTGACCCGTGCCGAGAAGCGGCCCATCGCCCGCGGCTTGCCCTTGGAGTTGGCCAGCGTGTCGTCCCGGCGGGCCGTCACCGCATAGCTCTCCTGCGCACCGCTCGTCCGCTCCCGCAGCACCACCCGGGTCGCGCGGTCCTTCGTCGACAGCTGCTCGTAGAACGCGAAGCCGTCCAGCATCAGCATCGGCCCCTCCCACCGCGCCTTCTGCAGCTCGTGGGTGACGGTCATGTCGCCCGTGATGTCGAACAGTCCGTCCGGCAGCCCGGCCTGCGGGTCGCGGAAGAACGGCAGCGTCGTGAACACCCGGCCGTTCTCCACTGTCTTGCGCACGGCCGGCCGGTCCTTGTCCGCCTCGAACGCGGCCATCCGCTGCGCCTCGGGGAAGCGGCCCTGCGCCAGCAGCGCGAACCGTACGGCGACCGTGCGCGGCAGCAGCGCCAGCGCGCCCGGGGAGGCCTGGGTGCGCAGCACCTCGGCCGCGGCCCACAGCGCCTGGTCCCGCTCCGCCGGGTCGGTGGCGGACAGCAGCGCGGTCGCGGTCGCCTTGCCGAGCTCCACCTCCAGGTGACGCGACTGGAGTTTGTCCCGCCGCGGCCCTTCGGGCAGCTGCGAGGCGATCAGCGCCAGCATCCGGGAGGCGAGGGCGACCCGGTCCGCGAGCGTCACGCGGGCCGCCGGGGAGGGCCCCTTGACCACGCAGGTCGCGTCGCCGACCACCGAGACGTTGTCCGCCCCGATGAACGCGCCGGCGGTGAACGCCTGGTCGTCGCCGATCGGCATGTCGGTGGGGAAGGCCAGCCCGCGCCGGTGGAGCAGGCTGGTGCGGAACAGCTTGTCCGGGGTCAGCGACCAGTAGACGCGCGTGGCGTACAGATCGGTGTAGGCCTGGTTCTTGCGGAACATCGAGGTCGCCACCGCGTGCCGGCCGGAGCTCTCCAGCTTGCCCAGCACGACGTCGGCCTCGTTCGCGTCGGCCGCCGCGACCATCCGCTCCAGGGCGTCGGGCGCGAGCCGGTCCGTGGCCTCCAGGAAGATGACGTACCGTCCGCGGACCTGGCTCAGCGCCCAGTTGCGGGCCCCGGCCGGGCTCAGCCCCTGCGAGACCTGCCCCACCCGCACGAACGAGGGGTACTGGTGGGCGGCCCGGGCCAGCACCGACCCGCTCTCGTCCGTCGAACCGTCGTCGACGCCGATGACCTCCAGCCGGTCCGTGCCGATGGACTGCACGAGGACGGAGGCCAGACAGGCGTCGAGCGCGGCGGCCTGGTTGCAGACGCGGACCGCGACGGTCACGTCTTTGACGTCGGTGGGGCGCACGGCGGCGGTGTTCATGGTCCTGTGTTCCTCATCGGTTCCGCGCGGACTGGTCGTGCCGGGGCCACGGCATCTCCCCGCTCAGTTCGGGCCACTGCCAGGGCCGGAAGGCGATGTCCGCCGTCTGCGCCGGGAAGACGCCCGGGGTGTGCTCCAGTGAGCCCACGAAGACGTTGACGTGCGAGGTCTGGTTCTCCCCGGCCGGGGTGGCCACCGTGTACTCGAAGCGGTCGTAGCCGGTGAAGGAGGGCGCGGGCGTGTACGTCACCCAGCCGTCGTACGACAGCTGCGCGTCGCCGCCGCGGGGCTGCGTCACGGAGACGGCCGAGCTCCCCGCCGGGGCGGCGGACAGCACGTTCACCGTGCCCGGCCGGCCAGGTTCGGCGGCGATGCGCAGGCCCCGCGCCGTCACCGGCCGCAGCGGCAGCGCGTCGGCGTCGAGCCGGGCCGTCCGCACCAGCTTGCGGCCGGTCGCGTCCGGGACGGCGACCACGATCTGGGGCCGGATCCGGGGCGCGGTGGCCGTGTCGTGGATCCGCAGGTGCAGGACGCCAGTGCCGGTCTCGCCGGCCTCGGCGCGGACCCGGAACCAGCGCTGCCGCGGGAAGTACTCCAGCCCCTGCACGGCGACGATGTCGCCGGAATCGGCCAGCGGCGCCTCCAGCAGATAGGCGCAGCCCCGCGAGGCCCCCTGGTCGGGTGCCACGGACAGGCCGAGCTGGACCGTCTCGCCGGGCGCCACTCCGCGCCGCGGGTCGGCCGAACTGTACAGGGCCGCGTAGACGGCGCCCGGGGACGGCTCGTCGCCGAGGGCCCGGCCCCGGCCCAGGAGGTGATTCACGTGCCGGACTCCTCAGGCGCCGGGGAACTGGGACACACGGGACGCGGTGCGGTGCTTGAACGTCTCCTCGTCCAGCCAGCCCATCTCGTCGTACGAGAAGCGCGTGCGGTCGAGGTCCCGGCCCCAGTGGGCCGGGATGACGCCCTGTTCGAGCATGCTGCGGACGGCGAACCGGGCGCACTCGATGGCGCCTTCGGCCCGCAGGTGCACGTTGTCCGCGTCCAGGACGTGTTCGAGCAGCGGTTCGCCGCGCCGCAGGTAGGTGAACACGGACTTGGTCGCCTCCGGACCGAGCTCCTCCCACCACTGCAGGCTCTGCCCGTACATGTCGACGACCGGCACGTGCTCGTCCTCGGCCAGCTGCCGGGCGGCGACCGGGTAGTCGCCGAGGAACCGGGCCACGTTGCCGTGCCGGTCGATCCGCCGCCGCTCGTACGGCAGGTAGATCACCGGGTGGCCCTGGCGCTCCCGCGCACCGTCCACGTACGCCCGCATCTGCTCCAGGAAGGTGGAGAACGGGTCGGTGTGCAGGCCCGGGTCCGGCTTCCAGTCCGTCTGGCCGAAGCCGAACAGCAGGTAGTCGCCCGCCTCCATGGTGTCGAGGATCCACTGGAGCCAGCCGCGCTCGCGGAAGCTCTTGGAGCTGGCCCGCGCCCGGGCGCAGGCGACCACCTCCACCTCGTCGGAGAGGAAGAGCGGCAGCACCTGCGCCCACCCGGCCATGGGCAGGTAGCTGTAGGGGCGGCTGACCGCGTTGGAGCCGCCCACCACGAAGATCTTCGGGCGTCGGCCGTGCTGCTGCCCGGGTGCGTACGTCACGCCTAGACCCCCTGGTCCTCCGCGGTCTGGACCAGCACGGACGCCAGCGCCGCCTCGAAGCCGGAACGCTGCGCGGGCGTCGTGGTCGGGTCCTGCTTGCGTACGTCGATGACGTGGCCGGTCATCTCGGACACCAGGACGTCCAGCGAGGTCAGGGCGACCGACTCGGACGTGAGCAGCGAGGCCGAGGGCTCCCGGCCGAACGCCTTGGTGCGCATCGGGGTCGCGGTCCGCTCGGGGTTCACGCAGTTGACGCGGATGCCGTCCTCGGCCCACTCGTCGGCGAGCGCCTGGGTCAGGTTGACCATGGCGGCCTTGGTGGAGGAGTACAGGCTGTACTCGGCGCGGCCGCGGGTGTAGCTGCTGGAGGTGAAGAGCAGCAGCTGGCCCTGGGTCTCGCTGAGGTACTTGTACGAGGTCCGGGCGATGTTCACCGGGGCGAGGTAGTTGACCTCCAGGGCTTCCCGGATCGTGTCGTTGTCCGTCTCGTCGAGGCGGCCGACGCGCAGCACGCCCGCGGTGTTGACGACGTAGTCGATGCGGCCGGTCTCGGCGTAGGCCTTGGCCAGGGCCTCTTCGACGTGTTCCAGGTTCTCCACGTGCGTGCCGGTGGTGGAGCGGCCCAGGGCGAAGACGCGGGCCCCGAAGCCCTCGGCGATGCGGGAGATGTCGGCGCCGATGCCGTACGAGCCGCCGAAGACCACCATCGTCTTGCCGGCCAGCTGATCGCGGTACGCGGCCTCGCCTGCCTGGGCGGGCGCGGCGTGGGAGGCGAGCTGGAACAGCTTGTCGGCGATGAAGACGTCGACCGGCTGCGTGACCTTCATGTTGTACTCGTCGCCGGTGACGATGTGGACCGGTACGTCGGGCAGGTACTTCACGACGACGGAGCAGTCGTCGGTGGCCTGGAAGAACGGGTCCGTGGCCGCCCGCTCGTACGCGGTGCGGATCGTGGAGAGCCGGAAGCCCTGCGGGGTCTGGCCGCGGCGTAGCCGGGAGCGGTCGGGGACCTCGGTGATGAACTCGCCGTCGTTGCCGTGGGTGCGGGTCACGATGACGGTGTCGGAGGACGGGATGGCGACGTCGACGGCCTCGTAGCGCTCCAGGGACTCGACGCACTCGCGCACGACGCGCTGGGAGAGCAGCGGGCGCACCGCGTCGTGGAAGAGGAGGTTGCAGTCCTCGCCCTCGCCGAGCCCGGCGGCCGCGGCCTCGATGGCGATGCGGGTGGTCTCGCTGCGGGTCGATCCTCCGGCCAGTACCCGGGTGACCTTGCCCAGCCGGGCCCGCTCGACGATGCGGCGGGCGTCCTCCACATAGGCGGGCGTCATGAGGAGGATGACCTCGTCGACGTCCGGCGCGTTCTCGAAGACGTGGAGCGTGTGCTCCAGGATCGGCTTCCCGGCGATCTTGAGCAGCTGCTTCGGTATTTCGAGACCGATGCGCTGACCGGTGCCTCCAGCGAGAACGACGGCGACAGTGCGGTGGGGGACAGGTCTGGAGGACAAGGCTCCTTCTTCCTGAGTGAGGGTGCGGCGCGGCGGTGGGGAGGGCGGTGGGTGGACGGGCGGTGCGACTCGATCACACGGGGAAGGAAGCCTGCTCCGGGTATTCGATGGGGAAGTCGCGCAGCCCCCGCCGGTAGAGGTTGTTGGCGGCCGCGTTGAAACGGACGATCGAGGGCGGGTACTCCTCGCCGAGGAGGTACTCCTTGAGCTGCTCGCGGTAGGGGGCCATGACGTCCCCGCGCGGGTTCAGCGTGGCTTCGATCGCCTCGGTCAGGCCGTTGCAGTCGGCGTCGAGCAGGTAGGAGGCGTACGCCGTCCGCTGCTCGTTGCGGAACTGGTCGTCCGGAAGTCCGTCGAGATTGAAGATGGCGTACGGCTTCAGGGTCGCGACGAAGTCGGAGACGACGCTGGACATGTCGCCGATGAGCAGGTCGGACTGGTTGAAGCAGTCGTACAGGGCCGGGATCCGCTCGGTCACCACATGGTGCGCGGCGTCGGGGAGGGCGTTCCAGTACAGGGCCCCCGCCTGGTTGCGGCTGCGCCGGATGCGCGCGGTCCGCTCCTCCTCGGTGAGGTCCGGGTACTTGGAGCGGACGCCGCGCTCGGAGAGGTCGGCGATGCGCTGGTCGATCCGGGCGAGCTTCTTGGCAGCGGCCTTGGAGTCGGTGAGGTTGCGGCCGAAGCGCCGGGCGTTGTCCTCTTCGAGGAGCGCGATGACGCGGCGGTGCGCGGCGGCGGCCTCGGCGGAGCGGGAGCCGGTGAGCGGGTGCGGCTTGTAGATGATGCGGATGTCGCGCTCGTAGTCGAGCAGTGCCTTGATCAGCTTCTCGCCGGCCGGGATGACCGAGGTGTAGCAGGCGTCGTCGGTCCAGCCCTCCCAGGTGGGGGCGTAGATGACGGTGGGGACGGGGTTGGCGACCCTGCCGGTCCAGCGGTGCAGCGGCATCAGCTGGGGGCGGCCGACCTCGACGATCTGGTGGTGCGACACGGCGTGCTTGATGCGCTCGTACCGGTCGCGGCCGGCCCGGCCGGCCACCCAGATCTCGTCGAAGACCTTGCTGACCCGGTTGCTGCTCGCGAGCTTGTCGCTGTCGCCGTGGCCGATGAAGACGTGCTTGACCTCGGCGCGCTGGAGCATGTGCACGTTCTTGCCCGCGTTGCCGGGGTAGAGGGCGACACGCAGTTCGTCCATCTCGATACGTGCGAGATTGTCCGCTTTCGGAATGCAGATGACGGGGACCGAGGTCGCGTCCAGGTAGCGCAGGGTGGCCCGCTCGCGCAGCACGATGATGGGCCGCAGCTCCAGTGCCTCCAGCGACTCCAGCCACATGTTCACCTGGTACATGAAGTCTTTGGAGATCGCCGCGAAGGTGAAGTAGAGCGCGACCTGGGGTCGGTATTCGGCCAGCTGGTAGTTGAGCTCCTCGATGGCCTCGTCGGTGGTGGGCAGCTTGAGCGCGTTGCGCGCGTCCGGTACCAGCACCAGCAGCGAGAAGTAGGCGAGGAAGACCGTGATGATCATGCCGTATGTGACGAAGCGCCAGTCGTCCGTCGCGATGGTGGCCAGGGCGCCCGCCACCAGCGGGATGTCCAGGTGCAGCGTCTTTCGGACGTGCTTGTTCATCAGGAACGGGTGCGGCATGCGGCGGATGCCGAGCGCCTCCAGGTCCAGCCCGCGGGTGGTGAAGGGCAGCTCGTTGCGCATTTTGCGGACGTGCTTGAGGAGCGCGCCGTACGCGAGCTGGAGGATGAACAGCAGGAGCAGGCCGATGGTGGTCATCTGCGACACGAACGACTCGATGTCGGCGATGGCCCCGCACAGGCCCAGCAGCAGGAACTGCCGGATGAGGAACCGCATCGTCAGGCCGAAGCGCGAGTCGCGCAGCTTCTCCAGCGTCGGCGACTCGGTGTTGTGGAGCATCAGGTCGGCCACGTAGCTGAGCGCGGCGCAGCCGGTGAACAGGGGGAGGGAGGCGAACGCGACGGCGACGAGCATCCCGACGAAGCTGAGGATGAGCCCAGAGGTGATCAGAACGCCGAGCACGGCGCGCAGCCGCTTGGAGCCCATGGTGCGGTGCCTCCCCCATGGAGGTATAAGGATCCTGTGAAGTGTCGCAGTAGTATAAGCAGCCTTGTGGATGGCTCTAGAACGCCTGGTGAACCGAAGGCCAACGATTACGGGCATCCTCACCCGAATATGTGACGACGATCCCTCGCAAGGGGCCCCTCGGGCTCCTCAAGGCGTGTACCGATAGAGCGCCAGCTCGCGCCGGTCCTTCGTCTTCACGGAAAATCCGATGCACAATGCCGGCCGCCCGCCGGCCAGGCTGACCGCGATTCCCTCGGGCTCCCGGTACACAAGATCCTGGGCCACGGTCACGTGATGGCGCCCCTGCGCCTTGCCGGTGCGCACATCGATTGCGGAGACATAGGTATTTCCGCCGGACTTCCGCGGATTGTCCCCGTTCTTGTCGGTGTACGGTCCGCCGGTCAGCACGTAGACGTAGTCCCCGTACAGGGCGCAGCCCTGGAACCACTCCTCCTGCTTGACCTGCACCCCGGCCTTGATGGTCTGCGCGGCGTCGAAGCGGTCGGCAAGGAAGTCCGCCATCCCGTACACCGAGAAGCGGTGCACGCCCTCCTCCTCGTGGCTCACCAGGATCCGTTCGCCGGGCAGGTCGAGCGCGGGGCAGACGTCGGTGGATCCGGGAACCGGGTCGAAATGATGGACCGATTCGTCGGAACTGTCGAGGACCGAACCGTCCTTGAACGGCACCCGCACCACCGTGTGGCCGTAACCGCTCTTGGCATCCGCGCGGCCCTCAACCCATATGTACGTGTGCTGGCCCGTCGGCTCGACACCGCAGGAAATTCCGTGCCCGAAGCCGCGCAGATACATATGTCCGAGCGTTTTCCCGGAACTGCTCAGCCGGGTGACGCACATATCGCCGGCGCTCTTGCGGTCGCCCGAGTCGAGCGGGTCCTCCTCGCCGTCGAGCCGGATACCGCCCTGAACGGTCTGCAATGTGTAGACCTGACCGTTCGTGTCGTCGAACGCGAACGACTGGGGACCCGACGTATTGAACAGAGGAGACGAAGCGAGCAGCTGCGAACCGGTCCGCATGTCGAACTCGCCGGCCATCGGCCGTGGGCCGTCCTGCTCGCCGGCCCCGGCGCGCAGCGCCCAGGACAGACCGCTCGTGGTCAGGCCGGCGGCCACCGCGCCGCCCGCGAACAGCAGGGTCCGGCGGCTGAAAGGTGTCTTGCCATCCGCCATGGACCGTATTCTGCCAGCCCGGCCGCGCCGGCCCGGCGCCGGGCCGCGGCAACGGCGGACGCCCGCCCCCGTGAGGGGACGGGCGTCCGCGGTGCCTGCGCACCGCCGTGCGCACGGGCGTACCGGCGTCAGGCCGGGACGCTCGCCAGACCCGGGGCGAGGAACTTCTTGCCGTTCACGCGCTCCGAGACACCCTCGCGGTCCAGGTACGGCGTGATGCCGCCCAGGTGGAAGGGCCAGCCGGCGCCCGTGATGAGGCAGAGGTCGATGTCCTGGGCCTCGGCCACGACACCCTCCTCCAGCATCAGGCCGATCTCCTGCGCCACCGCGTCCAGGACGCGGTCGCGGACCTGCTCCTCGGTCAGGACGACATCGCCCTGGACCAGGAGCGCGGCGACCTCGGGGTCCAGCTCCGGCTTGCCGGAATCGTAGACGTAGAAGCCGCGCTTGCCGGCCTTGACGACGGCAGCGAGGTTCGGCGAGACGGTGAAGCGCTCCGGGAAGGCGCGGTTCAGGGTCTCGGAGACGTGCAGACCGATCGCCGGGCCGACGAGCTCCAGCAGCACCAGCGGGGACATCGGCAGGCCGAGCGGCTCGATGGCCTTCTCCGCCGTGACGACCGGGGTGCCCTCGTCGATGACGTTCTGGATCTCGCCCATGAAGCGGGTCAGGATGCGGTTCACGACGAACGCCGGGGCGTCCTTCGTCAGGACCGCGGTCTTCTTCAGCTTCTTGGCGACACCGAAGGCCGTGGCCAGCGAGGCGTCGTCGGTCTGCTCACCGCGGACGATCTCCAGCAGCGGGAGGATCGCGACCGGGTTGAAGAAGTGGAAGCCGACCACGCGCTCCGGGTGCCGGAGCTTGGAGGCCATCTCCGACACCGACAGCGAGGAGGTGTTGGTGGCGAGGATCGCGTGCGCCGGGGCGACCGCCTCGACCTCCGCGAACACCTTCTGCTTGACGGACATCTCCTCGAACACGGCCTCGATGATGAAGTCCGCGTCCGCGAAGCCCTCGGCCTTGTCCAGGACACCGGTCACCAGGGCGGTCAGGCGGTTCGCCTTGTCCTGGTTGATGCGGCCCTTGCCGAGCAGCTTCTGGATCTCGGCGTGGACGTAGCCCACACCCTTGTCCACGCGCTCCTGGTCGATGTCGGTGAGGACCACCGGCACCTCCAGGCGGCGCAGGAAGAGCAGCGCCAGCTGCGAGGCCATCAGGCCCGCGCCGACGACGCCGACCTTGGTGACCGGACGGGCCAGGGACTTGTCCGGCGCACCGGCCGGGCGCTTGGCGCGCTTCTGGACCAGGTTGAAGGCGTAGATGCCCGAGCGCAGCTCGCCGCCCATGATCAGGTCGGCCAGGGCCGTGTCCTCGGCGTCGAAGCCCTTCTGCAGGTCGCCGTCCTTCGACGCCTCGATGATCTCCAGGGCGCGGTAGGCGGCCGGGGCCGCGCCGTGCACCTTGGAGTCCGCGATGAAGCGGCCGCGGGCGACCGCCGCGTCCCAGCCCTCGCCGCGGTCGATCTCCGGGCGGGATACCTCGGTGGTGCCGTTCAGCACGTTCGCGGTCCAGAGCAGCGACTGCTCCAGGAAGTCGGCGCCCTCGAACAGCGCGTCGGCGATGCCGAGCTCGAAGACCTGCTTGCCGCGCAGCTGCTTGTTCTGGTTCAGCGAGTTCTCGATGATCACCGAGACCGCGCGGTCCGCGCCGATCAGGTTCGGCAGGATGGTGCAGCCGCCCCAGCCGGGAACCAGGCCGAGGAAGACCTCGGGCAGGGAGAAGGCCGGGATGGCCTTCGAGACGGTGCGGTAGGTGCAGTGCAGACCGACCTCGACACCGCCGCCCATCGCCGCGCCGTTGTAGTACGCGAAGGTGGGGACGGCCAGCGCCGAGAGGCGCTTGAAGACGTCGTGGCCGCCCTTGCCGATGGCGAGCGCCTCGTCGTGCTGCTTCAGCAGCTCGACACCCTTGAGGTCGGCGCCGACCGCGAAGATGAACGGCTTGCCGGTGATGCCCGCGCCGACGATGGAGCCCGCGAGGGCCTCCTGCTCGACCTGGTCGATCGCCGCGTTCAGGTTGGCCAGCGACTGCGGACCGAAGGTGGTCGGCTTGGTGTGGTCGAAGCCGTTGTCCAGCGTGATGAGCGCGAAGCGCCCGGCGCCGAACGGCAGGTCCAGGTGGCGGACGTGCGCGGACGTGACGACCTCGTCCGGGAACAGCTCGGCCGCACCCTTCAGGAGCTCAGCGGTGGTGCTCACTTGGAGTCTCCCTCGGCGTTGAAGTTCGGGTTCTCCCAGATGACCGTCGCGCCCATGCCGAAGCCGACGCACATGGTGGTCAGGCCGTAGCGGACGTGCGGCTGCTCCTCGAACTGGCGGGCCAGCTGCGTCATCAGGCGGACGCCGGAGGAGGCCAGCGGGTGGCCGAACGCGATCGCGCCGCCGTACTGGTTCACGCGGGCGTCGTCGTCGGCGATGCCGTAGTGCTCCAGGAACGCGAGGACCTGGACCGCGAAGGCCTCGTTGATCTCGAAGAGGCCTATGTCCTCGATGGACAGGCCGGCCTGGGCGAGGGCCTTCTCGGTGGCCGGGATCGGGCCGTAGCCCATGACCTCCGGCTCGACACCCGCGAAGGAGTACGAGACGAGGCGCATCTTGACCGGGAGGTTGTTCTCGCGGGCGAAGTCCTCGGACGCGATGATCGCGGCGGTGGCACCGTCGTTGAGACCGGCGGCGTTGCCCGCGGTGACCCGGCCGTGGGTACGGAACGGGGTCTTCAGGCCGGCCAGGTTCTCCAGCGTGGTGCCCGGGCGCATCGGCTCGTCGGTGGTGACCAGGCCCCAGCCCGTCTCGCCGGCCGCCTCGTTGGTGTTGCGCACCGAGATCGGGACCAAGTCCTGCTGGATCTTGCCGTCGGCGTACGCCTTGGCGGCCTTCTCCTGCGAGCGCACGGCGTACTCGTCGGCGCGGAGCTTGGTGATCGTCGGGTACCGGTCGTGCAGGTTCTCGGCGGTCATGCCCATGAACAGGGCGGACTCGTCGACCAGCTTCTCGGAGACGAATCGCGGGTTCGGGTCGACACCCTCGCCCATGGGGTGGCGGCCCATGTGCTCGACACCGCCGGCGAGGGCGACGTCGTACGCACCGAAGGCCACGCCGCCCGCGACGGCGGTCACGGCGGTCAGCGCGCCGGCGCACATGCGGTCGATGGAGTAGCCCGGGACGGACTGAGGAAGGCCCGCGAGGATGCCCGCGGTACGGCCCAGCGTCAGGCCCTGGTCGCCGATCTGCGTGGTCGCGGCGATGGCGACCTCGTCGATCTTCTTGGGGTCCAGGTCCGGGTTGCGGCGCAGCAGCTCCCGGATCGCCTTCACGACGAGGTCGTCGGCGCGGGTCTCGTGGTAGATGCCCTTCGGGCCCGCCTTGCCGAACGGGGTGCGGACGCCGTCGACGAAGACGACGTCCCTGACGGTACGAGGCACGTTGGCTCTCCTCCAGGTGCGGGATGGCACTGCTGCGCGTGGGCGCCGGCTCACTGAGCGGGCGCTCACCTGCCCCATGCTACTTGCGGGTAACCCGTGTGGACACCCTTCGGGGCGGGAGCGGCGAAGGTCACACCGCCCGCATGCGATCGGCAGTCGGGGCGCCGGGTGAGCGCCGCCCTCCCGCCGCGAGGATGTCGCGCATGAGTGCGTACGTGATGTGGGAGCGGCCGCTGCACCAGTCGGCCCGCCCGGGGCCGTGGCGGTGGGGGACGACTGCGTCGTCGTCCACGAGCGCAGCACCCGGTTGGTCTGTCTGGAGCGCCGGGACGGCTCGGTGCGGTGGGACAGCCCGTTCGGGAAGTGGCCGCGGGCGGTGGTGGCCGCGGGCGGCCGCTGCTTCGGCGTGGCGCAGGACGTGCCCGCACTGTCCTGCCGCGACCCGGGGCGGCCGGGCCGGGGGCCCGCGCCGTGCAGGCGTTCGCGCTCACCAAGGGCACGCTCGTGGCGCTCCGGCTGCCGTCCGGCGCGGGCAACGGTGCGGTGGCGCAAGCGGGTTGCCGGGGGCGGCGTAGCGGCGCAGCAGCATGAGCGCGTCGTCGCGGCCGTACGAGGCCAGGTGGCCCA
>NZ_JBEORW010000060.1:0-33972 GCF_040302565.1 Streptomyces sp. NPDC097981
CTGACCTCAGAGCTCGAAGGCTCCGGCGTCGAAAGTGCTCACCTACCGGCGGCTACGGAACCGAGCATTCCCCGGTTCCGTAGCTCCCATTAGGCTTCCAGATGACCCGATTGGGGTAGACGTGCGCGGTGGGAGAGAGCTCGTACGAGCCTGCATTCGCGTCCTCGGGGAGGACCCAGCCCACCCCCTGGTAGGCGAAGGGGACGTCCTCCCGGGGCGTGGCGCACTGGCCGGGGTCCGTGAGGAGGGTCTGCCCCGCCGGGATGTTGAGGACCTGGGCGCCTGACGTGTTCGGGCAGCGGTGGAACTCGGTGGCCTGTGCATACTCCAGGCGGATCTTGACCTTGGTCGCGGCCTGGCCCCCGTTGATGATCTTGAGGGCGAAGGACACGCGGTCCTGCTCGACACGCGCGCACACGCGCCAGACGACCGCCCGGGGCCCCTTGAGGAGGGCGCCGCACCGGCTGTCCTCACCGAGGGAGCCCTTCTCCACCCCGCTTGGAGTGGGGGTCACAGCGGCTGCCGGGAGCGGGCCGGGTCCCGTAGCTGCGGAGGCGGAGACGCCGACTGGGCTGTCCGGGGCCGCGTCGCGCTTGTCGGGCAGGGTGGTGTGTCCGCGGTCCATGTAGCGGGCCACGGACGAGCGGCCTAACCCCTTCACGTTCTGGCCGCGCAGCCGTTCCTTCAGCTTCGCCTCCAGCCGGTCCAACGGCAGTTTGGATTCCGACGCCTCCCAGGCGGAGCGCAGCCTCTCCGCGAGCACCGCCCTGGCCGCATCGGGACCCTCATCCGACTCGGCTCCCGCACCCTCGCGCATGTCCCCGTCTCCCGTCACTGTCCCTCCGTCATCCCGGTTCCGGCGTTTCCGCAGGTGAATGCAGTACAGCGGCGACGGGACGAGAGCGGGACGAATGCGGGAAACCGCACCTGCCCACCGCTCTGGTAGTGCTGCCAGGAGTCCCTCAATCCTGGATCTCGCCAAGCCCCACGGCTCGCCGGCCCCACAGATCACCCCTCGTGCCCCTGCGACCGACTGCATCGGCATCCGTCGACCGTAGCGACATGGATCACCGCGGGCCGCCCGAACTCACCTAAGGAGTAACGCCGATGAGCACGCAAGGGCAGCGATGTGCTGGCCGAGTTCCGGGCAGGGTCAGGGATCACCACCGACGAGTGCGCGACGGGCCGCGGCTGGCTGCCCAACGGCACGTACACGGTCGGACAGCACTACGAGACCTACAACGAAAAGATGTTCCGCCTGCTGGAACGCAACGGCTGGCCGAGGACGCTTCGTGTCGTCGGCTGACCCGCTCCGCTCCCACCCACCGAACTCCCGAGCCCCCGGAAGGACCGCACCATGCCCAGATGTAAGTCGTGCGAAGGAAGCGGCGAGTGTGCCAGATGGGGCTGCCGGGAGTAGCCCGTCGACAGGGACGAAGGGAGACTGAGCGATGCCCGTCTGGTTGATCGTCGAAGAGGAGACGCTCACCGCCGACGACGCAGCATCACGTCGGCAGATCAAGGTCGTCCGCCGCCTGAACGGGAACAGGACACGGGACGAGGCGCTCGTCGAGCTGGGCAAGCTGGCCAAGAGCCACCGGCCCGACTCCCTCAAGGGCACCTCGTACATCGTGGGACGCGATGGGGACGGGTCGTTCTGGTTCCTGCCGAGGTCCGGCAAGGCCCATGCCCCGTGCACCCTCCGGCTCATGGAAGAGATACGCGGCTGACCTGGCCGCAGGCGACCAGCAGTGTTTCGAACGGGCGGGCGAAACCTTGTAGGTACGTCGGGTCAGCGCTTGACGATGCGGTCGAGGGCCTCCGCCAGTGCCCTCTTGACCGCCTCGCGGTGGTGAAGCGGCACCGGCGCCGATGCGGGGTCCGGCCGGCCACCCTTTGGGGGGCCCGTCGGGGCAGTTGGCCCAGCGCTGCCGACGACCATCAGGTTTGTGTGCACATCATTTCTGCGGGCCGGCATCAGGCGACAGAGAGGACGAGCCGTGCGACGTGGACTGATCGTGGTGGATGTACAGAAGGACTTCTGCGAGGGCGGCAGCGTCCCGGTGAAGGGCGGTGCGGACCGGGCGGCGGCCATCGCCGACCTGGTGCGGCGTTCGGCGGGCAGCGCGTACACGCATGTGGTCGCCACACGGGACCACCACATCGACCCGGGCGGGCACTTCTCCGACCGTCCGGACTTCTCGAACTCGTTCCCGGTCCACTGCGTGGTCGGAAGCGAGGGCGGCGACTTCCACCCCAACTTCGCGCCCGTCACCGCGGACGGTACGGTCGACGAGGTGTTCTACAAGGGCGCCCACTCGGCCTCGAAGAGCGGCTTCGAAGGCGCGACTGAGGGCGGAACCCCGCTCGCGGACTGGCTGCACGACCGCAAGGTCGCAGCGGTGGACGTCGTGGGCATCGCCACCGACCACTGCGTGAAGGCCACTGCACTGGACGGCATCCGTGCAGGCTTCGCCGTGCGCGTCCTGCTCGGTTACACCGCCGGAGTCGCTCCCGACAGCACCCGCACGGCCATCGACGAGATGAGGCACGCGGGCGTGCATCTGACCGGCCATCCGGTCGTGCTGTCCTGATGGACGAGCACCGCGCGCCGCCGCCTTCCCCGGGGCCCTACGCCCCCGCACGACCTCCTTCACCCCGAGTTCGCCGAGCCGGGCACGCTGCTCCTCGTTCAGCCGGTCCCGGTCGTGCCGTTGGCCGCGTGCTCACCGGTCATCACCCGGCTCGGTAGGCCCGACGCAGGCCGGACAGCCCCGGCCCGGCGGGTACGGGCCCTCGGTGTGGTCGCGGGCTGCGATCTCCCGGTTTCGTAACGGCGATGTGGGAGGCAGCGGAGGTTGCGGGTTTCTGCTGGTCGGCGGCTGTTTCGGTGTGCGGGGTCGCTGAGGCGCGAGCACGCTGCCCCGCCGGACGGTCCCGCCGTGCTCCTCGACGACGTAGGGGAGGCCTCCGTCGTCCGGCCCATCAAGGGCACCGGCCACGACGCCGAAAGGGATCAAGCGGAGTCGTCCCACCCCCGCGTTCCGGTATGCCTCCGCGCCCCACGCCGCCCTGATGACGGCGGTCCCGCACCCCGGCCGCCGAGCCCGGAGGAGATCCCGCATGCGCGTCTTCCTGCCCTTGACCGCTGTCGCCACCGCCGCGCTCCTGCTCACCACGGTCACCGGCGCGACTCCCGCCGCGGCAGCCCCGAGCCCCGGCGGCGCACCGCTGATCAAGGTGTCCCACGGCGACCCGTACGCGGACTGCACCATCGGCGCGAGATCTCCTGACAGCGTCGTCTATCCGGGCACCGAGGTCGAGCCGTACCTGTCCGTCGATCCGCGCGACCCCAAGCGCGTGGTCACCGTGTTCCAGCAGGACCGCTGGAACGACGGCGCCGCCCGCGGCCTGGTGGCCGGCTGGACCACGGACGGTCACACCTTCCGCCGGAGCACACTGCCGTTCAGCCTGTGTGCCCCGGGCGGCGCGGACTTCGAACGGGCCTCCGACCCCTGGGTGAGCACCGGACCGGACGGCACCGTCTACGCCGGCGGGGAGGGCGTCGACTTCACGAGGAGCACCCGCACCGCCCTCCTGGCCGCCACGTCCCGCGACGGCGGCCGCACCTGGCAGAACCTCACCACCACTCACGTCGACGAGCAGCCGTTCTTCAACGACAAGCCCTCACTCACCGCCGACCCGATCCGCAAGGGCACCGCCTACCAGGTCTGGGACCGCCTCGACAACGACCCACCCGGCCCCGGCTCCCTCGACGGTCCGGGTTACATCTCCCTCACCCGCGACAGCGGCCGCACCTGGAGCGAGGCCCGGCCGTTCGTCGACACCAGCACTGCGCCCAACACACAGACCATCGGCCATGTGATCGTCGTCGACCGGCGCACCGGCACCCTGCACGACTTCTTCGACCAGATCACCTACTCCGACGACCTGAGCACCGTTGTCGAAGCCCACTACGCGGTGGTCAACTCGACCGACGCCGGAGAGACCTGGAGCGCCCCGGCCACCGTGGCCCGGGACACCTCCGTGCCGGAGGCCGACCCGAACGACCCCACCAAGCTGCTGCGCGCCGCGGCCACCCTGCCCAGCCCGGCCGTCGACCCGAAGACAGGCACGCTGTACATGGCCTACGAGGGCTCGGATTTCTCCGGCGGCGGGTTCGACTCCGTTCAGCTGGTGCGCTCCACCGACGGCGGACGCAGCTGGGGGGCCCCGGAGCTGATCAGCCCGGAGGGCGTGCCGGCCTTCTCCCCGTCGATCGCGGTCGACGAGCGGGGCACGGTCGCGCTCACCTACTACGACCTGCGCTTCCTCAAGCCGGGCGACACCACCACCCTGCCCACCGCCTGCCAGCTGGCCACGCTGCCGCACGGAGAGAGGCAACTCCGGACCGAACGACGGATCTCGCGGGTCTTCGACTGGCTGCAGGCGCCGTTCGCCGGGGGCTACTTCCTCGGCGACTACCAAGGTCTGGTGGCAGACGGCAAGGGAGTGCGGGCGGTGCTGACCGAGACCCACTCCGGCGCACCACACCACCGTACGGACGTGTACAGCGGCAGCCTCCGCACCCGGTGACCGCCTCCGGGCGCGTCGGCCGCAGGACTCAGGCGCTCGTGACGGACGCGGAGGAGGGTGCGGACGTTGGCTGGATGTCGGCGTCCGGCTTGGGCGTGTGGATCAACGACCCGCTACCCTCACCACTAGTTGCTCAAGTCAACCAATAGGAATTGATGTGGACGACACCACCGGACACTTCCACAGCCACGTGGAAGAGATTCTTGACGCCCTGGAAAAGGAACCGAGCCGTGAGGCCCTGGTACACCGGGGCCGGCGTGTGAGCGCCGGTGAACTGCGCGGCCTCGTCCACGGCATGGCCCGGGCGCTGCGGTCCCAGGGGGTGAGGCGCGGCCAGACGGTCACCCTCCTCTCCGGCAACCTTCCCGAGACGATCGCGGCCCGCTACGCCGCCGGGCTGCTCGGCTGCGCCGTGAACCACCTCTACGCGGGCCTTTCGGCCGACGTGCACGCCGGCATACTCCGGGACGTCGAGACCCGGGCGCTGATCGCCGACCCCGCCCACGGGGCGCGCGCCGCCGACCTGGCCCAGCGGGTGCCGCTGGAACGGGTGCTGGTCCTCGGCGGGGGCACCGGCGTGGGCCTGGACCTGGTGCAGCTCGCCGCCGAGGAGTCCACGGAGGTCTTAGCGGGTTCGGCGCATCCGCAGGACATCTGCACCATCCGTCACACCGGTGGTACCACCGGTCATCCCAAGGCCATCTGCACGACCTTCGAGCAGTCGGTGTCGATCGGACCGGACTGGTCCGAGGAGGGGCAGGTCAGGGCCCTGGTGTGCACCACCCTCGCGCATGCGGCGGGCCTTATGGCAGACGCCACGCTGCGGTGCGGCGGCACCGTCGTCCTGCTGGACGAGTTCGAAGCCGGTGCGGTGCTCGCCGCCATCGAGCGCGAGCGCATCTCCCACATGTTCCTGCTGCCGCCGCTCCTCTACCGGTTGATGGACCACCCCGAGGTCGACCGCACCGACACCTCCAGCCTGCGCATGCTCACCTACGGGGGCTGCGCCTCCTCCCCGACCCGCCTCGCGGCCGCGGTTCGTCGCTTCGGCCCCGTACTGAACCAGTTCTACGGCCAGAACGAAGCGGGCGCGATCAGCATGCTCTCCCCCCGGGACCACGATCCGCAGCGTGCGGAGCTGCTGCGAACCGCCGGGAAGATCATGGACGGCGTCGAGGTCGCCGTCCGTGATCCCGACGGACGGCACCTGCCCGCAGGCGAGCACGGCGAGATCTGCGTACGGTCCCCGCACGTGATGAAGGGCTACTGGAAGCAGCCCGAGCTCACCGCGGAGGTGATGCGGGACGGCTGGCTCCACACCGGTGACATCGGGTTCGTCGACTCGGACGGCTACGTCACGATCGTGGACCGGCTGAAGGACATGATCGTGGTGGTGGGAGGCCACGTGTACACGGTGGAACTGGAAGACGTGCTGAACTCCCATCCGCAGGTCCTGCACAGCACAGTATTCGGAGTCCCCGACGCCAACCTCATGGAGCGGGTCCACGCGGTCGTCGTCCGCACGCCGGGCGGCGACGTCGACGAGGAGGAGCTGCGCGTCCTGGTGCGGGACAGGAAGGGCGCCATGTACGAGCCCGTGAGTATCGACTTCGTCGATGCGCTGCCCCTGACCGACGCGGGCAAGCCGGACAAGAAGCTGCTGCGCGGCAGGGCCGTCGCGCCGGTCGGGCCGCCCCGACCGTAGACGACCGGGACGGTACAGCCCGCGCAGGGCTACTACCTGGTCAGGCCGTGGCCCGGCCACGGCCTGACCGCCCCGGGAACCCTGCCGCCGGCGCCGATCCGCTGCATGCGTCCTGTGCCCCAGCGTCCCGGGGAGGCCAAGGCGGTGTTGAGGGGGACGCCGTGCTCGGTCAGGGAGTACTCGACTTTCGGTGGGGCCGCGCGGTGCACCTCACGATGCACCGGCTCGTCTTCTTCCATACTGGTCAACCGTACTTGCGGAGTTGAGGAGGCTGACGCCTTCCCCAGCGGCTCGTCCAATGCCAGATCGAGGCAGGTCATGGACAGCAAGGCTTCGCCAGGATCATCGAGAGCAGCAAGCAGCCGGCCTGAGAAGAACCGGCCACATCGCCCCACCGGGGTTCGAGGCGTGGGGCAGAGCGGAGCCTATGACTCCGCAGATATTCTGCCCAATCGACAGCAGACCAGGGAGGCCACCCCGCCATGAACAGCACCACGTCGTCCTTTCCCGATCGTATGGAACTGACCGGGGAGGGCCTCGTCCTGCGCGACTGGACGGAGGCAGACCTGGCCGCCATGCCCGCGCTGTTCGACGACCCCGACGTCGCGTACTGGACGCCAATCGTCTCGCCCTTCGACGAAGTGGCCGCCCGCGCGCGGCTGGAACGGGACCGGCAGATGCGGGCCGAAGGCACGGTCGTCCTGCTTGCCATCACCCTCGACGGCCACGAACCCCTCGGCGAGGTGATGCTGCGGCGTGCCCCCGAAGGGACGGAGCTCGGCTACGCGGTCGGACCGGCCCACCGCGGCCGGGGACTGGCTGCACGTGCAGTGCGGGTGATGGCTGCGTATGCCTTCGAGCAGCTGGGCGTGGACCAGGTGATCCTTGAGCTGGAGGCCGAAAACGCCGCCAGCGTTGCGGTCGCCATGAGGGCGGGCTTCAGCCTGCTCGACGTCCCGTTGATCGAAGGCGAGGAGAAGGGGCGGCCCTATACCTTGCAGACGTGGTCCCTGAACCGCCCCTGATCTCCCTCAGATGCGTGCCGTGTGGGACGCGGTGATCGGCGCGGACAGCGCGGCCGGAGCGGACGGCGCAGACCAGCTGGTCCGTCCGGCAGCATGCCGGGACGGTGTGCCGGCCGGTGCTCCGACCCTATGAGCGCCCCCGAGCGCGGTCATCCACCCAGGTGGCCACTTCCGTGACCCTTCGGGCACGGCTGCCGCATGTCCGCGATCCCGGTCCTCTCCCCGTCCGTGGATCTCCACCCCCTGTCTCCACCCGTGGGTCCAGGCGCTGCGTTCCTGCTCACAGCAGGCTGGAGGACATGAACACGACCACATGGATCACCGACATCGCCCTCATCCTGATCGTCTTCCGGCAGCTGCGCGAAGGCCCGCTGACCCCGAAGTCCTACCTGCTCCCGCTCGGGATCGTGACCTTCGTGGGATTCAGCTACCTCGACACCGTCCCCACGGGCGGCAACGACCTCGTCCTGATCGGCGCCCTCATGGGTGTCGGCGCGGCGCTCGGCATAGGCGGCGGTGTCTTCACCTGGATGCGGTGCGCGGACGGGCACGTCCTGATCAAGGCCGGTGCGGTCTCGGCGGCCCTGTGGGTGATCGGCATGGGAGCCCGGCTGGGCTTCCAGCTGTGGGTCGACCACGGCGGCGCCGCCGGCATCGCGCGGTTCAGCGTGGACCACCGGATCACCGGCGCGCAGGCGTGGGTTGCCGCGCTGGTGCTGATGGCCCTGACGGAGGTGGTCACCCGGCTGGCCACGATCTTCGTCCGGAGCCGGCTGCTGACGCGCACACAGCAGTCCGCGGCGGCTGCGCAGACCGCCGTCGCTGCCGGTGGCAGGGTCTGACCGTGAGTTATGGTCGCGGCATGCCAGCACCAGGGACGGACCGGCCCGTCGGCGTGGCCGGATGGCGTCCGCGCGACCCATGGGGACGGGGCGCCCGCTCCCAGTGGGTGCTGGCCGCCGCGGTCGTCATCGCGGGGATCGTGACGATCCGGCCGATGGGCCTCAGCGGCCGGGGCCTGGCCGTCGTCGCTCTCTTCGTGATCAACTGTGCGGTGCTGGCGGTGCGGCTCGTGCCCGAGGCTGCCCTTCCCGAGTGGCTCGTCACCGTATGGCTGGCTTTCGGCGTACTGGCAGCGGCCGCACTGATCGGCACCAGCCGCTCGGGGACGTCCTACCTCTTCGCGTTCTTCCTCGTCGCCTTCGCCGGGTCCCGCCTGGACACCAGACCGGCCCTCGTCCTCGCCGTACTCTGCAGCCTCCTGTGCGGTGGTGTGCTGTACCTCCAGGCCGGTCCGGGCCAGTACGCGACGTCCGTCGTGGGCCTCGCGACCGGCGCCGCCGTGCTGGCCGGCATGGCCGCACGAAGCCGCGCGCAGGCAACTCGGGCGGCGATCGCGGCGGCCGAATCCGCCGAGAAGGCCGCGCGGGCCGAAGCCCGGACGGCGGTACTGGCGGAGCGCACCCGGATCGCCCGGGACGTCCACGACGTACTCGCACACTCGCTCGCCGGGATCAACATGCAACTGGAACTGGTCGACGCGCTGGTCGACACCGGAGACCTGGCCAGGATCAGGGAGGCCAACGGCAGAGCGCACAGCCTGGTCAGGGAGAGCCTCCGGCAGGCGCAGTGGACCGTGCACGCGCTGCGCGAAGACCATCTGCCGCTGCGCGAGAGTCTGACCGCGATGCTCGAATCGTCCGGCCACCACGACGCCCTCACCGTCGCGGGCGACGTCCGCGAGTTGTCGGCGCAGTCGACGCAGTGCCTGCTGCGGATCGCCCAGGAGGCGCTGACCAATGCCACCCGACACGCCCCCGGCGGCGAAGTAGCCATGAAGCTGACCTTCGCCGAAGAGTCGACCGTACTGAGCATCCGCAACCGGCCCGCCACTTTTCCGGTGACCGCGGCCACCGGAAGCGGAATGGGGCTGATCGGAATGCGCGAACGCATCGCCCTGCTCGGCGGCACCATCACCACCGGACCCGTCATCACGGGGCCGGACTCGGGCGGCTGGCAGGTGGAAGCGGTGATCCCGCGATGAGCGAACCCGTGGACGTCCCCAGGCCCGTCAGGGTGGTCGTCGCCGACGACCAGGCCGCCGTACGGGAACCGCTCGCCACCGTCCTCTCGCTGCTCCAGGACATCGACGTCGTCGCCACCGCGACGGACGGGTACGAGGTCCTGGCGGCCGTCGCCGCGGGCCCGGTGGACGTCGTACTCATGGACCTGCGGATGCCCGGCATGGACGGAACCGAGGCGACCCGCCGCCTGAGCGCGGAACACCCCGGTGTGGCGGTGGTCGTCCTGACCACCTTCGCCGACGACGACTCGATCCTCGGCGCACTGGGCGCGGGAGCCCGCGGCTATCTGACGAAGAACGCGGGCCGCGAGGACATCGCCCGGGCGATCCAGGCCGCCGCCGCGGGCCAGTCGGTGCTCGACCGCGAGGTGCAAGCCCGGCTCCTCGCGGCCGTCCACACCCACCGACCCGAGCCGAAGCTCCTCCCGCAGGACCTCACGCTCCGCGAGCGGGAGGTCCTCACGCTCATCGGCCAGGGCCTCCCGAACAGGGCCATCGCCGAACGACTCTTCATCAGCGAGGCCACCGTCAAGACCCACATCAACAACCTGTTCGCCAAGGCGGACATCCGGAACCGGGCCGACGCGGTGCGCCTCGCCATCGGAGCCGGCCTGGCCTGAGCTGCACCACGAAGGCCGCGGAACTCCGGCAGGTTCCACGAAGTAGCCCCGGATCGTGATGGGTTGAAGCCCGTTCGTTCGTAACATCGGAGATGTGGTCGCCGGAAAACGGACCACCGGTGGCGGAAACAGAGGGGACGTCCCACATGCTCGGCTGGATGATCATCATATCGAGCCAGGCCCCGGAACAACGGGACCGCGCCACGAACGACGCCCGGAAGGAAGCGACCCTGGCGTCCTGGGAGGTGGGTATGCACGGGCTCGACTGGCTCACGGCACTCGTCCAGGCCGGCAAGGCCCGGCAACTGTCGGGCAACGGCTACCCCAGCCGCTACACCGCCCGCGCCGCAGACGTGCTGCCGCTGCTCGCCGGAGGCGCGCCCCCCAACGCCGCCGGCTCCCCGTACCACCCCCGCCAGGTGACCCTGCACCCCGACCGCATGGCGGCCTGCCCCGCGGATCAGGAACTGACCATCGACGCCTGGGACCAGTCATGACCACCGCCGGCGCGGCCTCGACCGGTGACTTCACGCCGTCGGAGTCTGCGCCCATGGCGTCGTGCGTGCCGGGGGCGCCGTCCGGGTCCGGTCCGGGTCCAGGTCCAGGTCCAGGTCCATGATGTTGCGCATGTTCAAGGGATACGCACTGTGTTCAGGCTCGGTGCCTGGCTGTGGCCAGGGCGTCCTTGACCTCCCGAACCACGCGGGCCGCGTCGTCGGGGTTGTTCACCACATCGGTGTGGTTCATGTCGACGACGAGGACCTCGCTGGCCGAGTAGTACTGGTGCACCCAGTCGTCGTAGCCGGACCACAGGGTCCGGTAGTACTCGACGAGGCTCTCGTCCTGTTCGAAATCGCGGCCCCTCAGGCCGATACGGTGCAGCACCGTCTCGAAGTCTGCCTTGAGGTAGACCATGAGATCGGGTGCCTTGCGGTAGGGCAGGCCGTCGATTTCGCGCATCATCTCGTTCAGCAACCCCTCGTACACCTGCATCTCGAGGGAGCTGATCCGGCCCAGGTCGTGATTGACCTTGGCGAAGTACCAGTCCTCGTAGATGGACCGGTCGAGGACGTTGTCGCCCTGCTTGTACGCTTCCTTGATCGAGGCGAACCGCGTCTGCAGGAAGTAGAGCTGGAGCAGGAAGGGGTAGCGCCTCGCCTGGATCTCCTCAGGGCTCGCAGTGTAGAAGAGCGGAAGGATCGGATTGTCTTCCACGCTCTCGTAGAAGACTTCGCTGCCCAACTCCTTGGCGAGCAGTTCGGCCACACTCGTCTTGCCGATTCCGATCATGCCTCCGACGCAGATCACTGCCATACCTCACTTCTCCCTGGGGGTCTTCTCTTCCTCAGCGGGCGGGCTGGGCGCCCCACACCGCGGAGACGCACGCCGGCGATCACCCGATTCCCCGGGATTTTTATGATCAGCATCATGCGGCCCCGTCCGGGCCAAAGCTCTGAACAGGTCGCTCTCGTCGATCGGCCTGGCTGACCGTGTCCCAGTCGTGGCGCACAGCCATAGTCACAGCCCTGCGGCCGCGTTGAATCTTAGATGACGATTCGCCCTACGCCGGCCAGAGTGCCGGCACTGCCTCGCCGACGAGACCCGGATCATCGCCGTCCCCGACGACCTGGAGTCCCCCGCCCTCTGACCCGCCGGCCTGCCCCCACCAACCGCCGCGCTCGGCTGCTGTCCCTCACCCCCGAGGGCCGTCGGCTCCGCGACACGGGACCGCTGTCCAAGACGGCGTGGGACGTGCGCCGCCCGGCTTCCGGCTCGGCCGACCGAGAGGCCCTCCTGCGCAGCCTCACCGTCCTGTACTCGATGTGCCAGGGCGGTCGCCGCCCTGCCGGGCAGGTCCTCCGTCCCGGGTCCCGTGTGGGCCGCCCATCGGTTGCTCCGGGCGTCGAGGGTCGTCCAGGAGTCGGTGACCAACGTCGTACGCCATGCCGGCACCCGGCACCGCCGGGTGACACTCGGGTGGCGGCAGCGCGAGCTGTCCGTCGAGATCGTCGACGAGGGCGGCGCCGACGGGCCCGACGTCCCCGGGGCCGTCCACGCTGCTCGGTGCCCGCGACCAGGTCCGTGCCGTGGGGCCGCACGCATCCGGTGCGGCTCGTGGTGGGCGCGGGCGGCTGGGAGGTCGGTCTCGAAGGCGGCGTCGGCGGTGTCCCACACGGTCCCCAGCCCTTTCGACCGGGGCCGCCCTCCGGTACGGGAGCCGGGTCCGGAAGAATACGTCGGCCTGATCGTGCGCCCTTCCGATGACCTGGCCGCTGCCTTCGCCCGCTTGGGCGGTGAGGAGGACGGGCAGGTCTGGAGCGAGCTGTGGGACGACCTCTGTCACCAGGGCTCCGTGTACGAGGACAGCTTCCTCGCCCTCCCGTACCTGGCGGCGATCGTGACAGGCGGCGCGCCCGGCGCACCGCAGGACGCCGTCCTGATGGCAGGCCTCATCGCCTCGGCGGCCGACGACGAGCACAGCGCGCGGTACGCCGCAGAGATCAACGCCCTCCTCCCGGTGGCCCGCCACCTCCTCGACGCGGCAACGGACGACCGTCCGACCTTCGTGTACCTCCTCCAGTGCGTCCTGGCCTTCGAGGGCGAGCGCGTGTGGAGCGCCGGGCGGCTGGAGGGCCTGTTCGAGGGGGAGTACGAGGTCGACTGCCCCACGTGCGCGTCGTCGCTCTTCATCGCGTTCGGCGATCACGGCAGCTTCGCCCCGTCCGGCGACCATGCGACGGCGGACCCGGTCAAGGCAGCGCTGTTGCCCGCCGATCCGGCCACCCTCGACGCGATGCCCGCGCGCCTGCACCGCACGGCGACGGAGGCCGGGCACGAGGAGGTCGCGCGCGGGCTGACGTACCTCTTCGGCCGGGCGACGTGTCCGGACTGCGCCGGCGACTTCGTGGTCTCGCAGCAGGTCGAGGAGAGCCACTGATGAGCGACGTTCCCGCAGGTCTCGACGCCATCGACTGGGCGGCGCTGCGGCACGCCTACGGTTCGGCCGAGGACGTACCCGGAATGCTGCGGGATCTGTACCGGCCGGAGAGGGCTGCCAGGGCGGCCGACGACCTGCTCGTGTACGTGCACCACCCGGGGGGGGGTCTACTCCTCGGCCCCGGCCGCCCTTCCGTACGTGCTCGGAGCCGCTGCCGATCCGGCCATCGCTCCGGCCGTCCGCCGCGAGCTCCTGGAGCTCGTCGGGTCTTTGGCCTGCGCGGCGAACACCGCGGAGGCCCGCTTCGTCACCCCGACCTGGCCCGCTGCCTGGGACCTGGCGGTGACGGACCTGCTGCCGCTGCTGGACGGCCCGGCTGCCGCGCACCGTACCGCCGTTGCGGACGCCCTCGCCGAGGCCCGCCACCGAGCCGACGAGGTGATCGCGGCGCTGCGGGCGCGGTGGGCCGCGGAGCCGGAAGCGGAGCCGAGGCTCCAGCTCATCGATGCGGTCGGTTCGCTGATTCCCCACGCCGACGCACGGCGTGAGGACTCCCTCGACTGGCTACGCCGGCTCATGCACGGCGCCGAGGCCGCCGCCCGCCTCGCCGCCGTTCAGGCCCTGCATCGCGCGCTGCCGGGGCAGGACGACGATGCGTACACGCGAACGGTGTTCGAGGTGCTGCTCGACAGCGAACCGGCAACCTGGCAGCCGGGCGGCTCCCCGGTCAAGGCGACGGTCATCTGGGCGCTCGGCCTGCTGGTAGAGGACCGGGTGGGCCGGGCAGAGGCGACCAGGAGACTGCTCACGCATCCGGACCCCGCCGTGCGCGCGGGCGCGCTGCAGGCCGCCGCCGACATGCTCAGCGGCCGGCGCTCCGCCGTACCGGTGCTGCTCCCGGCTGTGGCCCGCCTGCTGTCCGACCCCGAGCCCGACAACCGGCTCTTCGCCGCCCGCGTCCTCGGCATGTGCGGGCACGCCGCCCGCCCCTGGGCGGACGCGCTGGCGGCCATGGTGACGGACGACGGCGAGCCGTACCTGCCCGCCCAGGACCACGCCGTCTGGGCACTGTCCCGGCTCGGCGACGCGCGCTGCGTACCGCCGCTGGTGCGGCGCCTGTCGGGGGAGCGGCTCGGGTTTGCGCACCACTCGTTCCACGCCGACGGCTGGTGGACGTACGACCTGAGCCTGACCGAGACCGTCGGAGGGCTCGGCGCCCACGCCGACGTGCTGCTGCCGCCGTTGCGAGCCCGGCTCACCGCCGCCTCCACCCTCGACGAGCGCCGAGCGCTCTGCCAGGTGCTGGAGTCATGGGGCGCGGCCGCAGCCCCCGCGATCCCGGAACTGCTCGGTCTCCTGGACACCGACAGCGTGGTGTGGGCGCTGGACGCCCTCGCCGCGATCGGGCCGGCCGCGGCCGAGGCAGTGCCGCAGGAACGGCTGCGCGCCCTGCTCGACGCCCCGCCCGCGGGCCAGTCGTTCGCACCGCGCTGCCTGACGCTCGCGTACGGGCGGCTGACCGGTGACCGGGAGCCCGCGCTCGCGCTGCTGCTCCCGCAGCTGGGCGAGCCGTACGGCCATGGGAACGCCGCCACGCTGCTGGGGGAACTCGGGCCGGCGGGCGCACCGTATGTCGAGCGGCTGCGCGAACTCCTCCCCCTGCACAAGGAGGGCTGGCTGCCGCTCTGCGTCGGCCAGGCGCTGTGGAGGATCACCGGACGGGCCGACGAGGTCGTGCCTGTCCTCGTCCGGGCCATCGCGCCGTTCGCTGAGCGTGGCGGCGCCTACAGGGCGATCATCGACACGGTGAAACTCCTGGCCGAGATCGGCGCGCGTGCAGCCCTGGCAGAGATCGGCGCGCCTGCAGCCCTGGCCGAGCCTGTCCTGAGGGCGTTTCTCGACGCCGACGAGCGGCCCGTCCCGCACGGCACATGGCGTTCCGTACCGGAGGACGACGAGTTGTGTGACGCCGCGCGCGCCGCACTGCTCGCAATCTCCGGCTGAGGGCCTGTCAATCGAGCGGTGCAGCTGCGCGTGTGTTCGGCGAGGAGGTTCTCACGCAGCCCGCCGCCGCGGCGGTGCGGGGTGGGGGGCTGCTCGGCGTGGTCGAAGGCGGATCAGGAGCGGGCGGTATGGCTGCTGAAGGCGCCTGACGGGGGCCTTCGACAATGGGAGAGGGGAGGCGGGGAGCACCTGATGGCCGACCGAGCCCGGGAACTCCCGGCCGCTGGCAGAACCGTGCTGGATCGCTGGCCGGACGTCGTGCACGCCGTCTCCCCGCAGATGGCCGCCCACGTCCAGGCCGTTGCCTTCCACCAGGAGAGAGGCCAGCTCGGCCTGCGCCCCGACTCACCTGCTCATGGCACCCAGCTGCGGCTGATCGGTGTCCGGATCGTTGCCGCGGCGAACAGCGGTCGGCACTGACTTGGTGCGTGACGTCCGGGTCGTGCAGGCCGGTACAGTGCCCGCACCTCACGCGGTGGCCCGAACCATGAAGATCCATCTCGCGGTCGACTCCTCCTTCGACGTCCTGGCCGAGGCCGTCACCGCCGGACAGCGCGGCGACGCCCTGCTGTTCACCGAGGTGATGGACCGCATCCGCGTTGCCCGCATCGCAGGCGGCCATCCCCGCACCCGGCCCGTTCACGTGCTCCCGCTCCGATGCCGCGTTCGTTGAGCCACACGGGCGCCCGGGACGTCCTGGACGCGGTTCCCGGATGCCCAGCGCTGGTGGCCGAGGTCACTGCCGACCGGGCCTGGTGTTGCGGACTCTGCTCAGGTTCGGCCGACTGCGTCTGTACTTGGGCGGGACGGCCCAATGGCCCCGCTGTCGAGGCGGGCTCGCATGGTCAGGGCGGGGTGATGCGGGACAGCAGTGTGCGGATCGCCGCGGTGCGGGGGTGCGTCGGGTGCAGGTTCCGCTCGCAGGCGGCCAGTGCCCGGCCGGCTTCCGCCTGGGCCTCGTCACCGCGGCCGAGGGCGTGCAGGGCAGTGGCCCTGCGGAGCTCCAGGTGCCCGGCGGCATGCGGCGGCGGCTCGGGGAGCGCCTCCAGCGACTCTGCCAGTGCCTCCTCGTGGCGCTCCAGGCCTGACAGGCTGCGCACCAGCAGGGTCCGGAGGGGGTGCACGCTGCCCTCGTCGGCCCGTGGCAGGTGTGCGCGGGCGATCGTCTCCGACTCCTCGTAGCGGCCCTGCGCGCACAGGGCGTGCCCGAGGCAGATCAGGGCGGACAGTTCGAGCTGCCGGTCCTCGGCGCGTTGCGCCCGTCGCGCCAGCGCGCGCAGGACGTCCAGGGCTTCCGCCTCCGCTTCGGCAGCCCGTTCTTCGTCGATCAGCACCCACGCGTGATTCAAACGGGCGGGCAGCAGCAGGCCGTGGTGGATGTCATACGTCCGCTCGGCCTCTGCAATCAGTGCCTCGAACTCGGCCAGCAGTGACGGCTCTTGTCGCCCGTGGGCGCGCGCCGCGAGGGCGGCGACGTAGGCGGCGTACCAGACGGTGCCCGGCCGGCGGTCCCGCCTCGTCCGGCTCCGCCGGGCCGTGACGAGGGCTCGTGCCCGTGCCTCGGCGTCCTCGAACCGGCCCTCGTCCATCAGCGCGTAGGCCTCGTCGAGAACAGCGAGGTGCCACGGGGCCGGGGCGCCGCCCGTCCATGCCACCCAGGAGGTCGCCTTCCCCATACGTCTCAAGTACGCCATAGCAGGTGAGGGTACGTGCGCGCCGGGTGCGCCCGGTCGGCGGGCCCGACTGCTCGTCTCCGGCTGCCAGCGGGACAACGGTGCCGTCGCCGGACGGGCCAGGCAGCGGTGCACGAGCGGAGCGTTCGCCTTCGGCGCCGCCGCCCTGGTTGGGGCGCGTGTCCTGCTGATCCACGACAAGGACATGAGCGGCGCCCCGACCACGACTGATTGTCCGGGCACTGCGGGTTCCCCCACCGCCACGGCGGCTACTGGTGGGACGGCACCGCCCGGCACAGGCCCGGTCAGGTCCTCGACCGTACCTTCGAGCACTACGACCGCCGCCCGGTCGGAAAAGCGTGGCGTGCGGTGCCGTGCGCCCGTATTCGCCGGTGACATGGGCGGTGTTGACCGGTGTCTCGGAGTCGGATTCGCGGGAGACAGCGCAGGGCAGCCACCGGACTGGATGGCTGCCCTACCCTGGTGCGGCGTAGCCGGCCGGATTCGAACCGGCGTCCTCGCGATTTTGGAGACCGCGCGCGTCGACCTCTGCGCTACGGCGCGCCTGGCCGGATCCTACGCGCTGAGCGGCGCACAAGGACCACCAAAGGTCACCCAGCCCGCATCCGTGCACTGGACGCGACCGGCACGGCACGGCCCTCCGCGAGGCCACTCGCCGCCTACGACGCGGCTGGCCCGAACTGGAACACGAATGACCCGGGCTACAGGTACTGGGGCCACTACTGGAACATGGTCCAGAAGAATTACACGAAGATGGGATGCGGTGCTGCAGCCGGCGTCACGGTCTGCCGCTACGCCTGACCGGACCCGCGGGTCCCCCGGGCGCCAGGCATCGTGATCCTCCGGGTACGAGTGGCGCTGCTCCGCCCATGGGTCGGCGAAGTCGTGGTGGCCACGCTCCTCCCAGACCGTGTCCTCCATGGTGAGGCCGCGGAAGCGTCTGTAGCAGCAGATGGCGGCTGCCAGACCGAAAAGGCCAGATAGTTGGTGGGGTGGCGTCGCGGCGGCCGAGCCGGTGCCCGCCCTGGTCCATGTGAACCCATGTCAACCCCTGCGGCCGGTTCGAGCTCGACATGGGCAACCGGATCGACCTCCACCCGGCTGTGACCATCCCGGGCCGGCGGGCGGACGAACCGCGGCCGACGCCCGCCGGGGAGAGTGCGGAGCAGTGGTAGTACAGGGGTCTGGGTCGAAGCCGTCTGCCGTGGCTTCGGCCCAGACCCACTAGTCATGGCCGGGCAGTGAGGAGGGCCGGGCCGCCTCCGCCATGACCGTGTTCCCGGCGGGATTCGTGGCCTACTACCTGTCGACGGCGTCGGTCACACGCTGCCAGCTGTCCAGGTCTGCGATCCGTGCCTCCAGAGCGGGGCGCATGCCCGTCGCGCTGGAGGCGCCAAGTGCCAGGCGCAGCGGAGGGTTGGGGCTGTCGACCGCGGTCCGGATGCCTGCGGCGATCCGCGCCGCGGCGGAGAACGCGGACGCCGGCAGTTCTCCGATGCCCTTCTGGGCCTCGCGGACGGTCTGGTCGTAGTCGTCCAGGCCGGCTGCGACATCGAGGTTGGCGAGGAAGGGGGTCGCGGTCATCCCGGGCTGGATGATCGTGACCTTGATACCGAGCGGTGCGACCTCGGCCGCGAGCGCGTCCGACAGCCCCTCGACCGCGTACTTGGTGGCAGCCAGCAGACCCACGCCGGGATGGGCGGACTGCCCGTAGACCGACGAGCCCTGGAGGATGTGCCCGGACCGCTGGGCGCGGAGCACCGGCAGCGTTGCGCGGAGCACGTTGAGCACACCGAAGACATTGGTGTCGAACACGGCACGGACCTGCGTGTCGGAGGCCTCCTCAACGGCTCCGAACAGTCCGTATCCCGCGTTGTTGGCCACGACGTCGATACGGCCGAACCGTGCGAGCGTGCCTTCCACTGCGTCCCGAACGGCTCGCTCGTCACGTACGTCCGCCTGGATGAGGAGCAGGTGCTCACCGTGCGCCCCAGCCAGTTCGTCGAGGGAGGAGGTGTCGCGGGCGAGGGCCGAGACGGTGTCGCCGTTCTCCAGTGCCTGGAGCGTCAGTTCGCGGCCGATGCCGGACGTCGCGCCGGTGATCAGCCATGTGCGGAGGTGGGTCTGCTGGGTGGTTGCTTCGTTCATGTTGCGACCGTAAGCCGTTAGCTCGCAACTAGTCAACGCTAGATCCACTGGAAGGTTGCTCACTAGCTGGATTAGCGCCGCTCACACTGATGTACTGTGGAGGGATGATCACTGCGGCAGCCGGATCCCCCAAACCAAGCCCGCGCACCGTCACGCCGACGGTGGAGACCGTTCTGGCGTTCGTGAACACGCGCGCGGATGGATCGGGTCGCCGGGAGTTGTTCGGGGACGGGGACTCGTTCGCGGCGTGGCTGGCGGAGCGCGACGAGTTCGGTGGCGAAACCGTGGTGACCGACGCTGACGCCGCGGTCGCGCGCGAGCTGCGTGATGCCCTGGTGACTGTGCTGCTCGCGCACTCGGGCGATGAGGAAAGTCTGGGTGAGCCGCTGCTGCGTGCCGAGCGGCACCTGCGACGTGTGGGTTCGCTCTACCCGCTGGCGACGGTGGTCACGGCCGGCGGTGTAGAGCTGGCCTCGCCGCAGGCGGGGGTGCCGCGCGTGTTCGGAACCGTACTGGCTGCGGTGACGACGTTTGCGCAGAGCAGCGACTGGGGGCGCATCAAGGCGTGCCGGAACCCCCCATGCCATTTCGGTTTCTTCGACCGCACCCGCAATGGGGGAGGGCTGTACTGCAGTACTGGCTGCGGCTCTCAGGTGTCCATGCGCAAACACCGCCAGCGGCAGCGCCATGGCAGTGGTGCGCCGTCCGAGGCGTGAGACCGCCCTTCCGGCGAGCAAGGATGCAACTGCGGGGCACCCGGAGCCGCGATGAGCGACGACGGGCCGCCTGCGCAGAGTCGGCGGCTCATCGGGAGTTGATGGCCGTGTGTGACGTCTGGGACTCGTGCCGGCCCCTACGTGGTCAGCGCCAGTAGTCTTCGGTGGCCGCGATGGTGGCGAACTCGATCGCCACGAGGTGGGCGATCGCGACGGGCGAGTCGGGGGTCAGCCCTTGATGCTGTTCGGGTTCTTCGCCGCGATGGCCGAGACGGAGCGCGAGAGCATCCGCGAAGCCACCCTTGAAGGACTCGAAGCCGCCGCCCGCAAGGGCAAGCACGGCGGGCGGCCGCCCGTCATCACCGACGACATGCTGCACACCGTGCTGCGGCGCCGGGCGGCCGGCGAGTCCATCGAGAAGATCCGGCCCGACCTGATCATCCCCATCGGCAGGCGCAAGGGCCAGAACCCCGGCCTGGCCAGCATCTACCGGGCACTGGTCGAACAAGAGAAGCGCCAGGCGTACCCCGAGCTGCTCGTCTCCTCAGGGCCGTGACCCCGGTCGCTATGTGCCGCCGAATGGTAAGCAGGCGTCAGACGATCAACCTAAAGGGCTAAGCGTCATCAACTCCACATGAATTGCTGTCACTTGACGCCCCATTTGGCGACGCGGGAGCGCTCGGGGTACCTCATTCGGCCCTTTGTGCCCGATTTCCGGCATGTCACGATACGAAAGTCGTATCAGTCGTTAGTACTTTTACTCACGTGCCGGCCGCACAGCCGGTTCCTCTGAGACAGGAGAACTCGCATGATGATTACCCGCTCCACCGCTGTCACCGCGAGTATCGCGGCTGCCGCAGCCCTGGCTGCGATGGGCATCACCTACGCCTCGGCCGCCTCCCAGCCGGAGCAGCCGGCCACGGTTGTCCAGCAGGCGGCTGCGGCTCAGGCGCCCTTCGGCGGCGACTCGGGCAAGGCCAACGCGAGCAAGGGCGACGAGGGCAAGGGCGACGAGGGCTGGGGTGACGAGGGCCGGGAGCACCACAAGGGCCGGATCCAGATCAACGAGCGGTCGTTCTCGTCCCACCCGGGCGACTGCATCACCGTCGTCAGCGGCCTGGGCGCCAGGACCCTGAACATCCGCAACGAGACCCGCAGCACTGTCGAGGTCTTCCGCGGCGCGGTGTGCGACAACGGCGCGCCCATCGCCGTGGTCGGCCCCCACAGCCAGAGCGACGGCGTGAACCCGGGCCACCGCCACGACAAGGAAGGCAAGGAAGGCAAGGAAGGCAAGGAGGACAAGGAAGGCGTCGAGGTCGAAAACGGCGTCGTGGGCAGCTTCCGGGTGATCGAGCGCCACGAAGGCAAGGACTGGTCCTGATTCCGGCGGCATAGCAGGGAGTCCCGGCCCGCCGGAATCGGGCCGGGCTCCCAATCCGGGCACCTGCCCGGACACGTCCTCCGGGCCGGAGCCCGGACTGCGACCATTGTCCGACAGCCCCCGCCCCCGCGCACGCCCCGCCGGAGCCGGAAAGCAGGTACGCCAACCACACCCAAATTAGCCGCCCTCCCCCCACCGACCGGCCCGCCAGGTGAATCCCGCCAAAAACACCACGCGTTGACGCCCACCCAAAGACAACGACCACCGGCCTCCCACCGACCGGGAGGCCGGGCAGACGCTGTTGGCCCGGCTGCGCGAGCGGCACTGGCGCATCACGTGGGTCTGGGCGGACGGCGGTTACACAGGCCAGCTCGTCGACTTCGCCCGCAGCGTGCTGCGGATCGCGCTGACGGTGGTCAAACGCAGCGACGACACCACCGGCTTCGTCGTCCTGCCGAAAAGACGGCTGGTGGAGAGAACGTCCGCGTGGCTGATGCGCTCACGCCGCCTGGCCCGCGACTACGAAACCCGCACCGACAGCGCCGAGGTGATGATCCTGTGGCCGATGAGCATGGTCATGAATCCGTCGGGGCTCTCGCTCAGGCTGCCGAAATCAACGGCTCAGTAGTGATCGTCGCGGCCGGGCTCGGCGGCCGGTCAGCAGTTCCTCCGCAGCCAGGCCCGCGATCCGTCCACCAGCGGCGATGACCTTCTCGTAATGTTCCTTCAGGACGGGGCCACTACGAGGCGCAGGAGGCGCGATCGAGGCTTTCGGCCGTGTTGTGCAGGACATATGCCTCCCCTTCGACCGGAGGAAAGCCGAGGGAATCGAGTGGATAGGCCACTCCGTAAATCGATCTCGCGGTGTCGGCCGGTACTTGGATCGGCATGTGGGGGAAGTATCCCGGCGGGGAACTGGACTTGTACCACAGGTTGAAGAGTCTGCACCCGGTGAGACGGTCGGCCTCGTCCGGGCCCGCGCCGATCCTGGGCGCGAGGCTCACGGCGTCACGCGTGAGGTCCACGACGTCACGTCGGACGACCTTGGCGTACCCATCCGAGTCGGAGGACTCCGACGGAGGCCATGAGCAGCTCAGGAAGAGAACTTCTTTGCCGGACGTGGTGATCGTCTCGTAGTTGCCGTTCAGCCCATGGGTTTTCTCGCAGGCCTGCACCTGCGAGGCGACCTCTTTCGGATTCGATTGGAACAGTACGAAGAATCCGTACGCGGCGCCTCCGCAGACGAACAATGCCCCGAGGGCCTTGAGGACAGCCTCGGACGTGGAACTGACCCTGGTGATTCGGCTGAGCCAACCGGATTCCTGTGATGGTTCTTTTTTCTCGGGATCTGGTCGGGTGGGCGCCATGGATCTAGGTATACCGACTGCGATTCCCTTACACCGCGCAGCCACCCCGAGGGGATCGAGCCGGCATACCGCCGCCCCGTTGCCTGCTGGCCCATTCCGGTGGCACGTGGCCGGTGCGCATGTGCCGAGCCGGACGCGCGCCGGCGGCAAGGTCTGCCAATCGTTCGGCTCTGGCCCGTAGTCGGTGGTGGCGCCGGGTAGCCGTCAGGGCAGGAGGATGCGGTGCCGGAGAAGGCCGAATCCGGCGCGTCCGCGCATCTGTCTCGTGATCCTTTTGGTGCGAGTGCTGACGCCTTCGGCGCGGCCGTTGCGGTAGGGCAAGGTGCCGTCGTACACGCAGGCGCACGACCACCTGACGGGCGCCGACCGGCACGTCCGTCACGGTCCGGCCGTGGTACCCGTGCACCTTCGCCGCCGGCGTTTCGCACACCGGACACGGCATCGCGTCCTCCTACGGGCCAGAGCCGTCGGCTGGACACACCCCCGGCCCGCCTTCCGCCTCTCCCTCCCCGCCCCGTTGACCGGTGCGCCGGCGTGTGCGATCGCCGGGGCCCAGCCGGGACACCTGCTCGGTACGCGGGTCGGGCCGAAGCTGTTCGCTCGCCCGGAACCAAGGCTGTTCAAGCGAGAGCATGCAACCAAGGCGGAGGAGTACTTCACCAAGTACGGGGCGGGCAAGGCAGGGTCCTGGCGACGTTGCTGCCGATCGTCCGTACCTGCCCTCAACCCGGTGGCCGGCGTTCTGGATATGCGCGCGGGCACATTCCTGGTGTGGAACGCCACCGGCGGCACCGTACGGACCGTTGGAATCGTCCTCCTCGGCTACCGGCTCGGCGACTCCCTCAAGGGCAGCTTGACACCTACCTGCTCCCGGCGATCGGACTCGTCATCGCCCCGGCACTGCTGCCGGTCTTCATCGAGGCCATCCGCTCGCGCCGGGCCGCCGTCCGCTGACCCCGACGACGCGCCGACCGGCTGGGCTGGGCTGGGCGGCCGATGCGAGCCACCTCGTACGGGGTGGACTTGCCGTGTCGCGTCCACTGCCTGTGCGACACCCATGCAGGATCTCGGCGTGTCCTTGCTACCTGATCTGCGTGTACGAGGCCTGATCGCGTTCGCCGCGACGGCCGCCATGAGCTTCTCGTCCCTTCTCCTCGCGCCGCCAGCTGCAGCCGCCGTGTCCAACGGCGATTTCGAGACAGGCACCCTGGCCGGCTGGACGCCCGCAGGAACGACCGCAGTGGTCAGTGCCGGCGCGCACAGCGGAACGTACGCCGCCCGGGTCGGCGGTACCAGCCCCACCAGCGGCGATTCCTCGATCGCCCAGACCTTCAACGCGACGACCGGGGAGACACAGCTCTCCTTCTGGTACAACGTCAGCTGCCCCGACACCCTGACGTACGACTGGGCCACGGCGACCCTGCGGGACAACACCACCGCCACCACGACGACCGTGCTGCCCAGGACCTGCCCCAACGGACAGGGCTGGCAGCAGACGGCCGCCGCGGTCACGCCGGGCCACAACTACACCCTCCGGCTGATCAGCCACGACGACAACTATCCCGGCGATCCGACGTTCACCCTGTACGACGATGTCCAGCTCGGTGGCACGCCCCCGCCGCCGCCCGGCCCGACGCAGATCGACACCGACCCGTTCACGAACACTGCCAGTCAGCACGCCACCGTGGTCGAACCGGACACGTTCACGTTCGGCAGCACCGTCGTCTCGGTCGCTCAGAACGGCCGCTTCTTCAGCGGCGGGGCCTCGGGTCTGGGGTGGGCCACCTCCACTGACGGAGGGGTGAACTGGCAGCACGGCACCATTCCCGGCATCACCGTCTACCAGGGCGGTGCCTTCTCCCGTGTCTCCGACCCGTCGGTCGCCTACGACGCGGCACACGGCACCTGGCTGGTCGCCGGACTCCCGCTCAACTCCACCTCGGGCGGGGTCATCGGCGCCGGCGTCACCATCAGCCGCTCCGCGGACGGCCTGACCTGGCAGAACCCCATCAGGGCGGTCGGATTCGACGGCCAGAACTACGACAAGTCGTGGATCGTCTGCGACAACACCGCCACCAGCCCGTTCTACGGCCGGTGCTACATCGAGGCCGACATCAGTTCGGCCGGCAACCGGATCGTGCTGAGCACCTCCACCGACGGCGGTCTCACCTGGCAGGCCCCCCGCTCGCCGTCCGGCACGCCGAGTGGCCTCGCCGGACAGCCGCTGGTCCAACCGAACGGCACTGTCGTCGTCCCGTACTCCGCCAACGGGAGCGCCATCCGCGCGTTCAACTCGACCAACGGCGGAACCTCCTGGAGCAGCACCTCGCTGGTCGCCGGCGTCAACGCCCACACCGTCGCGGGCGGTCTGCGGGCCCCGCGCGGAATCTCCTCCGCCGAGATCGACGGCGCGGGTCGGATCTTCGTGGCGTGGCACGACTGCCGCTTCCGCATCAACTGCACAGCCAACGACATCGTCTACTCGACCTCGACCAACGGCACCACCTGGACCGCCGTGACCCGAGTCCCCATCGACTCCACGACCAGCGGCGTCGACCACTTCCTCCCCGGCCTGGGAGTCGACCGCACCACCTCCGGGGCCACCACCAGGATCGGGCTCTACTACTACCGCTACCCGGTCGCCAACTGCTCCTCGACCACCTGCCGCCTTCAGGTCGGATACATCTCCTCCGCCGACGGCGGCGCCTCTTGGAGCACCGCGACCACGCTGACCGGGCAGTTCCCGCTCTCCCAGATCGCGAACACCAACCAGGGGCGCATGGTCGGCGACTACATCTCCACCTCGATCGTCGGCGGCCTGGCCATCTCCGCCTTCCCCGTTGGCGCAGCCCCCACCGGAGGACAGGCGTTCAACGAAGCCCTCTTCACTGCGGGCCCCCTCCCCATCGGCGCCACCGTACTTTCGCAGACCGGGGCCGACATCGTCCGCGCCTCCGGTGCCACGAACACTCCGGTGACCGCCGAGAGGTGACATCGCCACTGGGTAGGAGGCCACGTCGCGGTGGTCTCCTACCCGGTGGGCCCAGGCCCACTGCGCACTCCGGGCCCTGCAGCCCTCAGGGGCGTTTCAAAGTCCCTGCGCGTGCTTGAGTCCGCAGGTCATGGCAGGGCAAGGGGCCGGGACTGGCCCGCCACGAACGCAACGAAGCTCCGGTTGTACGGGGTTGCCTTCCCAAGTCGCCTTGAACCGCCGGAGCTTCGGTGTGAACCGTTCCGGGTCTGGTGGAGACTCGATTCCATGAAGGGACCGAGTCATGGCACGACCTTCCCGCTACCCCGTCGAGTTCCGCCGCCGTGCGGTGCGCATGGTCGCTGAGGTGCGCGGTGATCACCGAATGACACGGCTGCTGGGTCTCCCGAGGCCCTGAGGAACTGGGTGAAGCAGCACGAGGTCGACGCGGGGACGCGTCCGGGCACGACGACGGAGGAGTCGGCTGAGCTGAAGCGGGGTGGCGCCGTCCGCCAGAGCCGTGCGGGATGCTGTGCTGAAAGAGCTGATCAGCGAGGTCTTCCCTTCTCCCGCCGTATCGTCGGCTGGTCCGCAGCCACCGTGACCGAACCCGGAACGGTTCAGATCGTCTTGTCCGAACTGCGCCACAGTTTCAAGCTCAGTAGCCGTCAGTTTCGGAATCTTCAATTCCGGGGACGGTGTCCCAGAATCGCCGTGATTGTCCTCGCGCCATGACGGCGCCTGACACGACAGCCGAGGGAGACCATGGGTTCGAAAGGCACACGCCGGACGGTCACGTCGGCCGCTCTTGCCGGAGTGGCCGCCCTCGTCCTGGCGGCTCCGCCGCCGGTCGCCGCCGCGCCCCGGACCGGGACCGCGCCGTCGTTCGGGACCGTGGCCGCGCGGCAGGAAGTTTCCCCCACGCCGCCTCCGCCCCGCCTCCCCCGCGACTTCCGCGGCAAGGGCAAGTGGATCGTCCGTGACCTGGACATCACGGTGCCGTTCACCTGGGAGGGTAGGGACGGCGACAGTCAGATGACCGCGGGGGGCCCGCAGTACCCGATTTGGTTCACGAACCTGATCTACCGCGACACGCTCTACACGCTGACGTACAAATGGCCTGGTCTGAACGAGCATCCCTGCTCACGCATCCCGGGCTTCAACCTGGAGGCGTTGAACCAGGGGTTCGAAAACGCCCGGTTCGTCGGGCGGGAGACCCTCCGGCGCACCCCGCGGCGGCACGTGAACCACTGGAGGGTGGGCGTGGTCCTCCCGAAGCTGCCTCCCGGGAAGTACCCCCGTCTGCCGTTCGCGCTGGGCGACATCTACGTTGACGAGGACAACCGGGGCACCTTCTGGCAGGTGCTGCAGTTCGGTGTCCAGAACCTCTACGACCCCGAGCTGGACGAGTGGCTGGTCATGGACACCTTCGAGCACCGGCCCGGGACCGTGACGCTTCCCCAGCTGTGCGAGCCGCCCCAGTGAGCGTCGCCCCGGCTCAGGCGCTGTCGGCCTGAGCCGGGGCGTGGCCGGCCGGCCGACGACATCGGAGACCGGCAGCGCTGCGAGGAGTGGGCCCTGCCCGCCGGCCTCTGTCCGCTCCCCGCGACGGAGCCGCCCCGGCAATGCGCTGGTGGAGAACCTGTGGATGCTGATCAAGACCGAGGGCATCCGACTTCCTCACGCAGCTCCCGGCGGACGGTGTCCTCCAGCGAGGCGTCGCCCGGCTCGCGGCCGCCGCCGAGCAGGGACCAGGCTCCCGGCTCCCAGATACCGGGCAGGTCATCGCGCAGGTGGAGCAGGTGGAGTAGGTAGCGGCCGTGGCCGTCGTGGATCAATGCCGAGGCATTGACCGGCTCGATCCGGTTGTCGAGCCCGGAGGCGCAGAGCTTCGTCCGCAGGGTCGGGGACGTGACCTGGTCGAAGGGGAGCCACTCAGCGGCGACTCGTGGTTGGGGCCGCTCACCGTACGTCCGCCGCAAGACTGTATTCCGGGAGTGCGATGTTCCCGGCCTTGGCGAACTGCGCGGCGAGCAGGTTCCGCATCGGCCAGCGGGTCATCGACCGCATGGAGAGGTCCCGCAGGTGGATGCCGAGTCGGCCCGACGGTGCGAATCCCGAGGCACCGCCCGGTGGTAGCTGCTGGGCCTGACTCACGTACGGGCGCATCACCTCGTCGTAGCGGTGGAAGGCGATGCGGTGGTCGCCCCCGGCAGCGGCGAGTTCACCGGCCAGGACGTAGGCGCCGACCAGGGCAAGGCTGGTCCCGAGGCCGGTCAGCGGGGTCGCGCAGTATCCGGCGTCGCCGAGCAGAGCCACGCGGCGGCGCGTCCAGCTGTCGAGGCGGACCTGGCCCATGGAGTCGAAGAAGAAGTCCGGGGCGGTGTGCATTGCCCGCAGCAGGCGTGGGGTCTCCCAGCCGACGCTTGCGAAGCGCTGGGCCACGAGTTCCTGCTGGGCGGCGACGTCGCGGCGGTCGTAGGCGATCGGTGCCGAGCGGAAGCTGAAGCCGGCCTTGATCTCGCCGGGGAGGCGGCCGGGCCGTGCGGACGAGACCAGTCCGCCGGGCGCATTGTGCATCAGGTACCAGCCGTCGAGTTCCAGGTCGTCGGTGGTGGTGAACCAGGCTGTGTAGAGGCCGAGCGGGTGGACGAACTCCTGCTCCGGGCCGAAGGCCAGCGCGCGCACCACGGAGTGCGGCCCGTCCGCGCCGACGACCAGCCCGAACCGGCGCGGCGCGGCCTTCTCGAAGGTGACGGTGACCGCGTCCGCGTCCTGATCGATCGCGGTGATGGTGTCGTCGAAGAGGTACTCCGCGTCCGGCAGGGTGGCCTCGTACAGCAGACGGGCGAGGTCGCCCCGGAGGATCTCGATCTCGGAGACGATCCCCTCGCCACCGAAGCTGTCGGCGGGCACCCGCGCGGTGGTCCGGCCGGAGGTGTCGACGAGCGCGAGGCCGCGTTGGTCAACGCTCTCCGCCCTCGCCCGGTCCATCAGGCCCATCCGCTCGATCACGGTGCGGCCGGCGCCGCGCAGATCCACGGTCTGCCCGCCGGGCCGGGGTTCCGGCGCGCGTTCCACGATCGTGACCCTGGAGCCTCCCTTGCGTAGCCAGTACGCCAGTGCGGGCCCAGCGATGCCAGCACCGCAGATGAGTATCTCGTTGTTCGGCATGACGCGAACGTACGCCGTACGCAAGCTAGTGCGCAAGCGTGAAATCGCCCTGAACAATGCGGTGTTAGTTAGTGCTGCACTAGTGCGGAAAAGTAGGGAGGGTGCTGGTGCGCGGGGATCGCCCGGCGTCGACGGCTAGGATGGCACCCAATCATGTGCACTAGTGCAGAGGGGGTGTCGGTGGGCGGACAGGCAATGTCGCGCTACAGCCAGATCGTCGCCGAACTCCGGCGGCGGATCGAGACGGGCGAACTGGCGCCGGGCGATCGCGTGCCCTCGACCCGCCAGATCACCAAGCAGTGGGGTGTCGCGATGGCCACCGCGACCAAGGTGCTCACCGAGCTGCGCCGCGAGGGCATGGTCCGCGCCGTCCCGGGCGTCGGGACGGTCGTGGCGGCCGCGGGCCGCCCGGTGCGGGCCGCCCGACCCCCTGCCGCCGCACGCCCGGACGGGTCGTCTGATGCGTCATCGGTCCAAGCGGCGCTCACACTTGGACGGATCGTCGCCGCCGCTGTCACGGTCGCCGATGAGGAAGGGCTGGCCGCAGTCTCGATGCGCCGGGTTGCCGCCGAGCTAGGGGTGGCGACCATGTCGCTGTACCGGCACGTGGCCGACAAGGACGACCTGCTGTTGCGGATGATGGACACGGTCATCGCGGAGCACCCGTTGCCCGCCGACCCGCCGACGGGCTGGCGCGAGGCGATCGAGCTGGCGGCCCGGCAGCTCTGGGACGTGTTCCGCCGCCACCCGTGGCTCGCGCCGGCCCTGTCGGTGACCCGCCCACAGATGATCACCTCGGCACTGCCGTACAGCGAGTGGATCCTTGCCACCCTGCACGCGCGCGGACTCGACCTGCAGTCCGCCTTCACCGCGCACCTCATGCTGTTCAATTACGCCCGTGGTATCGCCGTCAACCTGGAGGCGGAGCGGGAGGCCGAGGCGCACAGCGGTCTCGACAGCGAGGAGTGGATGGACACCCAGGAGCCCGCGCTCCTTACGATTCTGGCCACCGGCCGGTTCCCCGCGCTCTCCCGCCTCGCCACGGTCGGTTACGACCTCGACCTCGACGCCCTCTTCGAGTTCGGCCTCCAGCGCCTCCTCGACGGCCTCGCCTCAGCCCTCAACGAGAGCTCCGCGGACTGAACGGAGAGTTCGAGAGACCCCGGCCACCGACACCAAAAGAAGCGGCTCCAAATCGGACGCGACACCGGGACCGTGACGTCACGGTCCCCGCGCCGGGCTCTCGTCTCGGCTTGATTGCCTTCGGAGTTACTCCGGTCAGGGGCTCGACGCAGGCAGGGTGGCGAGTCGGCGCTGTCCCTGGACGGACGTTTTCCATCCGCAAGCGCCGGATCCTGCCCGTCATCTCCCACAAGGGCGCCCCGAACCTGGAGGGCACGGGCAAACTCCGCTACGTCGTGGAGCAGGCCTTCGCCCTGTTCGACCACTTCAAACGCTCGCGGTCCGCTGGGTACGCCGGACCGAACTCCACTATGCCTTCGTGTCCCTGGCCTGCAGCCTCATCTGCCACCGACGCCTCAAGAAGGCCCGCTCGTGATCGTGTCACGAGCTCTGAGCCCCGTGCCGCGTATGAAGATTTCATGAACGGCCCAACCTCGACCTCGATCTGATCATCTTCCCTGCCGAGTCCGTCACCGCCCCCGAGGTGACGGCTCGCGATCGAGGAGGTTCGCATCCCCCATGAGGCTGCCCCGCAAACGCCGCGCGGACCGCACCGGTGGTCCGGACGACATCGGAAGCCCGGAGCGGGCGGAACGTCCGAAGCGCACACGGCGCCCTGCGGGCCGAGTGAAGGGCCATAGGAGAGCCGCCCGCAAGGCCCGTCGCCCCCTCATCGACTTCCCCAGGCGCGGCCGGCGGGGCTGGCGGCGCTGGATGCCCTCCTGGAAACTGACCTCCGGCTTGTTCCTGCTCTTCGCCGGCGCCGTCGCCGGTCTCTTAGCCGCCGTCTACGTACAGGTCGAGATCCCGAACCCGCACGACTCCGCGCGCCGGCAGGCCACCGTCTACTACTGGGCGGACGGCAGCCGGATGGTGAGCGTCGGCGATGTGAACCGGCAGGACGTGAAGCTCTCCCAGGTGCCCGAATCCGTCCAGCGCGCCGTCATCGCGGCGGAGAACGCCGATTTCTACAGAGACTCGGGCGTCTCTGTGACGGGCATCGGCCGCGCCGCTGTCAACATCGTCAAGGGCGAGGAGACCCAGGGCGGCTCGACGATCACCCAGCAGTACGTGAAGAACACCTATCTCAGCCAGGACCAAACCGTCCAGCGAAAGATCAAGGAACTCTTCCTCTCCCTGAAGGTCAGCAACCAGCGGCCCAAGACGGAGATTCTGGAGGGGTATCTCAACACTTCTTGGTTCGGCCGCGACGCGTACGGCGTCCAGGCAGCCTCGTACGCGTACTACGGCATCCCCGCCAAGGAGCTGAACCCCAGTCAGGGCGCTCTGCTGGCCGCTGTCCTCAAAGGCGCGGAAAGCTTTGACCCGTCCCTGAGCGCCGACAACCATCAACGCGCCGAGGACCGCTGGAGCTGGATTCTGGACCGTCAGGTCGGCACGGGTTCGATGAGCGCCGAGGAACGCGCGAAGTACACGAAATTCCCCGAGCCGAAGCCTCCCGCCAAGCCGACCAGCCAGGCCGGGCAGATCGGCTACCTCGTCGACATAGCCAACAAGTACCTCAAGAGCCGCAGCGGGATCACGGGCAAGGATCTGGCCAGTGGCGGATACAGCGTTCACACCACCTTCGAGAAGGACAAGGTGCTCGCGCTGACCAAGGCCGTAGAGCAGGTACGTGCGGACCGACTGGACCCGAAGAAGCGCGCGGACGACGAATACGTACAGGTCGGCGCCGCCTCGATACGCCCCAAGGACGGAGCGATCGTCGCGGTCTACGGCGGCTCCGATGCGATCGAACACTTCACCAACAATGCGGACACCTCGGGCGTCCCTGCGGCCTCGGCGTTCAAACCCTTTGTGTACGCCGCCGCTCTGGAGAAGGAGCTCGAAGGCAGGGAACGCTCCGCCGAGGGCACTGACCCGGACCCCCTGAAACCCACGCCGATACGGGCACCCATGGCATCCATGAACCTCCACTCGGCCCTGGTGGACTCCGACCACACGCCGTTCGTGGAGACCGGCAAGAAAATCGGGCTGAAGAAGGTCAAAGAGCTCGCGGTCGCGTCGGGACTGCGTGAGGAGAGCATGGCCAAGCTGGAGCCGACCTTCTCCATCGGTACCTCCACCCCCAGCGCCGTCCGACTGGCCAGCGCCTATACGACCTTCGTCAACCAGGGCCGGGCCACCGAACCCTACTCGGTGTCCAAGGCCGAGCGGAACGGCGTCGCGGTGGACGGCTTGGGCCAGCCCAAACCGCGGCGGGCAATGAGCTCCGAGGCAGCCTCGATCGTCGGCGCGGCGCTCCGCAAGGTGAGCGGGAGCGCCGTCGGACCGCCGAAGGGCCAGCCGACCTCCCCGTCCTGGGCAGGCAAGACCGGTCCGAACGACCGTATGAACTCAGCCTGGTTCATCGGCGCGACGCCGGACCTGAGCACTTCGGTCGCGATGTTCCGTACGAAGCCCGACGTCCCACAACTGCTGCCCATGCAGGGAGTGGGCGGCCCTGATTCCGAGCGGGGCAGCGCCTTCCCGCCGCTGATCTGGAAGGCTTACAACGAGGCGGTGGTGCCTGCGCCGCCGTACCCGGCCGATGGTCCCCAGGACCGCCCGTGACGGTCTCGTGGCGCGGGACGCTCTCCGGCGTCGGTCCGGGGCGCGATCGACACGATCGGCCCCGGACCGACGGGGCAGCGGACAGCGTCGGGGTCAGCCGGCCACAGGGCGGCCATGGCCTGCTCGCCGACGCACCGGATCTTGGCGTGGCTGCTGTTGTGCCGTCGCTTCCATCGCTTGAGCCGGCGGCCACGGAAGGGGACTCGGATGTGCCGGCCGGCGCCTTGGTACGCCTTGTCCGCCCAGCATTTCAGTCCCGCGGCGGCGAGCGCGTCGACGATCCCGTGGGTTCGTGCGGCCGTCAGGTCGTGGGTGGAGCCGGGCAGGGCCGGGGACGCCCAGAGCAGTCGGCCGAACGGGTCGGTGAGGACCTGCACGTTCATGCCGTGCCGTTTGTGTTTGATGCCCGAGTAGTACGGGGTGTCAGCAGCAATCCGGTCGATCGGCAGCAGGGTGCCGTCCAGGATCACGAATGCCTTCGTCCGGGCGGTCTCCATTGCCTCGGCCAGGGTCGGTGCGAGAGCGGCCAGGACTTCGATGGTCTCGCGTATGTACCGGTAGACAGTCGCGATGCCGATTCCGAACCCGGCGGCGAGCTGGGCGTAGGTGTCTCCGCACCGCAGGTGGGCCAAGGCGGGCAGGGCCTGACGGCCGGCGGGCAGTCGTCGCCACCGCGTACCGATCTCCCGTTGCCGAACTGCGAGCTGCTCGGTCAGGTACCGCAAGGTGCTGCTGGACAGATCGATCGAGGGCGGGTAGACAAGCGCGCGAAGCTCCTGGCGGACACGGGTGATCTTGGTCGAGAACCCGTCTACCAGGAGCTTCGTCGTTACGTACAGCCTGTTGACCCCCAACAGCCCGGCATCGCGGTCAGGTTGAAAAAGGCTCACTGATGATGAACTCGTGGTGTCGTAGGGGCTGACGGCTGGTCGTCCGGTGCGGTATCACAGGGGACATGCGGTATCCACAAGGGGGCGGGCTGACCGCCGAACGGGGCTCTGGCCGCTCTTCCGTGAATATGAGGAGACCGGAGGAGGTAGGGGCCCCGAATATGTCATCGCCGCAGTTGCGGGCGGACGCTGCCGAGCCCGATCCTGGCCGCCTCAACGAAGGCGAGGCGGCACTCGCGCTTGGTGGGTACCTGGCCGTTTGCCGCCACGTCGCGGACGATCTGGTGGAGTGCCTCGGTGTAGCCACGCGCGGCTTGAGCGACCTCATGCGAGCAGACCAGTTCAACGGCCTTTTCTGCTAGCCACAATGCGTGGAGGAGCTGGTCTTCGGGCTCATCCGCAGTCGGCAGACCTAAGCTCCTTCGGTCCAGCACCAGTTCGACCTTCTGCGCGGCGGCCAGGAATATCAGGATGGCTTCCTTGCACTCTGCCCGCTCGGTCTCCACTCGGCGTTGTAGGTCGCGTCGGATCTCAACGCGAGTCGCCAGGTGCTGCCCGACGAGTGTGCCCATGGTCCCCAGAAGGACGCCGAGCAAGGTAAGTACCGTTCCCACGCTGACTCCTTCCACGGCATCCAGGCTGACTCACTCCGGCGGGCACCGTCCAGACCTTGTACTTGCCAGGCACTTTGAGGCGGTATGCGACACGCTCTGAGGCAGGCGTGGCGCAGATGGAGGCACAGGGTGCGCGTCCGTTCATGTCTCGTGAGGAACTTGACCTGGCGGACGCGACGTTCGGCGATGCCCCAAGCTAAGGGTTGTCCCGTAAATGATCTTCGAGTGGCCTCGGGCATGGCGGGCTGCCGTGCGGCCTGCTCGCTTATCCGGCGAGGGTGAGGTTGTGC
>NZ_JBEORW010000061.1:0-32430 GCF_040302565.1 Streptomyces sp. NPDC097981
ACGGGGCTATCCAGGACGGCTCAGACGCCGTAATCACACTAGCCACACCAAGATCATCTCACCCGTGACCAGCAGTTACGGGACAACCCTTAGGGCCTACCGCTGGCCGTCGCAGTGTCCGGCGCCAACCTGCACGACAGCCAGGCGTTCAAGCCGTTGATTCTCGGTATCCCCGCCGTCCGCTCCCGGCGCGGACCACGTTGGAGGAAGCCGGTGAAGGTCCGCGCGGACAAGGCGTACTACTCCGCAGAGCACCTCCGCTGGCTCCGCAGCCGGAACCGCGTCCCGCGGATCGCCCGTCCCGGTATCGAGTCAGGCGAGCGGCTCGGTCGGCACCGCTGGAAGATCGAGCGGTCGATCTCCTGGCTCTTCGGCTACCGCCGCCTCACCGTCCGGTGCGAACGAAAAGGCAGCCACTTCCTTGCCTTCCTCGGCCTCGCCGAAGCCCTGACCTGCTACAAGAGACTCGCGGAGCTCACCACGTGAGACATCCTCTTATGCCTCTTCAGTGGATCCTGAGAGGCGGCCAACTTGCCGCATTGAACAATTGCCGATCCAGGCGGAACAGTGACGCACACCCGCGGGTCGACAGCTATCTGAACCTGGATCCGGGGGCTTCGGCGTAGTCGTCTGACGCCCGGTTCGTGGCGGCCTGTCGGCTCTGTACGGGCTCCGTCCGCCCCTGGCGCCTCAGGCCCGCGTGGCCGTCCACACGTACTCCATCTGGCGGGCGGTGCGACGGGCGAGTCGCTCACCGAAGAGCCGGCCCACGATGTGCAGGCTGGCGTCGATGCCCGCGCTGATTCCCGCGGAGGTGACGATGTCGCCGTCGTCGACCCACCGGACGTCGGTGCGCAACCGGATGTCCGGTCGGCGCCGGGCCAGCTCTTCCTGGTCCTCCCAGTGGGTCGTGGCCGGACGGCCGTCCAGAGCCCCGGTGGCGGCCAGCAGGAAGGCCCCGGTGCAGATGCTGAACGTCAGTACGGAAGTCTTCCGGCGCCGGGCGAGCCAGTCGATGACCTCCGCGTCCGTCTCGACCGCCGTGGTGACGCCGCCGGGGATCACCAGCACGTCGAAGGGCGGATCCTCGTCGAGGGTGTGGTCCGCGACGATCCTCAGTCCGCCACGGGCACGGACCGGCCGCTCGGTCGCCGCGACCGTCAGTACGCGCAGCAGGGGCTCGTCGGAGGCGGTGCGGGCCAGTCTGCCGGCGGTGCTGAAGACCTCGAAGGGGCCTCCCATGTCGAGGACTTCGACCTCGTCGAAGACGAGCATGCCGAACGTCAGCGGAGCAGCGGTGTCAGGTTCCATGCCACCAGGATCGAGCCTCGCGGACACTCCCGACAGTGTCGGAAACGGCACCTGTCGCTAGGATTACGTCATGCGCCACCACCGGATCGCCTGCCTCGCCTTCGACGGGATGGCCCCGTTCGAGCTCGCCACGGTCGCCGAAGTGTTCGCGGTCTCCCGGCCGGAGCTGGACGTGGACTGGTGGTACCGGTTCGAGTTGTGCGCCGAGACACCCGGACCGCACCGGGTCGTGGGCGGCTTCGACATCGTGGTGCACCACGGCCTCGGCCGGCTCCGGCATGCCGACACCGTCATCGTCCCGGGAGTCGCGGACGTGCGCCGCGACGTCTCCCCGACGGTCCTGAAGGCGCTGCGGGACGCCTCCGCACGAGGAGCGCGGGTGGTGTCCATCTGCAGCGGCGCGTTCGCCCTGGCCGCCGCGGGCCTGCTGGACGGGAGGGAGGCAACGACGCACTGGCGGCACGCCCGTCTGCTCCAGGAACGCCATCCGGAGGTGACGGTGAACGCGTCGGTGCTCTACGTCGACCACGGCTCGGTCATCACCGCCGCCGGTACCGCCGCCGGCATCGACGCCTGCCTGCACCTCATACGCAAGGACCACGGCGCCGACGTCGCCGCCCGGGTGGCGCGCCGCATGGTCGTGGCCGCACACCGCGAGGGCGGCCAGGCCCAGTTCGCGGAACACCCGGTGGGCAGAGCGCCGGCCGACGACCCGGTCGACAGCGCCGTGCGGTACGCGCTGGACAACCTCCACCGGCGGCTCGCCGTCGACGAACTGGCCGGCGTCGCACACCTGTCGGTGCGGCAGTTCGAACGCCGCTTCGTCGACGCGACCGGTCTGTCGCCGGGACGGTGGATCACGCACCAGCGGATCCGGGCCGGCGCCGCACTGCTGGAGTCCGCGGACTATCCGATCGACGTCGTGGCCGGCCGTGTGGGTCTGACGGTCGCGGGCTTCCGCCGCCACTTCCGGGAGAGGATGGGCGTCAGCCCCTCGACCTACCGGCGTCAGTTCCGGCCCTGACCGGCAGCCCTTCCGCGCCCGATCCGGTCGCTCCGTTCAGAGCAGCCCGTGGTCGCGGGCGTACAGGGCGGCCTGAGTGCGGTCGCGCAGGCCCAGGCGGCCGAGGATGCGGGAGATGTGGTTCTTGACGGTGTCTTCGCTGAGGAAGAGCCGGGAGGCGATCTCCCGGTTGGCCGAGCCGCCCGCGATCAGGCGCAGCACGTCCACCTCGCGTGCGGTGAGTGCCTCGGCCGGGCCCGGACCTTGGTGGACGGGTGCCGGCTCCGGAGCGGGAACCGCCGGGCCGGGGCGGTCAGGAGCGGCTGTCAGGGTGGCGGCGAGGCGGGCCATCACCGAGGTGTCGAGCTGGGCGACACCGGCGTGGACGAGGCGGACGGAGCGGGCGAGTTCGGCGGAGGGGAGGCTCTTGAGCAGGTAGCCGACGGCGCCGGCCGTGAGCGCGCGGGCGACGTATGCCTGGTCGTCGAAGGTGGTCAGCATGACCACTCGGCGAGGGCGGCGGTGGTGTCGATGCCGTCCATGCCGGGCATCCGGACGTCGACCAGGGCGACGTCCGGCCGGTGGGTGACGGCGGCCACCGACGGCCTGTCGGCCGTCGGTGGCGGTGGCGACGACGGTGACGCCCGGCTGGATGCCCAGCAGGGAGGCGATTCCTTTCCGCACCAGTTCCTGGTCGTCGACGACCAGGACGCGCACCGGCGCCCCGGGATCCTCGGTGCCGCTCATCCGACGCTCCCCGCGAGCAGCGGGCGGCGCGGGACGGTGACGGTGACCACCGCTCCGCCGGCTGCCCGGAGATTCGGGCGCACGGTTTCCAGCAGCAGCTTCAGGTGCGGGCGCACGGTGCGGCTGGGAGCGGGGGCGGCCTGGGGTGCGTAGCGGGCGGCGCGGACGGCGAGGTCGCGCAGGTGCTGGTGCTCGGCGTCGTCGAGCACCAGGGCGCGGGCGAGAGCGTCGATCACGGCGGGGCTGGGGCGGGTTTCCTTGCCGCGTTCCAGGCGGGTGTAGTAGTCGATGCTGACCCCGGAGAGCGTGGCAAGCTCCTCTCGGCGCAGCCCGGGGGTGCGGCGTACGCCGGGGCCGGGGGTGAAGCCGGCGGACTGCGGGCTGGTCTGGGTGCGGCGGGCGCGCAGGGAGCGCCCCAGTTCGTCTCCGCCGCTGTGCTGCTCGGGTGCCATACCTCCACTCTCCTTCCTCTCCCGGGGCGGCACGCCTGGCGAGGGGGCCCTGTGGTACCCCCCCGCTGGTCACCCCCTGGCACATCTCGGCCTACCTGGGGCAGCCGAAAGGGGGCAGGTTTGATCGTGTCGCCTCATGTTCGAGTGACCGCGACGGTGAACGTGGTCAGCGGCAGCACGGGACGGCAAAGCCTGTCCCTGGGCTCCGCGCACCGGAAGGGAAGAACGATGGCGGACTGGAACGGCACGGACCTGGACAGGGTCGCCGCAGCCGAAGAGCTGGACCTTGCCTCCGAACGGGCTAACGGCATGCTGCGGGATCCGGTGACCATGTGGGTGGTCCGCTCCGGCGACCGACTGTACGTCCGCTCGGTCAAGGGCACCGACGGCCCCTGGTACCGGGGCACGCAGTCCCGTCACCAGGGCCGTAGCGAGGCCGGCGGCGTCCGCCGCGACGTCACCATCCAACCGGCCGACCCCGGCGAGTACGCGGGCGTGGACGCCGCCTACCGGGAGAAGTACGGCCGCTACACGAGCATCGTCGAGCACGTCCTGACCGACCGGGCCCGCGCCTCCACTCTGCGCCTCGAACCGCGCTGACTCCATCGGCCGCCCCACCAGCGAGACGGTCATATCCCCAGTTCACAGAGCTGCCGCAAGCGACGAAAGGAAATATCTTCCATGCGTGCCACTTTCATGTACGGCCCCGGCGATGTACGGGTCGAGAACGTTCCCGAGCCGCGGGTCGTCGAGCCCACGGACGCGGTCGTCCGGATCACCCTGGCCTGCGTGTGCGGCTCCGACCTGCACCCCTACCACTCGATGGACAAGACCGACGAGGGTGCGCCGATGGGGCACGAGTTCCTCGGTGTCGTGGAGGAGACTGGCTCCGAGGTCCGCGGTCTCAAGCGCGGTGACTTCGTGGTCTCCCCGTTCGCGTACGCGGACAACACCTGCGCGATCTGCCGGGACGGTTTCCACACCGCTTGTCCCCGCGGCGGCTGGTACGGCGTCGGCGGCGTCGGCGGGGCGCAGGCCGAGGCCGTCCGGGTGCCGCAGGCCGACGGCACTCTGGTGAAGATCCCCACAGATGTGGACACGGCGCTGCTGCCCTCGCTGCTGGCGCTGAGCGACGTCTACCTCACCGGCTACCACGCCGCCCACATGGGCCGGGTCGAGTCGGGCAAGACCGTGACCGTGATCGGCGACGGCGCGGTGGGCCTGTCCGCCGTGCTGGCCTCGCACCGTATGGGTGCGGAGAAGATCATCCTCATGGGCCGCCACACCTCCCGCACTGACCTCGGCAGGGAGTGGGGTGCCACCGACGTCGTGGCCGAGCGCGGCGAGGAGGGCATCGCCAAGGTGATGGACCTGACCGGCGGCGAGGGCTCCCACGTCGTCCTGGAGGCCGTCGGTCTGATGCCCGCCTACGAGCAGGCGTACGGCATCGTGCGCCCCGGTGGAATCATCTCCCGCGTCGGCGTCCCCCAGTACGAAGAAGCACCGGTCGGCTTCGGGTCGCTGTTCGGGAAGAACGCCGGCCTGGCCGGCGGGCCCGCCCCGGTGCGCGCCTACCTGGAGCCCGCGATCGAGGACGTGCTCGCCGGCCGGATCGACCCGGGCCGGGTGTTCGACGCAGAGGTCTCCCTGGACCATGTCGCCGACGCGTACAAGGCGATGGACGACCGCAGCCGCCTGAAGGTGATGGTGCGCCCGTGACTGCCACCGGCAAGCCGAACGCCGCCACCGCCGCGCACGGGCGGCTCTTTCCTGGCCACGTCTCCACCCTCGCCGTCACCGATCCGGAGCTGATCGAGTACTTCGACGACTTCGCCTTCGACGAGGTCCTGCGGCACACGCAGGAGGTGCTGGAGTCCACCCGGCTGATGACGTAGCTCGCGCCGGTGATCGCCGTCGGCGCCCTCGCCGAGTTCAGGGTGATGCTCGGCGCCGCCCTCACCGTCGGTGTCACCCCGGTTCAGGCGAAGGAGATCGTCTACCGGGCCGTGCCGTACGCCGGCATGGTCCGGGTCTTCGACTTCCTGCACGCCACCAACGAGGTGCTCACCGACCGCGGTGTCGAGCTCCCTCTGGAGGGCCAGTCCACCACCAGCCTGGACACCCGGAGGGAGCAGGGCCTGGCGGTGCAGAAGCGGATCGTCGGCGAGAAGGCGGTGGACGCCATGTACGCGAACGCCCCCGCTGACGAGCAGCACATCCAGCGGTTCCTGAGCGGGAACTGCTTCGGCGACCACTACACCCGCACCGGCATCGACGTCCCCGTCCGTGAGCTGCTGACCTTCGCGATGCTCGCCGCTCTCGGTGGCGCTGAGGCCCAGGTGAAGGGACACGTCGTGGCCAACGTGAACGTCGGCAACACCCGCGCCACCCTGCTCGCCGTGCTGACCGGCCTGCTGCCGTTCATCGGCTACCACCGCACCCTCAACGCCCTGGCTGCCGTCGGCGCCGTCACCCCGGCCGACACCGGCCCGACCACGAAGAAGGATCACGCATGACCACCCGTACCTGGCTCATCACCGGCGTCAGCAGCGGCTTCGGCCACGCCCTGACCACCCAGCTCCTTCAGCGCGGCGACACGGTGATCGGCACCGTCCGTAACCTGGACAAGGTCGCCGGCCTGGCCGAGAAGTACCCCGACACCTTCCGTCCGGAGATCCTCGACGTCACCGACACCGCCGCCGTGCGCAAGACCGTGGACGGGGCGTTCGCGGCCGGCCGGGTCAACGTGATCGTCTCCAACGCCGGTTACGGTCTGTTCGGGGCCGCCGAGGAGATCAGCGACGCCCAGGTCGACCACATCGTCGCCACCAACCCCACCGGCTCCATCACTCTGATCCGCGCGGCCCTGCCGCACCTGCGCGCCCAGGGCGGCGGCCGCATCATCCAGATGTCGACCTACGGTGGCCAGGTCGCCCTCCCCGGCAACTCCCTCTATCACGCGACCAAGTGGGGCATCGAGGGCTTCGCCGAGTCCGTCGCCCAGGAGGTCGCCCCGTTCAACATCGGCGTGACGATCGTCGAGCCCGGCGGGGCGCGTACCGAGTTCCGCTACGGCAGCGCCCAGGTCGCCGACCCCATCGACGCCTACGAGGGCAACTCCGCCCACGCGTTCCAGGCCATGCTCGACCCCGCAGGCGGCCTCGCCCCCGGCGACCCGCAGCGTATGGCCGCCCGCATCATCGAGTCCGCCGACACCGAGCCGGCCCCGCTGCGGATGGTCCTCGGCTCCCAGGCCCTGGACTCCACCCTCAGTGTGCTGCGCAGGCGGATCGAGGACTTCGAGACGCAGCGCGAGCTGGCGGCCTCCACCGACTTCCCCGCCGGAGAGTAGCCGCCCGCCCCTGTGCAGGCGCCTGATCGCGCCGATCACCCGAGTTCAACCCGTCAGGAGAAGCACGACCATGAAGCACATCAAGCTGGGTGACCTGGACGTCTCCCGGATCGGTCTCGGGGCGATGGGCATGTCCCACGGCCTGACCGGCGCCGGCACGGATGACGCGGAATCCATCCGCACCGTGCACCGGGCCATCGACCTGGGCGTCGCCCTCATCGACACCGCCGAGATCTACGGCCCCTACGCCAACGAGAACCTCTTGGCCAGGCCCTCAGAGGCCGCCGCGACCAGGTCGCCCTCGCCACCAAGTTCGGCCTGATCGACCACGCCGGGGCCGGCGTGTGGAACCTGAACTCCACCCCCGCCAACATCCGCACCTCGGTCGAGGGGTCGCTGAAGCGGCTGGGCACCGACCACATCGACCTGTACTACCAGCACCGCTTCGACCCGAACACCCCCATCGACCCCCGCTTTACCGGCGAGAACTTCCAGCGCAACCTGGCCCTCACCGACGAAGTCCAGGCCATCGCCGCCCAGGCCGGCGCCACACCGGCGTAGGTCGCCATCGCCTGGCTGCTGGCCCAAGGCGACGACATCGCCCCCATTCCCGGCACCAAGCGCGTGGCCCGCGTCGAGGAGAACACCGCCGCCGACAGCCTCCAACTGGCCCCCGAGGTCCAGGCCAAGCTCTCCAGCCTTCCCCGGCTGCCGGTGGCACCCACACCGAAGCCGGCCTGGCCATGCTGGAACGCTGACCCGACTTCTCCCTCACCCCCTCCCGCAGGAAAGCAAGGAGCATCCCGTGGAGTTCGTCCATCCGCAGCACACCGGCAAGGGACCCGAGGACTGGTTCAACGGGGACGTGTGGTTCGGCGTCATCCACGCCGTCAGGAACCCTCCCGCCTGCGCGCCAACATGGTGCGCTTCGCGCCCGGCGCCCGCACCGCCTGGCACCACCACGCGGTGGGGCAGACCCTGCACGTCGTGGCCGGTGTCGCCCTGGTCGGCACCCGCGACGGGGTCGTCTTCGAGGCACACCCCGGCGAGACGGTGACCTGCTCGCCCGGCCAGGAGCACTGGCACGGGCCACCGAGGACCGCTTCATGCAGCACCTGGCCCTGTGGGACGCCACCGCACCTGACGACGACCGGCCCGAAACCACCTGGCTGGAGCACGTCACCGGCGACCAGTACAACGCCAAGCGCACCCGCAGCCACTGACCGCTTGAGCCCGCCATCGTTTGAAGACAGGTCAGGACGGCCATGAGCCAGCGCCCCGTGCCCGTGGATTGCCGTCCCCGCTCGCCGAGTCGGCCGCTGGCGCCACCGCGGGCTGGAGCCGGTTGGACGAACCATCGGTCCGGCCACCGCTGTCGAAATTCACGCCCGCAGCCATGCATGGCAGCAGGCCTGGCGGTCCGGGTACATGGAATGCGGGTATGTACGGTCCATGGCATCGAAATTCCGTACGAAGGACGGCGGCGAAGTCCGCGTCGGAGACAGGGTGTGGGCCCAGGTCTGGCAGGAGAGCGACAACAACCCCTGGCTCATCACCCAGCACCCGCTCGACAAGACCCACCTCATCCTCAAGGAGATCGGCGGCACCGAGGAACGCGTCCACCACCCGGCCGACCTCGCCCTCTACTACTACGCCAACCGGCAACCGCCCAGTGGCGGATGAGGTGGGCCCCCTCAAGCGAGCGCCGCAAACCTCATCCCGGTGCCCCTATTTGTCCATGAGCTGTAGGACGAACATGCCCCTCCCCTCGTAGCGTAGAGACCATGACTGGAGGGGAAGTTGGGAGTCATGGCGGGGGCCGCGCTGACTCGGATGCTGCCCCGGGATTCGGGGCCCATCGTGCAGGTCGGATCCGTACTCGCCGAACGCGCGATACCCCTGTAGTCGGCGTACTGCGGCGCCAAACACGCCGTCCAGGGCTTCACCTCCGCTGTGCGCACCGAGTTGCTGCACCGTGGCAGCCGGGTGAGGGCGACGGTGGTGCAGCTGCCGGCCGTCAACACTCCGCAGTTCACCTGGGGATTGTCGCGTCTGCCGCGCCGCCCACAGCCCGTGCCGCCGATCCACCAGCCGGTAGTGGCCGCGCGCGCCGTCGTGCACACTGCCGACCACCCCGGGCGCCGCGTGTACTGCGTGGGTGGCGCGAGCTTGGCCACGCTGCTTGCCAACCGGCTCGCACCGGGCTTGCTCGACCGGTACCTGGCACGGACTGGGTACGCATCCCAGCAGACCGCCGAGCCGGACGGTGAGGCCCGCCCGCACAACCTGTGGAGCACGCTCGACGGCGATGCGGGCCGGGACTTCGGGGCGCACGGGGGGTTTCGACGACCGCACTCACCCGCGCTCTCCGGAAGCGTGGGCCGCGCGACACGCGCGACCGCTGTGGACCGTGTCGACGACGGTGACGGCCGCGGTGTTGCTCGGCCGGCGTCACCGGCGGACCGCGCACCGATGAACGGCGCCAGGGGGCGGCGGCCCGTTCACGGATTGGGAGCGCGGTTCGCGGGCAGGCGCCTGTGAGCGGCAGGAACCGTCTTGCCGCGGCATGGAAGGCAGTGATCGTCATGGGTGGCAAGGACAAGGCCCGCAACATGGCCGAGAAGGCCAAGGGCAAGGCCCAGGAAGCCGCTGGCAAGGCCACGGGTGACCGGCCGCTGGAGACCAAGGGGAAGGGCATGCAGGCCAAGAGCGACCTGAAGCAGGCCGGTGAGAAGATCAAGGACGCGACCAAGCACTGAACGGCGCGTCCGCCCGTCGCGTTCGACACGGTAGGTGCAGACGGTGTGTGCGATGCCCGGGTCCCCTTCGCGGGTGATGTTCGCGCGGTGGGGGTCGGGGCGGATCCGGACGGTCCGAGCCGCCCGGCCACGGCCGGGCGGCGGCCGGTGGGTGGAGGGTCGAAGAGAAGGAGCCGCCGGGCGCGGTCGATGGCGTCGGCGGTCGGTCTCGGCCTGCGGCAGGTCGTTCACTCGTCCCCGTTTACGGCCGCCGATCGGGGAAACCCGCCTCGTATGACACTTCTCGAACCCGCGATCGGGACGGCAGTGGACACGGGGCCCAAGCCCCCCTCCCCTGCGGCGCCACCGGAGCCTGCCGAGCCTCCTGGCCCTCCGGAGCCTGCCGAGCCGCCCGTGCCGCACGATCCGTCGGCGCCACCCGGTGCGCCCACCCCACCGGCCGAACCGCCTCGCCCGGATGGGCCCGGACCGGCCGCTCCCGAGCCGACGCCAGGACACCCCCACCCGCCGGAACCGCCCGACTGAGCCGCTGGCACGGACGTGCGGGGTGTCGTCCCCCCGCCCCCGTGCTCGCACCGCGGACCGCGACGTCAGCCCGGTTCCGGGAGAAAGGGGAGGTAGTCCGGCTCCGGCCCGGACGGGATCACCGCACAGCTGGCCTCGGGAAGCTCGTTCCACATCCCGGGCAGGTCTCCCAGCGGCTCGGACACCATGATCCGGGTGTCGTCGGAGATCTCGTGGAGGTAGCCGAGGTCCGGGTGCGAGTGGCGGACGGTCTCGGCACGGCTGCTGTGGAACAGAGACCGGGACGCGCCTGATTGGAGTATCGGAAGGTCCAGACCCGCTGCCCGTCGCTGACCGCCACCGTCATCTGGAGCGGCTCCGGCACGCCGTGCGGCCGATGGTGGCACAACGGATCCATTGCGGACTTCCACCGGCTGCAGCGGGACCTGTGCATGGCCGTCGATCCGGCGCTCTTCCTGTGCATCGCGTGACGGAACGGGTGGCAGTTGGTCTGCTGTACGGCCGAGCCCGTCGATCGAGGCGCGCACGTGCGCGAAGAACAACGGAGAGCGGACGTGCGCTGCGAGCTGCCGCAGGTTGCGGTTGTTCCAGGCCGGTGCGGTGTCCCGGAAGACCGCCGGTGTGCCGTCACCGTCCGCGCTGTACCAGCCGATGCCGAAGCCGTCGTCATTGGTCGCTTCGACACCCATCCGCGCACGGAGGCTCTGGTTGATCAGCGAGTGCTCCGGGCGGTAGAGCACGGCATCGAGCAGTAGGGGCGAACCCGACCGAGTGAGCGAGTCAGCGACACATCCGCACCATCCTCCCTTTGCGGCCTACTCCTCGCCCCGCTCCGGTACCGGCCCCCCTCTCCTGCGCTGAGCGCCGCGTACGCGTGACAGGCCTGCGGCGGCCGACGGCAGCTCGGGCGCCTACCGCCGCCGTCGGCCGACGAGCACCGCGGTTCTGCGGCACCAGCCGATCAGTCACGGGAGACTCTCAGGGTCTGATGCCTCGGCGCAGTGTACGCAGCCGGTGATCCAGGCGCCGGTCGGCGGACAGGTCCCGCTCGATGTCGTCGAGAAGAATCAACCGCTCATGCCGAGAGAGCTCTGGGCCGTCCATCACGAAGCCCCCTCTCCTCCTGTCTCTGCCCTTCGCCTCCCTACTGGGCGGCTACCCGAGCCGTGACCACCCAAGCATCACGGCGACCCGTCCGCTCGTCGCGCGGGCCGGTGCGTGGTTCCTGGACGGTCCCGCTACGGGCCGGCGATGCTCCTACATGTGGCCGTAGTACCGGGCGAACTGCTCCAGATAGCCGGGCTCACCGCCGTACTTGGCCCTGTCGAGCTCCGGGGCACCCTTGATCTGCTCCTTCGTCCGGCTGACGTAGACCTTCTCCTCGACGGTATCGATGCGCTCGATGACGCCGGCGGGAAGCAGCACCTCCTTGCCGAAGATCCAGGCACCGGTGTTGACGACGATGTGGGATGCGTCGACGTCTTCCGAATGCTTGTCGATCTTTCCGATGCCACCGTCGGCGGCCTCCACCTTGTAGCCGACGAGGTCGATCCCCGTCCGGAATCCCGAGCTCGGGTGGTAACCCCAGATGCCTTTCTCACTCATGGCTCAGCCCTCTCCGTGCCTGGTGACTACCGCGTCACCGTTCCTCAGGCGCCTCCCCTGAAAAGCCGCAGGTACACACCGGCATGGACGGCCGTGCCCATCGGCCCCGGTCACCGGGAGCGAGGAAGTCGTTGCGGGCGCGATGCTGGGGGTGTTACCCGGACCATCCGATGACCGCCGGAGCCCGGACCGGCTCCGGGGGTGTTAGACGACACTCTGCATGGCGATGAAACGGGGTGACGGCGACACTCTCGTTGTGCACAGGCCGTGTCTGTGTCTGGGTTCTGATGGTTGCTTCGTGTGCGACGACACCGTGAGCACGAAGAAACTCGTGCATAACCGGCAGGCGGGGCCACTGGCTACCAGGCTCCAGCCTCAGAGAATCAGTTCGTGGAGTCCCATTCGTCTGAGGTCATTGGCCTGGTGTCCGGGTAACTCCGTTGGATCTCACTCAGCACCCACGCATCGGCTGTGCGGACATCCCAGCTGGAACTGTCGAACTCCCTCAGGGTCAGTACGAGTTCGTTGCCCGCATAGCCCTCGAACTCTCCATCGATCGCCTGGAGGTAGGGCGCGTCCATGGCCAGCAACTCAAGGGTGGGGATTCCGGTGCCTGCTGAAGCCTTCATCATCCGAGCGAACGCCGGGTGTGGCTGCTCATCGAACATCTGAGCTTTCCATGTCAGCCCGAGTCCGTAACTCCCCAGTCGGACCAGAAGCTCAGCCAGGGTGACGTAGCGGCGATCAGCCAGGCGGTCCGAGTGAAGGGCGTCGTCCCGCCAGGCCGCAAAGGTGACCATCTGCATGGTGGACATTTCAGTCATGACCTCAGCAACCTGCTTCGATCTCGGAGAGTCACTACTTCCAGCTCTTCCATTGTCCGAGTTCGCATCATCCAGACGAAACGGATTAGGTCTCGACCTGGTCCGGAGCACAGCAAGCCAAACAGGGCGCCCAGGTGATCGGGCGAGTCGAGCATGACCGGCGGTCCGTTTGGAGAGGTTCCGGCTGATCGTTGCAGGTCAGAGGTCCAGCGCACCTTCGGTGCGTGCCGGGGGCGTGGTAAATCCCGTGGCGCGCGCTGGGGGTGCTTCTGTCCGCTCTGACGGGGCCTGTTGCCGGTCCGGGATGGTGGTGGGGTTCGTTCCGGCCGAAACCGATATGTCTGTGATGCCTGTGAGCTCGCAGGTCAGCGTGGTACTGGGTGCGACCCGCGGGTGTCGGCGAAGCAGATCGCTTCCACCCCGCGTGCGCCGACGATGTCGATTCCTTCGCCGAGGACGCGTACGGAGGCGAGGACGCGCGGTGTACGTGGCGTCCGTCGGCGTCGATACCGCCTGCGAACTGGCGGATGGTCTCGCGGCGCTCGGCTACGAGGTGGTCGCCGTACAGCCACGCGGCGGTCGAAGACGCCGGAGAAGAGCATGCGTAGGTACTGGATGCCAAGGTCGTAGTACCAGTCGATCCCGGCCCCGGCCAGGACCGTGCTCATGTTGCCGAGGCCGGAATAGTCGGCATCGATTCCCGGTTCGCGGGGGAGGGGGCGGTCTCTTCGGAGTCAGTGCCCGGACCGGTCCTGCTTGCCCGCACGTCGATGAGCCGCCGTGTTCGGCGTCAGCGCGTCGCCCCCATCGCCGTCGCCCCGGCTGGGGAACCCGGTCTCCTCCGCCTCGCGGCGCGACTCGCGGTCTCCGCTTCTCCGGGCGCCTTGGAAGGCGGGGTCGTCACCTCATGACGCCGCTCGTGCTCGCTCATTTCCTGTTCCTTCCCTCCGTCTGGTGTCACCGACCCTCCGTCTGGTGTCACCGACGCCGCTCGCCCCGGCGGCGGCATCGTCCGTGACCGGCCGTCTGCCCACCAGACGTGCCCCTGTGCCGGCAGGCACCCCGTGTCGTACCGCCCCTCAGTCCGGCTCAGTCGCGATGCGCAGGGCCAGTGCCTGCAGGATCTCCTCGGTGGACGTCTCGGGATGCGTCTCCTCGTAGGCGTCCGCCACCACCTCGAACGCCAGGATGAAGCCGTTGATCAGCGAATTGACGGGTCCCGAGACCTGTTGCAGCACGGACAGGCTGATCTCAGCCGCGTCCGCCTCGACGGGCACCGTGAACCGGTCCGGGGTCACCTCGCCGAGCAGCTCGGAGATGTAGTCCGCTCCGACGCCGCCGCGCAGGCCCACCAGCGCCGCGATCGTCTTCAGCCTCGTGTCGTCGTCCGTCATGGCGCGGACCCGTCTCGCCCGGCCGGCCGGTCGTAAGTCATGATCGGGCGCCTGCCCGTTATCCCCGTGTTCATGCCGTCGACGGGGACCCCGCCCCGTCGGGGTTTGTGCCGGGTGGCCGCGGGCACGCGCCAACCGAACCCGGAGACCCGGAAAACGGCCCCCGAAGTGGGAGCCCCCATGTCAACGAGCACGCTCGTCGCGATCGTCGTCCCGCCGGCACTTGTACGGATCGCCCTCTCGGCAGAAGCGGAAGGCGGGCGCGTGGTCGCCGACCGGTACTGGTCGTTCTTCAGCCGCCTGCCGGCCACCTAGCGGATCGGACATGCCATGAACGCCCAGCCCACCCCCACCCCCTCAGGAGCACGATCCCGCACGGCGTCCCCTCCGGACCCACAGCGCCTCGTGGCGGTCTATCTCAACGACCACCTCGCGGGCGCCGGCAGCGGTGTCTCCCTGATCCGCCGCATGGCCCGGACCCACCGCGGTACGCCCGCGGGGCCGCCCCTGGCCGAGCTCGCCGCGGAGATCGCCGAGGACCGGGAGAGCTTGCGCGAGTTCATGACCGCTCTCGACGTGCCCGCGCAGTGGCCCAGGGTCGCCGCGGGCCGGCTGGCGGAGAAGGCGGCCAGGCTCAAGCTCAACGGCCGACTGGTGAAGCGCTCACCCCTGAGCGACGTCCTCGAACTGGAAGCCATGCGTCTCGGGGTCGAGGGGAAGGCGTCCATGTGGCGGTCGCTCAGGGTCCTCGCGGTCACCGACTCCCGCCTGGACCTGGCCGCCGTCGACCGGCTCCTGGCCCGCGCGGGGCGGCAGGCGTCCGCACTGGAGGCCTTGCGGGTGGAGGCCGCGCGGCGGACCTTCGCCACCCCTGCCGTGGCCCCTGCCCCGGCTCGCGCCCATGGAAGGTCATCCCGCCACGGCGTGCCGGGAAGGGCGCGGTGGGCGTCATGAGGGTCGTCACCGGAGCCACCGGCAATGCGGGCACCAGCGTGGTGCGAGCCCTGGACGCCGACCGTACGGTCACCGACGTGCTCGGCGTCGCCCGCCGGCTGCCGGACCTCCGCACCCCGGGCGTGCGCTGGGCCGCGGCGGACGTCGACCCCGGCCACGAAGGGCTGACCGAACTCTCCGCGGGCGCGGGCGCGGACGACGTCGTCCACCTCGCCTGGAAAAGCATCCCACCCACGACCCCGTCGTCACCTGGCGGACCAACGTGCTGGGAAGCATCAGGGTCTTCGAGGCCTGCGCCCGGGCCGGGGTGCAGGTCCTGGTGCACGCCTCGTCGGTCGGCGCGTACTCACCGGGCCCCGCCGACGGGCGCCCCGTCGACGAGTCCCGGCCCGCCCACGGCTGGCCGGGCGCCGCATACACTCGCGACGAGAAGGCTTACCTGGAGCGCTACCTCGACGGCTTCCAGCTCGCCCACCCCGACATCCGGCTGGTGCGGATGCGACCGGCGTTCCCCTTCAAGGAGGAGTCGGCGAGCGAACAGCGCTGGATCTTCGCCGGCCCGCTCCTGCCGTGGCGCCTGATCCGGCCGGGGCTGCTGCCCGCGCTCCCCGCCATGTCCGGCCTGCGTTTCCAGGTCCTGCACACCGACGCTGCCGAGGCCTACCGGGCAGCCGTCGTACGTCCGGTCCACGGCCCGTTCAACCTGGTGGCCGACCCCCTGCTGGACACCGCCGCCATCGCAGCAATCCTGCACACCCGTACGGTGCCGCTCCCCGCGGGCGCCGCCCACGCCGCGGCCTGACGCATGCACGTCGTACCGGCCGCCCCCGGACTCCTCGACCGCCGCCACCGCGACCAGCCCCTGCCCGAGCCCCTCCTCTACCCCCTCGAACGCCTGTGCGTGATCGGGCCTCGAAAGCAGGCCCGCCATGACGACGCACAATCCCACGCTGCCCGAGTACCGGGCCCAACACCTTCGTGACCGGCTCGCGCACGAGGACATCGCCGAACGCGGGGTCTGCGTCGAGTTGGGCGGCAACGCGGTCGTCGTCTGGGGACCGGTCTCCAGACCGGGCTGCCGCGGGACGGTCCTGAGGATGGCCGCGGAGGCCCTGCACCCGCTGGCGTGGTGCCACGACCTGACCGTCGTCAGCGCACGCCTGCCCGACCGTGAGGAGGAACTGCCGTGATCCGTGTGGCGGCGGTGGGGGACATCCACCTGGCGCCAGGCAGCGAGGGGTCCCTACGACGTGCCTTCGAGACTCTCGGCGACCACGCCGACCTGCTCCTCCTCGCTGGTGATCTCACCCGCCACGGCACCCCGCAGAAGCCGCCGTCGTTGCCGGTGAGGTCGCCGGCCTGCCCGTGCCCGTGATGGCCGTCCTCGGCAACCACGACCACCACGGCGACCGGCCGCAGGAAGTCGCCGCCGTTCTCGCCGCGGTCGGCGTCACCGTTCTCGAAGGGGAAGCGGCCGTCCTCGATCTCCACGGCACCACCGTGGGGGTGGCGGGGGCCAAGGGCATCGGCGGAGGGTACGCCGGTCGCCGCGCCAGTGACTTCGGCGAACCCGAGATGAAGGCCTTCATGCGGCACTCCCGTACGTGTGCCGACGGGCTGCGCCGCGCGCTCACCGACCTGGCGCAAGCCGGCACCACTCTGCGGATCGCCCTGACCCACTACTCGCCGGTCCCGGACACCCTGGTCGGCGAGCCGCCCGAGATCCACCCGTTCCTCGGCAGCTACTTCCTGGCCGAGGCCATCGGCGAGATCGGTGCCGACCTCGCCGTCCACGGACACGCCCACCTGGGCACCGAGCACGGGATCACGGCCGGCGGGGTCCGGGTCCGTAACGTGGCCATGCCCGTCATCGTCCGGGCGTACGCCGTCTACCAGCTCACTCCCCGCCCGCCCGGGCCGCAGGGAGTCCCGTTTCACTGAACGCGTGAGGAGCAGCCGCCATGAAGGGTATGGAACACAAGCGCGAGGAGCCCGGCACCGGCCGCGAGGAGCAGGTGCAGGAACACCCCGGCCCGGACCCGGTACACCCCGAGGCCAGCAAGCCGGTGCCCGGCAGGACCCCCGAGGAGCTGAGGCGGCGGCAGGAGCGGGTCATGACCCACGAGCCCGACGAAACGGAATGACGGCCGCGGCCGCCCCTCAGCGCACCGCCTGGCCTACATGGGGTCCATCTTTGCTCATGACCAGTCCTCGGGTGTGAGGCAAGTGTGGGCTCTCCAAGCCAAACAGCGCCGAGCCGCACGCCACCGCGGCCCGGGGCCGGCCCCGGTGCGGGCCGCCCTCAGCCGTTCCGGTCCGCGGGGCTCGCGCGGCGCAGCAGCTCGTCGTGCAGCAGCCTGCCGACGAGCGCACCGCCGAATACGACCACGCCGATGCCGACGAGCCAGGACTGGACGACGAGGACGGTTCCGAAGGGGCCGTAGGTGACGGCGCTGGACGCGATCAGCGGTGAGAAGACGAGATGGGAGAAGATCCGCAGGCCAAGCAGTCCGAGCATGGTGGCCACCGCGCCGGGCAGCAGGGCCGTCCAGGGAACACGGCCCGCCAGCAGCAGGCGCTGGGACCACCAGAAGAACAGGGTGCCGATCGCGACCGTGACGTAGCCGCGGGCGGGGGAGTCGCGCCAGGGCGGGGAGACCGCCGACAGGTAGAGCACTCCGACCAGTACGCCGAGCCACAGCACGTGCCGCCACTTGGCCCACCAGCGGGACGGGGGCAGGTCCCAGATGCTCTCGTAACCGCTTTGCAGAACGGTTCCGAAGGACAGGCCGAACACGGTCAGCAGCGTCAGGCCGAACGCTGTCGTGGTCCGCCAGGCCCGGCCGGGCAGGGCGAAGAGCTGCTCGATCTTCAGCTGGGCGGACGCCGATACGCCGAGCCCGTCACCGAGCCACTGCGCGAAGCCCTGCCCGTTGGCGGCGTCCGCCGCCGAGACGACGATCAGCAGCGGCACCAGTGTCAGGAACCCGAGGGCGGCGAACCCGAGCGAGCGCTGCCACAACCCCAGTTCCCGAACGCGCACCCAGCGGCGCCCCGCCCGGATACGGCGGACCGCGCTGTGCACCCGCCTGACGGGCGAGATCCAACGGGGACCCTCAGGGCCGCTCATCCCGGCCCCGTGCCCGTGCGCCGCACGGCACTCATACCTCGCGGCTGTCCCGGACAGGCCGTCCTAAACCCCGCGAACCCCGCGCGCCCGTCGCCGCCGAATGTGGGGCGGCCCGGCGGGTAGGCGCCGGACATGGCCCACCTCGTCGGCGACAGCACCCTGTCCCTGCTCTCCCGTGGCTACGCATGGTTGCCGGACCTGCGCCGCCGCCGAGCGGGCGGCCCGGTCCGCACCCGGCTGGTGGGCAAACCCACGCTGGTGCTGACCGGCCCGTCGGCGGTGGACTTCTTCTACGACGAGCGCCACGTGCTGCGCGAGAGCGCCCTGCCCGGGCCCGTCCTCGACACCCTCTTCGGTCGCGGCGCCGTACACACCCTCGACGGAGACCGGTACCGGGTCCGCAAGGACATGTTCGTCTCCCTGCTCATGTCCGAGGGAGGCGTCGCCTCCCTCACGGACCGGTTGTCGGCCCAGTGGCTGCCAGCCGTCGACGGCTGGCAGGACCACCAGGTCGTGCTCTTCGATGAGATCGCCCGGGTCCTCGCGGACGCCGTGTGTGACTGGGCCGGCATGCCCCTCGGGCCGATGCGGCTTGTGCGATGGCCGACGACTGCGTGGCCATGGTCGACGGCTTCGCCGGCGTGGGCCCCCGCCACTGGCGCGCGGGTGCACCCGACCTCTACCCGCGGCCGCAGCGTGCGGAGATCGACGAGGTCATGGCGGACATCTACCAGGACGTCAACAACGGCGTGTACCGGGCCGGTTTCGCGACCGAGCAGAGCGAGTACGAGGAGGCGTACGGGACGCTGTTCCGGCGCCTCGACCAGCTGTCCCGACGCCTGGCCGACCGCCGCTACCTGGTCGGGGACCACATCACCGAGCGGACATCAGACTGTTCACCACGACGTCGTCTACGACGGACGCCTCAAGTGCAACCGCTCGAAACTTACCGAGGACCCGGTCCTGTGGGCGTACGCCCGGGACCTCTTCCGGACGCCCGGATTCGGGGACACGGTGGACTTCGACCACGTCAAACGCCACTACTGCCGCGTGCACAGCGGCGTCAACCCGACCGGGATCGTACCGGTGGGACCGGATCCCTCCGGCTGGCTCGCCCCGCACAACCGCGAGCGGCTGGGCGGCACGCCGTCCGGCGACACGGGGACAGCACCGGACATCCTTCCGTCCACCCCGGCATAGCGGAGATGTCGCTGCCACCGGTCCATATGCCGCCCCGTCGCACCGGGGCGCGCGCAGGGCCGAGCGGCATCGCGAGCATCGGTCTTCGCCTCACCCCGGTAGGCGCCCGCCATGCGGTTGACCGTCCGGCCCGGCACGTAGACGGCCTGTTGCCCCGTGGGCGGCGAGCAGGGCCAGCAGCAGGGCCGAGGCCGTGCCGGAGATGTCCACCGCCCAGCGCACCCTGTCCGCCAGACCCAGGATCTCGCCGAGCGCGCTCAGAATCGCCGTCTCGTCGTTGTCGATCTTCTTCGACCACAGGGTCGCACCGGTTTCGTCGACCGCCGCCGCCCAATCGTGGCCCTTGCCCGCGTCGATCCCGCACCAGGCTCCGCCAGGCCGCTCGCCCATTCGCCCCTCCTCGCTGCATGCGACATGCCACTGGCCCGAGGAACACCCCGCTGTCCGCTCCGTAAACAGCGACCGCACAAGGCGCGCACATCTCAATCAGCAGCCAGGGCGCCCCGGAGAGCCGGATGGCCACTCCTCAGGAGCCACAACTGGCAAGCCGTCATCAGCCACATCCGGCCCTCCCGGACCGCATAACAACTTACGGAGCCGCCATGAACCGCGCCGCACTCGTCGACGTCGACGGCACCCTCACGGACACCAACCACCTCCACGTCACCTCCTGGTGGGAGGCGCTGCGCCAGTCCGGGCACCGGGTGGCCACGCACGACATCCACCGGGCGATCGGCCTGCCCGGCGAGGACCTCCTCGACCACCTCCTCGGAGAGGACCGCGACCGCTCGGGCGACGACCGGCTGAGCGCCGCCCACGACACCCTGTACGCCACCTACTTCGACCGGCTCCCCGCCCTGGACTCGGCGGGCGGCCTGCTGCGGGCGCTTTCGCGGGCCGGCTGGAAGGTGCTGCTGGTCACCTCCGCGAAGGACAGTGAACTGGGCGCCCTGCGCCGGGCCATCGACGCCGAGGACGCCATCACCGACACCGCCACCTCCGACGACGTGGAGCAGGGCAAGCCCGCGCCCGACCCCCTTCACCACGCCCTCGAACTGGCCGGGACGCCGTCCGGGCGCGCGGTGTTCGTCGGTGACACCGTATGGGACATGAAGGCCGCCGTCCGGGCCGGTGTGACTGCCGTCGGCCTGCTGTGGCGGGATCCCCCGCGCTGACCTGGAGGACGCGGGAGCTGCCGCCGTTTACCGGGACCCGGCCGACCTCCTGGCCCGCCTCGACGACAGCCTGTTCTCCGTGATACCGGCCGGCTGAACGCGTCCGGCCGGTATCACTGGTGGGCGTGGACGGAACTGTCGCGCCGTACGTCCCGGGCGCCCGAAGTCGTCAGTGGCCCAGAGCGCGCTTCAGCTCGGCCTTGTCCATCTGCGAGCGCCCCTTGATGTTGCGCTGCTTGGCCTCGTTGTACAGCTGGTCCTTCGTGGGTCCCTGGGAGCCGCTGTGGGAGCGTTGGCCGCCGCGCTTCGACGCGGGCATGTCCTGGACGGACGACCTGCTTGCCGTCTTGGATTCCCCGGCCTGGGCGCGTTCCTTGTTCACCGTCCGGGCAGCGATTTCCTTGGCGCGCTCCGTCGACTCGCCGCGCTGTTCGGCGGACTCCTTGATGTGCTCGTACTGTCGTTCCCGCTTCGGGGAGGAACCACGTGGCATGGCGATCTCCTCTCGCTCCCCGGGCGCCTACCCTGTTTCACCGCCGCCACGGCTGCGCACACAGGAAAGCCCCACGCCTCACGCGGGCCAGGTCCCGGTCAGGCGGCGGACACCAGTGGCCCCGGCCCGCTCCAGGGCCGCCTTGACCGCTGCGAAGAGTGCCCCTTGCAAGGAGGCGGCGATCAGGATCTCGGGCCAGGAGCGTTCCTCGTCCATGGCGTCGGGCGCATCGCCCGCACCGCCCACCGCCTTCCACAGCTGCTTGAACACCAGCCCAGCGATCAGCCCGCCGGCGGCGCCGAGCGCCAGGCCGATCGGCCGGTAGGCGAGCTTGCTCTTGTTCATCGCCCTCCTCCGCACGTCGCTTCCGGTACGGTCCTGCGCCTGCCCGTTCCCGTGCCCGCGACGCACCCGCGCGGGCCGCCGTTTCCGGTGCGGAGGTCCGGGCACACGGCATACAAGGAGCAGCCGAAGGCAACCGCCTTGTTCCGGCATGGTCCTGGTATATCCGTCGGGTGATCCGTCCGGGAGGTGGCCTTGACCGGGCGCAGTGACCACACGGGCGGTGTCGGCGCCGAGCCCGCAGACACCGCACCGCTGGACGGTGCCCTGGCCGAGTCGGTCCGGCGCACCGGGGCATCCGGCGGCGCCGTCTACCTGTGGGGCGTGCCCGGACGCAGCCTCGGGCTGGCAGTGCTCTGCGGCGTTCCCAAGGAGGTGGCCCGCCCCTGGTACCGGATCCCGGTGGACGCCGCCACCCCCGTCGGCGACGCGGTCCGCGAGGACCGGCTCGTGTGGGTCGGCTCCCAGGAGGACCTGGCGCACACGTACCCCAGGGCTGCCGCGCCCCTGCCCTATCGATTCGCGCTCGCCGCCATACCCCTGCCGGGCCGCACGGGCCCCCGGGGAGCGCTCCTGCTGCTGTGGCCCGCCAGCCATCCCGCCGCTGCCACCCGCCGCGAGCTCCACCACATCACCGCCGAAGCCCGCCGACTCGCCCGGATTCTGGGCGCGGCGGGACCCGACGTCCCGCCCGCGGCCCCCGAACAGCCCCGCGTCGTCCCGGCCGTACTGCCGCGCCCGTACGGCGGCCACGAGCCGCACGCAGCCGCGGACTGGGCCGAGCGCCTGCCCGAAGGCGCCCTTGCACTGGATCTTGAGGGACGGATCGCCTTCCTCGACGGCACCGCCGCCGAGTTGCTCGGGCGCAGCGCCGCGCATCTCCTGGGCACGCGGCCGTGGCAGTCCCTGCCCTGGCTCGACGCCCCTTTGGTCGAGGACCGCTACCGGACGGCAGTCATCAGCCGGGACGCGGTCGAGTTCACCGCCCGCAGGCCTCCCGACGGCGGCCGTCTGCGCTTCGAGCTGTACCCGGACACCAGCGGCATCAGCGTCCGCATCACCGTAGCGGACGGCGCCGCAGGGACGGAGCAGGCCGACTCGCCTGCGCCCGAGCGGCCCCGGCCGGGGGTGGGCGGGCGCGCCGAGGCAGGACGGGTCTATCAGCTCCTGCACCTGTCGGCCGCCCTGACCGAGACCGTCGCCGTCCGCGACGTCGTCGAACTCGTCGCTCACCAGATCCTGCCCGCCTTCGGAGCCGATGCTCTGGTCCTCTCCGCGGCCGACGCGGGCCGACTGAAGATCACCGGTTACCACGGGTACGACCAGGTCGTCATCGACCGCCTCGACGGCCTGCCCCTGGACACGGAACTGACCCCCGCAGGGCAGGTGCTGACCAGCGGCGCCCCGGCCTTCTTCGGCAGCCCGCGCGAAATGGCCGAGGCCCATCCCCGCGCCCCGCTGATGAGCGGGAAACAGGCCTGGGCCTTCCTGCCCCTGATGATCTCCGGCCGGCCGGTCGGCTGTTGCATCCTCTCCTACGACCAGCCGCACGCCTTCACCGCGGACGAGCGCGCCGTCCTCACCTCGCTGGCCGGCCTGATCGCCCAGGCACTGGACCGAGCCCGGCTGTACGACACCGCCCACGACCTCGCGCACGGCCTCCAGCAGGCACTCCTCCCGCACAGCCTGCCCGTCGTCCCCGGCCTTGAGATCGCGGCCCGCTACCTGCCGGCCGGCCGCGGCATGGAGATCGGCGGCGACTTCTACGACGTCATCGTCCTGGATGCCACAACCGTCGCCGCCGTCATCGGAGACGTACAGGGTCACAACGTCGCAGCGGCCGCCCTGATGGGGCAGCTCCGCACTGCGGTCCGGGCAACGGCGGGCGCCCCGCCCGACGAGGTCCTCACCCGCACGGCCCGCCTCTTGGAAGGCCTGGACACCGACCTCCTCGCTTCCTGCCTGTACGCCCACATCGACCTCGCCAGCGGGCTGGCCACCCTGGCCAGCGCGGGACACCCGCCCCCGCTGGTCCACGCTCCAGGCGCCTTGCCGCGTCGCGTGGAGCTCGACCCCGCCCCTCTGCTCGGCGTCGGCGTCCACGCCCCCTGCCCAGTCACCCGCCTGGACCTGGCCCCGGGGACGCTGCTCGCGTTCTACACGGACGGTCTGGTCGAGAAGCCCACCGCCGCGGGGGTCGACGCGGAGCGGGGTACGGACGTGCTCGTATCGGTCCTCGCTGAGAACGCCGGGAGGGGCCTCGACGACCTCGTCGAGGCCGTCCTCGGCGGCTCCGGCCCGGCCGCCCGCAACACCGACGACATCGCACTCCTCCTCCTGCGCACCTGAGCGGGGGACAAGCGCGGCAGCCGGACATGAACCCCTGCCTGGCCGGGCACGCCCGCTGCATGGACGCAGACGACCAGCGGGCCGGTGACCGCTGGGACCACCGGAAGTCGTGGCGCGGGACGCCGGCCTCGGCGCCGGCCGGCTCGCGGCGATAGTCGACTGCGCCGCACTTTGTGGTTTCGCTCGGGTACGCGGATCCCCTGAGGCTGGGGGTGATGGGCCGCTCGTACTGCGGCTACCTCACCATGACCTCCCTCGTGTGGCGTCCGGACCTTTTGCGGGCCGGGTCCCGCGGCCTGCGGGACGTCGGACTTCGCCACGTTCTTCGCCGGTACGGAGGCGTGGATCGCGCAGTCCGCAGCCGCCAAGCACGGGCACCCCGAACACGACCGGGAACTGCTGCGCGCCCTGTCCCCGATGAGCCGCATCGAACAGCTCCGCGCCCCTGTGCTGGCCGTCCACGGCGAAAACGATACGAACGTGCTGCCGACGGAGTCGGAACAGTTCGTCCGCGCGGCGCGACCGCGGCGTGCCGGCATGGCAGCTGATGTTGTGCAACGAGCGGCACGAGTTCCTGCGGGCGGACAACCGGAGGCTCTACCGGCGGCCTGCCGCGGACTGGCTGGAGCAGCATCTCGGTCCAGCCCGGTGACCAGGTCCGCCAGGAGCGGGCTCCATGGGCTGCGGCGCGCTCACCGCCGGATGTCCGTTTTCTCCCACGGTCACGGGGCAGGCGCGGGGCATGGACCAGTCGAAGGCACCAGTACTCGATGCGTTGGCCGCCTACCACGAAAGCGGTCAGACCCCGTTCACGCCCCCGGGCCACAACAGGGACGGGGCGCCGACCCCAGGGTGCGGGCCGTGCTCGAAGCGCGCGCCTGGCCTTCACCTGACCTTCATGGGCCTGGTCCTGCTGCTTGGCACCTGTACCGCGGCCCTGTTGCTCGTGTTGCGGGTCGCGACACACAACAACGCCCTCGTGCCGTGGGTCGTGGGTGGCGTGCTGGACTGGTACCTGCTGTGGTGGTTCGCGTTGCCGCTGTGGGCGCGGATCCGCTCCACCGCCGAGAACTGACCGCTGGGGGCGGGGCTCAGTGGGAGTCCATCTCCACCCACACGCATTTGCCCGGGCCTGCGACCGCGGGACTCCACCCCCACTTCCGGCCCAGCCTTTCCACGATGAGCAGTCCGTGCCCGCCGGGCCGGGACGGGTCGAAACGGTGCCTGGTCCGTGGTGGGGTGGGGCTCTCGTCCGTCACTTCGATCCGTAGCCGCTCGGCGGTGCAGCGCAGCACCAGGGACGTTGGCCCGCCTGCGTGCAGGCAGGCGTTGGCAATGACTTCGGAGACCAGGAGCAGGGCGTCGTCGGTGAGGTCCGACCCGGACGTGTCGTCCCCGGGGCCCGGTGGCCAGCGCCACTCGGCGAGAGTCTGACGCGTGAAGTCGCGGCAACGGGTGACCGCGTTCGCGGCGCTGCGTAGCGCGAGGCGTCGGGTCACCTCCGGTGACCGGCCCACGTCCATGTGTGCTCCTCCGCTACGCGCGCCGGGGATGGGCCAGCGCGGCTTCCACATCGGGGTGGACCTGGAAGAGCCGGTCCGCGCCCGTGATGTAGAACATGCGTGCGACCGGGGGGTATAGGCCGATGAGTTCGAGGCTGCCGCCCGCCTCCTGGACCGCGAGCCGGCCGCTCAACAACAGGTTCAATCCTGTGGAGTCGCAGAAATCCAGGCGGCTGAGATCCACCAGCAGTCTCCCGCCCTCCCGACACGCTGCGTCCAGCGCCTGCCGCAGGGGCTCGGCGGTGTCGTGGTCGAGTTCCCCCGCCGTGACCAGAACCGTCGCCTCCGGGAGGGACTTCGCCTCGATGGTGAAACGTTCTCCGCTCGTCGTGGGCATCACGCACACACCCCCTCTCCGTGCCCGGTCAGATGAACGGCTGAGGTTGTCATGGCTTCTCCCGTCCGAGTTCTTCGGGGCGTACTGCGCCTACCCGGTCGCTTGCCGTCCAAGTGCGAGACCGGGCAGAGGTCCAGGCGCTTGCGCGGCGCGGGCCGTGCCCGGTGCAGCGGATCATGGGTCGTCCGGGACATGGATGTCCAGGACGCAGATGTCGTCGCGGTTGCCCGGGCACAGCGCGGCGAGCGTACGGGCGAGGGTTTCGCCGTGCCCCTCCCGGAGGAGCCGCATGGTGGCCGCGGCCAGCCGGTCGAGCCCGATCTCCAGATCCTCGCCCGGTTTCTCCACGAGTCCGTCGGTGTAGAACAGCAGGCGGTCGCCCGGCAACAGGTCGATGACGGCCTGCTCATAGGAAGTGTCGAAAGTGGCGCCGAGGAGGGTGCCCGGCGGCTGTTCCAGGAAGCCCGCCCGGTCGCCGCGGACCAGCAAGGGGGGCAGGTGGCCTGCCCGGACCCAGGTCAGACGCCGGTCCCAGGGCTGGTACCGGGCCATGACCATGGTGGCGGTGGCGATGCCGGACGGGTCCGACGCGGTATGGAGCAAGAGGGTGTTGAGCCGGCGCAGGACGTCGGGCAGGGGGGAGCCGGTGATCGTCATGCCCTTCGCGGTGAACCGCAGCTGGGCCATGGTGCCGACGGCGGCCAGACCGTGGCCGGCCACGTCCCCGACGACGAACAGGGCGCTGCCGTCCGGCAGTTCGATGGCACTGTACCAGTCGCCGCTGACGTTGACCCCCCGGTCGGCGGGAACGTAGGCGACGTCGATGAACAGACCGGCCAGCTCCAGGGACTGATCGGGAATCGGCAGCAGGGTCTCCTGGAGGCGTGCGGCGAGCGCCCGTTCGGCCTGCAGCATGCCGCGCTGGAGGAGGACGGCTCGTTCGCTCTCGAGCAGCGCGAGCTCGGCGCCGCGCTGCGCGCTGAGGTCCTGGAAGAAGCCGTGCACCTCGATCGGGGTGCCGTCGGCGTCCGTCAGGGCCTCGGCCACGAACCGCAGGTGCCGCACTCCGCGCGCGGTGGCGATCCGGAACGGCTGGTCGACGGCCTCCCCCTCGCTCAGCAGCCGCTGGACGGCCGCGGCCACGACCGGAAGGTCGTCGGGCAGGAGGTACCGCGGTACTTCCTCCAGTGTCATCGGCCCGTCCCGGGGATCGCGGCCGAGGATGGCGTACATCTGATCGGACCAGGTGATGGTCCCGGTCGCCAGGTTCCAGTCCGCCCAACCGAGGGTGCCCAACCGCTGCATGTCGGCGAGCCGGCGCGCCTCGCGCTCGCTGGTGTCGTGGCGGATCCACGACACGACCAGGCGGTCTCCCAGCCTGGATGCCCGGACCGAGTAGACGGACCTGCGCGGCACGCCGGCGACCACCTCTTCATAGGTGAAGGGTCCTCCCTCGTACCCGGTCCCCGTGGTGAGGGTCTCCAGATATCCGCCCCACAGGGGGGTGCCCACCACGGTCGGGTACGTTTCCAGGATCCGGCGGCCCACGAGCTCCTTGCCGCGCCTCCCGGCCACGTCCACCGACTCGGGCGCCGCCGCGTCGATGCGGTAGTCCTCCACCTCGCCCGCCTTCGAGCGCAGCGGAGTGAGCAGGATCGCGGGTCCGGCCAGCGCGTCCAGCATCCGCTGGACGGACGTCACGTCGACGCCGTCATCGACCCCCTCGGTACCGGCGTCGCGGGGCCGCTCCGGCAGCCCCAGCGAGCCTGCGCACAACCGGGCCGCCTGCCGCAGCAGCGCCCGGGTGTCGGCAGCGAAGGGACCCAGCTGCGTCCGCAGGAAGCCGATGGCAACCGTCGCGGGCCCGTCGACGGGTACGGGGAGCCAGGCGCGCGAGGGCCACCGGTCCGGCGGCTCCGCGATGAGCAGGTACCGGCGGGCGTCCTCGGCCGGGTCCTCCAACCACAGGGCGCGGCCCCCGGCGATGGCCTCGTGGGCGGCGACGCCGCTGAGCGGGGGTATGTGGCGCCACTGCTCGGCCAGCTCCTCGTCGATTCCGGCGCGGCCGGTCAGCTCCAGGCTCCCGGCGGAGGTCAGGGAGTAGATCATCACCGCATCAACGCCGGCGTCCCCGCCGAGCACGGTCCGTAGCAGCTCCGCGACGTCATCCCCGCCGTGGGCCGTCGTCAGGCCGGCAGCGAGCCGGGCCAGGAGCGGGCGCAGCGCGGCGCCGCCCACGAGATGGCCCCCGGCGCCGAAGGCCGGGGCGGGCGGCTCCTTCACCACGACGGTGGCCGCGGCGGCGGTGGGCGGGTCGGCGGGCGCGCGCCGGGGCGGCGGGCGCGAGTGTATCCGGCCCAGGAGGATCCAGCACTCCTCCAGCAGGGTGCGGCCCCGGTCACCGGCGCGGCTGAGGAGGATCTCGTAGGCCGTGTCGGCGGATACGCCCGCCTGGGCCATCAGGACGCCCTTGGCCCGCTCGACGACGGCCGTGGTCGCGGCGACGTCTTCCAGGTCCACGATCTCTGACCGCAGCCTGGCTACCACCTTGGCGAGCGCCAGCACCTCGGGTGCGGCACCCTCGCCCGCGGCATCGCCCTTCATCCCTTGAGCATGGCACGCCCGTCCCCGGTACTGCGCGCGCAGGTCCAGTACGAACGGGTCCCCGGCCAGCCTCTTCGCCCGGTCCTGCGCCGACTCCGGTTGAGGTCCGTCTCACGGGGCAGGCGCCAGGGGCATCCGCGCAGCGAGCGGGCACGGTCCCCGCACGGGCCGAATAGCGAGAAGGAAGAACCTCGGCGGAGGATGTTCGCGATCTGCTCGGGGCTCCACTTCTCGTCCAGGTGCGCCTGGACGAAGGCTTGCAGCGCAGGGCAGATTTCGAGTCTTCGCTCCTTGGAGCGCGGCCGCCGCGACTCCGCCCGCTTCTGTGCGGCGAAAGGGCGGTAGTACGCCGCGTGGGTCGGCCCGACGGCGGGGTTGCAGTTGCGCCGGATCTCAGGGCTGACGGTCGACGGGTTGCGGCCCAGGGTCGCCGCGATCAATCAGATGGACTTCCTATCCCGTCGCAGGTCGGCGACCCGCATGCGCTCCTCCTCTGACAGGTAGCGGCTCGAAGCGGGGCCCACGGGGGCTTTCAGCTCGCCCGTGCGCAGGTTGGGGGCGAACTTTGGGTGGAGCGCCAACGACCGGGTGCACCGCAGCCCGGATTGCCTTGCTCATGCCCTCCCGGGCGGTTACGCGCTCAGCACGTCCATTCAGCCACTCTTGCCCGGTTCTGCGGTTGATTCCGGCGATGCGGCTGGCTCCCCTGATGCTCACGCCTTCGCGTGTCAGTTCGAGGAATCTCTGCTTCCCTTCTGGGGGACACCCGGTTGCCGTTCGGGCGTTCCCCAGCAGTGCTGCTCGTGTCTTTCCTCGCCTACCCGGTGTGCGGGTGTTGCGACGTTGACTAGAACCCAAGAGTGGCCCGGTGAGGCACGAGCACGTCCGGATCTGGCGGCTCAGGTGTCCAGCAGCCGGTTGACCAGCGAACGGTAGGCCCGCAGAGCCTGCCGCAAGTCCTCGGTGGCCACCTGCTCCCCTTGGTCCCACTGCTTCTCGAGCCCGCTCCGGTGCTCGGAGAGGGTGCCCGCGAAGCTCTGCATGACCTCCGCCACCAAGGCGTCCGCCGACCGGACCGCTTCCTGAGGGTCGTCGACGAACCGGCCCTGGATCTCGCTCCACCTGGTGCGGTACCGCTCCGCCTCCGCGGTGCCCAGCAGCGGTTCCTCTTTGCTCTCGGGTTCGCGACCCGGCTCCCTTTCCTGGTCCCCGGCAGGCTCCTCCGCCGGTGCCTGCGTCGCGTCTCTCTGCCCGCCGGTGGCCTCGCCGGGGTAGACGGCCGCGTCCCGGTCACGGGACGGCGCCGGACGTGCGAGGTCTTCCGTCGTCAGGGCGGGCTCGGACTCCCGCCCCGCCTTCTCTTCGTGGTCGCGCATGTCATCGGCTCCTCTGGTCGGAGAGGAGATCTTCGAACAGGGCGCGGTAGTGCACCAACGCCCCGCGCAGCTCCTCTGTCGTGGCCTCTCCTGCACCGCTGCGCACCTTGACGGCGTGGGCGGCCCGGTATTCCTCGAGCGTGCGCCCGTGCTCCACGGACAGGTCGCGCAGCTGCCCGTCGTACCCGTCGGTGGGATAGCCACGCTCACCCATCAGCCGGGTCAGGAGATCGTCGGCCCCTGCAACGGAACCTTCCGGCCGGTCCACGAACTGCTGCTGCACACGCGTCCACTCGTCCGCGTACTGGCGCCGGCGCTCGGGCGACAGCTCCTTGATGTCGAGCTGGTCGTGCCGCTCCTCGCGGGCGCGCAGATCGCGCTCGGCGGAGCGCTTGTCGCCGCGCTCCTCGACAGTGCGGTCGTACTCCGGCCCGAACTGTTCACGCAGGTGGCGTCGCCGGGCCAGCATCCACAGCAGCGCCGCGAGCGCGAGCACGACGACCACCGCCACGACGATGACGGCTATCAGCGAATTGGTTGACATCTTCAGGCCTCCGTTCCGGGGGCTCTTCGTTTCTCGTCACGCGGCTGCCCCGGTGGGCGCCGCAGAAACCCGCAAGGCCGGCGCCGACCCCGCCGGCCGGGTTTGAACTCACCGCCATCGAGCAAGCGCCACGTGAAGCGAAGACCGGGAGCAGGAGGACCGGGAGCAGGAGGTACGTGGCATGGCCGCGGAGAAGCAACTGGATCACGACGTCGTCGCCGTGATCCTCAAGGACCACCGCACGATGGAGGACCTCTTTCGCCGGATGCGTAGTGTGGAGGCGGACCGGGCGGGCGCCCTCGCGAAGTTCTCCGCGCTGCTCATCGCGCACGGCGAGGCCGAGGAGGCCGAGGTGTACGGCGCGCTGAAAAGGTTCAAGGACGTCGACAACGAGGACGTCGAACACGGCTCCGAGGAGCACGCCGAGGGCAACGAGGCCCTCCTGGCGCTGCTCGAGGTGTCCGAGGTGGGTTCCGACGAGTGGGACGCGCGCTTGGAGGACCTGGCCAAGGCGGTCTCCCACCACCTCGACGAGGAGGAGCGGACGATCCTCAACGACGCCAGGGAGAACGTGCCCGACGAGCGGAGGGCTGAGCTCGGGGCTGCATTCCTGCGGGAGCGGGAGCGGCAGCTCGCGGCCGACTGCGGCAGCATCGGGAACGTGCGTGCAGTCGTACGCGGGTGACGGCGGCGGTGCCGGGGCCCCAGCAGCAGGGCAGCCCGGGCGAACGCCTGGATCCCGTACCCGATACCGGCAGGTGACCGGGCCGCCCATCGGGCGTCGGCCGGGACGAGGAGACGCGCGACACCGTGTGGGGGCGTCCGCCGAGGTGACCGGTGCAGTCAATCCTGCGGGGCGAGAACGGTGAACAGGGCGCCCTCCGGGTTGCCGAGGGCGACCGAGTGTTGCTCTGAATGCGAGGTCATTCCGGACAGGGAGATTGCAGGGCGGGGACCCTGTGTCGCCCATGACCGCGGCCCCCTGCGCGGGCCGCATGAGACTTCGGGGGCCACGCAGTGCATCGTCTCGCCAGCGAGGCCAGGCCCCCGGCCCCGCCCTACGGGCGGCCACCCACAAGACACTAGGCCGCCGGATGCGGTCCGACGGCCTGCCGGTAGGCCACGTGTCCGCCCAGCGCACCACTGACCGCGACCGCCGTCAGCCCGCCCCATGACCACAGCGTGCCCTTCGCCGAGCGGCCGCGGAGCCGGGCCGTCAGGGAGGCGGCGTAGCAGGCCACCGCCGCCACGTTGGATACCGCGTGGGCCAGCCCGACCCGGGCCTGCTCGGGCGGGAGGTCGGCCCAGTCCGCCCAGCCGGCGACCGCTGCCGGGGCAACCCCGGCCAGCCCGACGGCGGTGAGGGTCGTTGCCGCGCGCTGGGCCCCCGGTACGACGTCCAGTACGGCGGCCGACAGCCAGCAGCCGATCGGCAGCTGAACCAGCACGGGATGTACGGGGTGCCCCAGCGGCCGGCCGCGCAACAGATCACGCATCCCGCCCAGGGGGAGCGAACGGATCCCACGCTGGAGAGCCCTGATCACCGGATCGGCCACCGTCGTTCGTTCGGTCCGGTCCAGGGCCGTCAGCCACCATGTGGATGCGGTGTCGAGCACCGCGGTGTGCCCGGCCGCCGTCGAGGTGTCGAGGGTGTGTGCGTTCATACCCGACGCCTACCCGGCATCCGGCCGCCATCCCGCCACGGCGCCGACTGCACCCGAACGGCCTGCCCGCCAACGGGGGAGTCGTGGCCGGACGCGTTCACGGGTTTCGCCCGCAGACGTCTTCCGCGTGCGCACGCGACCCGGCGCCGGGCCGGACCCGTGGTCAAGACGGCGGCGGGGAACCTGTCCCGGATCCGGTGCTCTCCCAGGGCGCGCGTCAGCGCTTCTGGTACGGAACCGGTCGGCGGCGCGGGCGTCGGGCACGACCAGGGGCTGCCCGCAGGCCGTCACGTACCGGCAGGGCGCATGCGACAGCGGCAGTGCTGGGCCCGCTGTCCGGGGCTTTGGCGGACCGACCAGTCCGGGCGGGATCTGCCGGTCCTCCGCGGTCGGCGAAACGAGGGCCACCGGCACGTGGAGCGTCGTGAAGCCCGCCGGGCGAACCGCCTCCCTCCCGGTATCGGATGCCGCCGCAAAGAGCGGCCGGCCGCATGGCCCGCCGCTGTGCGCTGCCCGGGCCGCTCCGGATTCCCGGCCCTGCTCCGGCATCTGCCCTCCGGTCCCGTAGAGCAGTGGAGGTCGTACCCCGGTCATACGCTGAACGGGGGACGGGCGTGGAGGTGCTCTGAAGTTCCCTCTGAGCTGGACAGCCTGATACTGGGGCGGACAGCCCCGGAGGAAGCAGTTCCAGGTAGTGAGCAAGAAGAGCAATACGAGCAAGCGGTACA
>NZ_JBEORW010000062.1:0-30115 GCF_040302565.1 Streptomyces sp. NPDC097981
GACCGCAGCGCCTCCACCAGACCGGCGGAATCAGCCGCGACCACACTCGCCCGCGACTCGAAGTGCGAACGGTGCCGGGCAGCCGTCACCGCCACATCGGTCACCGGAACCCGGGGACGTTCCTCGGCCCAGTCCGCCCAACGGCCCGCCTGCTCCCGCAGCGCGGCCTCGTCACGCCCCGACACCACCACCGGGTGGAAGGACGCGGTCGCCTCGGTTTCCGGGGCGGTCGGCGCGGCGGCCGGGGGCTCCTCCAGCACCACGTGGGCGTTCGTACCACTCAGGCCGAAGGACGAGACGCCCGCGCGGCGCGGCCGCGACGGGTCCCGCTCCCACGGCGTGTGCGAGTCGACGACCCGGACCGGGAGTTCGTCCCAGGCGATGTTCGGGTTGCGGGGGGAGCTGTTGAGGGTCGCCGGGAGGGCGTCCTGCCGGAAGGAGGCGAGCATCTTGCAGACGCCCGCGACACCGGCCGCCGACTCCAGGTGCCCGATGACGCTCTTGGCGGTGCCGAGCCCCAGCTCGCGCCCCTGCGTGCGGCCTTCGCCGTAGACCGCGGCCAGCGCCTGCACCTCGATCGGGTCGCCCAGCGAGGTGCCGGTGCCGTGGCATTCGACGTAGTCGACGTCGGCGGGCGCGAGGCCGGCCGAGGCGAGGGCGGCGCGGATGACCTTCTGCTGGGAGGTGCCGTTGGGGGCGGTGATGCCGCTGCTGGCGCCGTCGTGGTTGATGGCGGTCGCCCGGATGACGCCGAGGACCGTACGGTTCTGCGCCTGCGCGTCTGAGAGCCGCATGAGGGCGAGCACGCCGACGCCCTCGCCGCGGCCGTAGCCGTCCGCTTCGGCGGAGAAGGTCTTGCTGCGGCCGTCCGGGGACAGGGCGTGCGAGCGGCTGAGCGCGATGAAGGCGCCCGGGTCGGCGAGCACCTGCACGCCGCCGGCCAGGGCGAGTTCGCACTCGTCGCTGCGCAGCGCCTCGCAGGCCAGGTGCAGGGCGACCAGGGAGGAGGAGCAGGCGGTGTCCACGGACAGCGCCGGGCCCTGGAGGCCGAGGTGGTAGGAGAGGCGGCCCGCGTTGAAGCTGGGCAGGGTGCCGGTCAGCGTGTAGGTGTCGGGGGCCCCGCTCTGCCGGTACTTGCCGTACTCGCCGACGCCCGCGCCGACGAACACGCCCGTACGGGAGTCCCGCAGCTCGCGGGGCCGGATCCCGGCGTCCTCGAGGGAGGTCCAGGCCGCTTCGAGGAGCAGGCGGTGCTGGGGGTCCATCGGCTCGGCCTCGCGCGGGCTGATGCCGAAGAAGGCGGCGTCGAAGTGGGCGACGTCGTCGAGGAAGGAGGCGCGGCGGGCGTACGTACGGCCCTCCGCGTCCGGGTCGGCGTCGTAGAAGGCCTCGATGTCGAAGCGGTCCGCGGGCACGGTGGTGACCGTGTCGCGGCCTTCGGCGAGGACGGTCCAGAGGCTGTCGAGGTCGTGGGCTCCGCCGGGCATGCGCAGGCCTACTCCGACGATGGCGAGCGGCTCGTCGCCGCGGCCGGAGCGGGGGGCGGCCTGGGGGCCGGCCGGGACGGCGGCGTGGGCCGCGGGGGCGACTTTGGCGAGCAGCCATTCGGTGGCCGTGCTGAGGTTCGGGCAGTCGAAGGCCAGCGTCTTGGGTGTGGTGACGCCGGTGCGCTTCTGGACGCCGGCGGCGAAGTCGATGGACATCATCGAGCCGAACCCGAGGTCCTTGAACCCGCGTTCCGGGTCCAGGGATTCCGGGTTCCTGATGCCGAGCACGGCGGCGGCCTCGGCGGCGAGCACGGCCGTGACGTGGGCCGCGCGGTCCGCCTCGGGCAGGGCCAGGACGCTGCTCAGGAAGGGGTTCGTATCAGCGGCGGCGGCGTCGGCGGCAGCGGTGGCGGCGGCCGGTGCGGTACGGGCTTCCGCGATCTCGTCGAGAAAGCGGCGCGGGCGGGCTTCGCCGTAGCCGGCGGCGGCCTTCTGCCAGTCGATGTCGGCGACGACGAGGGAGCGGCCCGAGGCGAGGGCCGAGTCCAGGGCCGTCAGGGCGCGGGCCACGGCCATGGGGGCGAGTCCGGCGGCGCGCAGCTGGGCTTCGGCGGCGCCGTGCGTCATGCCGCCGTCGGCCCAGGGGCCCCAGGCGAGGCTGAGGGCGGGGACGCCGTCGGCGCGCAGGGTTTCGGCGAAGGCGTCGAGGGCGGCATTGGCCATGGCGTAGTTGGCCTGGCCGAGGTTGCCGAGGACGCCGACGACGGAGGAGTAGAGGACGAACGCGTCGAGCGCGTGGTCGCGGGTGAGCTCGGCCAGCAGGCGGGCCGCGCCGAGCTTGGGTGCCGCGGCGGCGGCCAGGGCCTCGGTGTCGAGGCGGTCCAGGAGGCGGTCGTCGAGGATGCCCGCGGTGTGGAACACGGCGCGCAGGGGCGGCTGTTCGCCGTTGAGGCCGTCCAAGAGTCGCTGGGTCTGGCCGCGGTCGGTGAGGTCGCAGGCGGCGAAGGTGACGCGGGCGCCGACGGCTTCGAGGCGGGCGGTGAGCTCGGCGGCCCCCTCGGCCGCGGGGCCCCGCCGGGAGACGAGGACAAGGTGTTCGGCGCCGCGCTCGGCGAGCCGCTGCGCGAGGTGGCCGGCCAGGGCCCCGCTGCCGCCGGTGATCAGGACGGTGCCGCGGGGGGTCCAGGGGGTGGCGGCCGGCGCGGTGGCCCGGCGCAGCCTGCGGACGTACACGCCGGTGGGGCGCAGGGCCAGGTGCTCCTCGGTGCCGGCCGAGCCGGTGCCCGGGGCGTTAACGCCGTTAACGCCGTTAACAGTTGCGGCGAGACGCGGGGCCTCGGCCAGGGCCTGCGCGGGGTCGGCCGGGAGGTCGACGAGGCCGCCCCAGCGGGTGCCGTGTTCCAGGGCGATGACATGGCCCAGGCCCCAGGCGAGGGCCTGTTCGGGCCGGGCGGCCGGGTCGGCGGGGGCGGCGTGGACGGCGCCCTGGGTGACGAGCCACAGCGGGGCGCGGACGGCGGCGTCGCCGAGGGCCTGGACGAGGGCCAGGCTCTGGGCTGCGCCCGTGGTGGTGGCCGGGTGGGCGGGGTGGGCGGTGGTGTCGGCGGGGGTGAGGGCGAGTACGCCGGTGAGCTGCCGGTCACCGAGTTCCGCGGTGAGCGCGGCCAGCGGGGCCCCGTAGTCGGTGCGGTCGTCGTGGGCCGGGAGGCGGTGGACGGTGGCGCCGGTGGCGGTGAGCGCCTCGGCGACGGCGGCGGCCAGCTCCCGCGCCGCGTCGGGGGCGACGAGCAGCCAGTGGCCTGCGGCGGCGGAGGCGGGGAGTGCTCGCGCGGGCTCCCAGGTCTGCTCGTACAGCCAGTCGGCGACGGTGTCGGCGTGGTCCTGGCGTTCGCGCCAGGCGGCGAGGTGGGGCAGCAGGGCGGCGACGGCGGCGGCGTCGGTGACGCTGTCGTCGATGCCGAGGAGTTCGGCGACGCGGTCGGCCGCGCCGCTTCCGACGGCCTGCCACAGGGCGTCGTCGGCGGCGGAGCGGCCGCCGGGGACCCGGTCGGGGGCGTCGATCCAGTGGCGTTCGCGCTGGAAGGCGTACGTGGGCAGGTCGGTGACCGTGGCGGAGGTGCCGGTGAACACCTTGCACCAGTCGATGTCCTGGCCGCTGACGTGGAGCGCGCCGAGGGCCTGGACGAGGGTGCGGGCCTCGTCGCTCTCGTCGGCCCGCTGGGAGGCGATGAAGGGGACCTCGCGTTCGAGGCAGCCTGCGCCCGTCGCGGACAGTACGGCGGCGGGGCCGCATTCGAGGTAGCGGGCGATGCCGGCCCGCTCCAGGGTGGCCATGGCGTCGAGGAAGCGGACGGGTTCGCGGACCTGGCGGACCCAGTACTCCGCGGAGCGCATGCCCTCGCCCGGTGCGAGGTCCGTGTCCGTCCAGGCGCCGGTGACGGTGGAGACGAGCGGGATCCGCGGCGCGTCGAACGCGCACTCCCGGGCCACGTCCCGGTAGGCGTCGAGCATCGCGTCCATGTGCGGGCTGTGGAAGGCGTGGGAGACCTCCAGCCTGCGCGTTCGGCGTCCCCGGTCGGCGAACCGGCCGATGACGGCGGTGACGGCCGCGGTGTCGCCGCTGACGACGGTCTGCGCCGGCCCGTTGAGGCCGGCGACCGCGATCCGGCCGTCCACGTCCGCGAGGACGGCCAGCACCTCGGCTTCGGACGCCTCGACGGAGGCCATGGCCCCGCCCGGCTCGCAGGCCTGCATGAGGCGGCCGCGGGCGGCCACCAGGCGGGCCGCGTCGGTCAGGCCGAGCACCCCGGCCGCGTGGGCGGCCGCGAGCTCGCCGACCGAGTGGCCGGCCAGTACGCGCGGTTCCACGCCCCAGGCCTGCCACTGCCGGAACAGGGCGACCTCGACGGCGAACAGGGCGGGCTGGGTGAACTCGGTCTCGTGGACGAGCGCTCCGTCGGCGCCGTCGGGGTCGGCGAACAGGACGGCGACGAGCGGGATCCGCAGGTGGCGGTCGAGTTCCGCGCACACCTCGTCGAAGGCCTGCCGGAAGACGGGGAGGGCGCCGTACAGCGCGCGTCCCATGGCCAGGCGCTGGCTGCCCTGCCCGGTGAAGAGCACCGCCAGGTCGCCCTGGCGGGCGGTGCCTTCGGTCAGTGCCCGGTGTGGTGCTCCCTGGGCCAGGGCGCGCAGGGCCTCCGCGGCCTCGTCGGCGGTGGCGGCGACGGCCACGGCCCGGTGTTCCAGGTGCGAGCGGCGTCCGGCGGCGGTGTACGCGGTGTCGAGCAGGGAGGCCGTGGAGGCGCCGGCCAGGTGCTCCGCGAGGGCGGCGGCGTTTGCGGCGAGGGCGGCGGCGCTCTTGCCGGAGACGGTCACGGCGACGGGCGCGGTGGGGGCGGGGCGCTGGGGCCGGCCGGTGACGGCGCCCCAGTCGACGTCGTAGCCCTCGCACCACAGGCGGACGGCGACGTCCTCGAGGGAGCGGCGGGCGGGGCGGTCGCGGCGGCCGGTGCCCAGGACCGAGGAGGGGCCCGGGACGGGGGCGGTGTGCCCGGCGGCGCTGCCGGTGCCCGCTTCGGCAAGTGCGGTCAGGGTGCGCTTGAGGGAGTGCCGGGCGACGGGGTGCGGGGCGATCTCGACGATGGCCAGGCCGCGTTCGTCGGCGAGCGCGGTGACGGCCTCGGCGATCAGCATGGGCGCGCACATGTTGCGGGCCCAGTACGCGGCGTCGAGGGCGGTGCCGTCGGTGAAGCCGTTGGTGACGGTCGACCAGAAGGGGATGGCGGCCGGCCGGGTGCGCAGGGAGCCCAGGCGGCGTTCGAGTTCGGGGGCGAGGGCGGTGAGCTGCTCGCTGTGGGAGGCGTAGTCGATGTTGACGCGCTGGCAGCGCACCGCGGCGTCGGCGAGCTCGCGTTCCACGGCGGCCACGGCGTCCAGCGGCCCGGACAGGGCGCTCTGGCCAGGGGCGAGGTGTCCGGCCAGGGAGATCCGGCCGGGGTGGCGGGCGACGAGCTCGCGGGCGCGCTCCAGCGGGAGTTCGCAGAGCAGGAGGGTGCCCTGGCCGGCGGCGCGTTCGGCGATGAGCTGCGACCAGGTGCCGATGAGGCGGGCGCCTTCGGTCAGCGGCAGGGCGCCGGCCACGACGGCGGCGGCGACCTCTCCGATGCTCTGGCCGAAGACGGTGCACGGCTCCAGGCCCCAGGCCTCCAGGGTGCGGGCGAGGGAGACCTGGACGGCGAACAGGACGGGCTGGACGACGTCGGTGCGGTCCAGCCGGGAGGTGTCGGGTCCAGCGAGCAGTTCCTCGGTGACGGACCAGCCGGTGACCTCGGCGATCGCGGTGTCGCAGGCGTCGAGTGCGGTCCGGAAGGCGGGTTCGGCGAGCAGGTCGCGGCCCATGCCGAGCCACTGGGAGCCGTGGCCGGAGAAGAAGAAGGCCAGCGAGGGGCGGGTGCCCGCGGTGCGCGGGGTGCGGGTGGCGAGGCCCTCGCGCAGGGCGTCCGCGAGCTCGTCGGGGTGGGTTACGGCGGCGACGACGCGCTGGGCTCCGGTGGCGCGGGCGAGGAGTTCGGGGGCGTACCAGCCGTGGCCGCCGCGGGCGCGGGCGGCCAGGGCCCCGGCGGCCTCGCGCAGCTCCTCGTCGGTGTCGGCGGCCAGCGGAACGAGCAGGCGCCGCCGGTAGGGGGCCTCCTCGAGGGCGACGTGGGCGTTGGTGCCGCCGAAGCCGAAGCCGCTGACGCCCGCGTACCGGCGGCCGCCGTGCGGCCAGGGGCGGCGCTCGGCGACGACCTCGAGACGGTTGGCCTCGAAGTCGATGTGCGGGTTGGGGGTCTCGAAGTGGAGGCTGGCGGGGAGTTCGCCGTGGTGCAGGGCCAGGGCGGTCTTCATCAGGCCGACGACGCCCGCGGCGGGTTCCAGGTGGCCGAAGTTGGTCTTGGCCGAGCCGATGCGCAGGGGTTCCTCGCGGCCTTCCGCGAAGACTGTACCCAGGGCCTCGGCCTCGATGGGGTCGCCGAGGAGGGTTCCGGTGCCGTGGGCCTCGACGTAGGAGACGTGCCGGGGGGCGACGGCGGCGTCCTGCCAGGCGGCGCGCAGGACCTCGGCCTGGGCGCGGGGGCTGGGGGCGGTGAGACCGTTGGAGGCGCCGTCGTTGTTGACGGCGCTGCCGCGGATGACGGCGTAGATGCGGTCGCCCTCGGCCAGCGCGTCGGACAGCCGGCGCAGGACGACGACGCCACAGCCCTCTCCGCGTACGTAGCCGCCCGCGCCGGCGTCGAAGGCGCGGCACTGGCCGTCGGGGTTCATGCCGCCGAACTTGGTCATGGCGACGGTGGTGTTCGGGCTGAGCATGATGTTGACGCCGCCCGCGAGCGCGAGGTCGGACTCGCCTGAGCGCAGGCTCTGCACGGCGAGGTGGGTGGCGGTCAGCGAGGAGCTGCAGGCGGTGGCGACGGCGAGGGCGGGGCCGTGCAGGCCGAGGGTGTAGGCGATGCGGGCGGGAATGATCGAGTTGTCCCAGCCGGTGGCGGAGTGCGTATCGATGTCCTGCGGGTCGGCGCCGGTGGCCAGGTGGTACTCCTGCGCCATCGTGCCCATGAACACGCCGGTACGAGTGCCCGCGAGGTCGCCGGGAACGATCCGGGCGTCCTCCACGGCAGCCCAGGCGGTCTCGAGGGCCATGCGCTGCTGCGGGTCCATCTGGCGGGCTTCGGCGGGCGAGATGCGGAACAGCTCGGCGTCGAAGCCGGCGACGTCGTCGAGGAAGCCGCCCCAGCGGGTGGTCATCTTGCCGGGGGCGCGGGGGTCCGGGTCGAGCCACTCGCCGGCGTTCCAGCGTTCGCGGGGGACCTCGCGCACGGCGTCGACGCCGTCGAGGAGGCTCTGCCACAGCGCGTGGGGGGTCTCGATCCCGCCGGGCAGCCGGCAGCCGAGGCCGACGACGGCGATGGGTTCCTGCGCGTGGGCGCGGCTGCGGGTGCGGGCGGACCCGGCGCCGGGCGCCGCGGGCCGTTCGTTGCCCGCGAGGTGCCCGGCGAGGGCGGCCACGGTGGGGTACTGCCAGGCGACCCAGGCGGGCACGGGGCGGCCGAGCCACGCGGAGATGTCCTCAAGCATCGCCACGATAGAGACGGAGGTCATTCCCAGGTCCCGCAGGGAACGGTTCTCGTCCACCGACTCGGCGCCGATCTCGAGGAGTCCGGCGATCGTCTCCCGGAGCCGGGCGGCCATGTCCGCGGCGACGGGCACGGGTGCGGCAGCGGTGCCGCTGTTCACCTGGGCGTTGCTCATCTGGGCATCCTTGGAGATCGTTGAACCGAGGCCTCGGCAGAAGACGGGAGGGCCGGGCGCGCGACCGCGCCCGGCCGTGGGGGTCAGTCCCGGCGGCCGGTGACGGCAGGGTCGGCGGTGCCCGCGGGAGCGGCGGGTGCGTTGCCCGGCTCCGGGGTGAGCGGTCCGCTGCCGCCGTACTGGGCGCGCAGGGCCGGGCTCAGGGTGCGGGACCCGGCGACCTGGGCGTAGACGCCCACCGCTTCGGTGGGGGTGCGCTTCATGGTGGTGCGGTCGACGGCGTAGAGGCCGAAGCGCGGCTTGTAGCCGCCGAGCCACTCGAAGTTGTCCATCAGGCTCCAGTGGTAGTAGCCGCGGACGTCGACACCTTCGGCGCGGGCCCGCTGGATCTGCTCCAGGGCGCGGACGATGAACTCGGCGCGGCGCTTGCCCGAGGCGGTGGCCATGCCGGACTCGGAGACCAGCAGGGGCAGGCCCTTGTAGCGGCTGCTGAAGTCCTTGAGGACGGGGTAGAGGCCCTGCGGGTCCGACTCGTATCCCATGTCGGGGATGAAGTACGTCGGGTCCTTGAGCGGGAAGCAGGGCGGTGCGCCGCACACGTCGACGTTGATGACGGGCAGGGTCGTCGGCCCGGGGGTGGTCGGGTCGGTGACGCCGGTGCGGTCGTAGAGCTGGATGCCGAGCCAGTCGAGGGTGTTCTTCCACTCGGGGTGCTGCTCATCGGGCGTGCCGTCGTAGTTGGCGTCGAAGGTGCCGTAGCGCAGCGAGTCGAGGAAGTTCAGCTCGAAGAAGCGGCGGAACCGGTCCCGGGCGGCGATGTCGCGCGGCTCGGTGCTGATCTTGCCGTCGCGGACGGCCTCGTACTGCTTGACGCTGGCGGTCAGTCCGACGCTGGCGCCCGGGTCCACCTTCTTGATCGCCTTGTACATGGCGGCGTGGGCGTCGATGTAGGTGCGCACGGCGGGTGCGAACTTCGTGTCGAAGTTGGTGGGCAGGTCGGCCTTGCCGGGCGGGCCCGCGCCGAAGGCGTGCGAGAACATCATGTACACGCCGGGCTCGTTGAGGGTCACCCAGTCGCGGACGCGGTCGCCGAACCGCTGGGCGAGCAGCCGGGAGTAGTCGGCCATGGCCTTGACGACGAGCGGACCGCCCTGGGGGTGGTCGAGGCCGCAGAGGTTGGTGTCCGAGGGCCCGTTGGCGCAGGTGACGTCCTGCGGGTTGTCCACCCACACCGGGTTGGCGAAGTGGTGGATGGTGACGACCGGGCGGATGCCGCGGGCGACGAGGGCGTCGATCACCTTGTTGTAGTGGGCGATGGCCTGCTCGTCGATCTGGCCGCGGCGGGGCTCGATGCGCGCCCACTCGATGCCGAAGCGGTACGAGTCGACCTTCAGGGCGGCGATGAGGTCGATGTCCTCGATGGCCAGCGTGTACCCGTCGACGCCCTCACCGACGGCGGGGCTCTTGCCCATGCCGCCTTCGGCGACGGGCTGGGTCCACTTGTACCAGTCGGTGTTGGTGTTCTGGTCCTCGATCTGCGTCGCGGAGCTCGAGACACCGAACCGGAAGCTGCCCTTGCCGAACGGCGAGGAGAGGGAGCCCGGCTGGGCGAACCGCGCCGCCGGTCGCTGGGTCAGGGAGGAGGCTTCCTCGGCGGCCGCCGTGGGAACCAGGAGTCCAGCGGTGAGGATCACCGCCGCCGCGGTCTGCAACAGTCGTTTCACGATGCCTTCCAGAGGGGGCCGAGGGCTGAGTCGTCCGCCCCCACCCTCGTGAGAGGGTCTCGAAGCCCACTGGAGGCTCCGTACAGCCCGGCCCCGGACTCACCGACCGGCCCGTTCCGGGTGGACAGGCCGGGCCGATTCGGACGGCCCGACCCCACGGCCCGCCCGGCTCAAGGGCCCCCCGCCTCGATGTCGCCGACGGCGGTCGTGATCTCGCGGCCGTTCGCCCCGCGGATGTAGGCCAGCTCAACCCAGTGCTCGATGCCGGTTGCCAAGACGGTCTCGTTGATGACGGCCATGAGCACGCCCTCCGCACCGGAGGTGATGTCGCGGACGCGTGTGCGGAGCAGGGGGTGCGGCAGGTACTCGTACACCTCAGCCATCGCACGGCCCCTGGGAACCGAGTAACCGCTCCCATCCGACCAGCGCGCGGTCGAGGAGCTCGGGACTGGGCTCGGCGACGGCGTGGATGCCCTCGCATTCGGTGTCCGGGGTGTCGATGCTCAACACCTCTCGGGTACAGCGGGGCATGGTGCGGCTGGTCACGGGGGCACTCCCTACCGGCGTCAGCAGGTGGTCAGGACGACGGTAGGGGCGGGCGCTGGGCTACAGCGGCACAGATTGTGCCCGCTTGACTAGGCCGTCAGCAGGCCGAGCCGGGCAGCGAGTTCGGACGCCCTGCGGCGCCGGGCCGGGCTCTTCGCCTCGGCCTCCTCCAGCATGATCCGCTTGGCGTACCCGTTGTACTGGACGGTCTCCGGTGCCGCCTCGTGGGCCTGTGCCAGCGTGGCCAGTGCCACGTCGGGCTGCGCGTCCAGGTGATAGGCGCGGGCCTGCTCAATCCGGTGCCGGGCCCGTCGCGGCCGGGACGGAATCGCTCCGGCCTCTGCGCGGGCTGCCTGGCGCGCCGACTCCCCGCCGGCGTGCAGTGCCACAGCCACCGTGACGGCGTGCGCCCCGATGACCGCGCGCGAGAACGAGGTCACGGGGTGGAAGTACCCCGCGGGCAGGCCCTCGGCCAGTGCCCGGGCCTCGTCCCAGTACCGCCATGCCGTACCCGTTTCCCCGCGTCGGGCAGCCGTCAGTCCGGCCTCGACCGTGAGCGCGCCGGTCACAGCGCGCACGTCCGCTCCGGCATCGGGCAGGAGCGGCTCCAGGTAGCGGAGGGTCTCCAGATTGACGGCGTCCGCGGCGTCCAGGTGCGCGCTCTCACGGTGCGCCTGCGTGGTCAGCCACGCGGCCAACCCGGTGCGGGTCCTCGGAGTCCTGCGCGGCCATCATGCCGCGCTCGGCGACCCGCCACACGAGGGGCGCGTCGGGCTGGTAGGCGCAGAAGAACTGGGCGAGGAAGTACACCTGTGCCAGGGATGCCTGTGCCGCCTTGCGGTCGGCGACGGTCCCGGCCTGCCGCACCGACGCTCCGGCGAAGCATCGGTGGACATGGGCCTTGCCCCTCTCCTTGCAGCTCGACACCGACAGGGTAGGGGGCAGGGCCGGTTTCGTGATCCGGAACGCTTGAGCGCGCCCTTCGCGAAGGATCGCGGCACGCGACAGCCCCCGGCCGTACGGACGGCCGGGAGCTTGGGGCGCGTTGGCCCGGGAGGGTCAGCCCGCGTGCTGGGTGAGGAACTTTTCGATGGCGTCAGCGGCCACCGCGGGGCCGTCGACCTGGCGCATGACCTTGCCCAGGCTCGCCACGCGGGCGGTCGCCTCGGTGTCGGCGGCCACGGCGGCGACGGCCTCGCGGAGGGTGTCGACGGTGGTGCCTTCCTTGGTGAGGTGGCGGCCCAGGCCCAGCTCGTCGACGCGCAGGGCGTTGGCCTTCTGCTCGTTCATCTGGGGGATCACGACCATGGGCACGCCGTTGTACAGGGACTCCATGACGCTGTTCATGCCGCCGTGCGTGACGAACAGCTTGGCGTGGCGCAGGACTTCGAGCTGCGGCACGTGGCGGCGCACATCGAAGTTGGCGGGCAGCGGGCCGAGGTCGGCGGCGTCCATGTGGTCGCCGACGGCCATGACGACGTCCCACTCGGTGTCGCCGAACGCCGCGACGGCCGTGCGGAAGAACTCGGCCCAGCCGGTGGCCGCGGTGCCCAGCGAGATCAGCAGGACCGGGCGGTCCCCGGAGGCGGGCTCCCACGCGCCCTGGAAGGAGCGGTCGCCGAGGCAGGGGCCGGCGAAGACGAAGCGGTCGTCGAAGGTCTCGCCGTCGTAGTGGAAGTCGCGCGGCAGGAAGATGATGCCGAGCTTCTCGATGTTCTGGAAGAAGGCCATGGGGTCGGCCGGCAGGTTGAATTCCGGGAGCAGACCGGCGAGCTTGCCGAACATTTCCATGACCTGCGGGTCGGCGTATGTGGCCAGCGGGAACTTCTCCTGGATGGAGAAGTGCTCATTGGCACCGTAGGTGGGGTAGAGCCGGACGAGCGGGATGTCGTGCTTGGCACCGTAGAAACGCGCACCCCACGACATGAAGTCGTGGACGATGACGTCGGGGCGGTTCTTCTCGTAGAAGGGGCCGACCTGCTCGACGAGACCGGTCGAGTCGTCGAGACAGCGCATTCCCTCGCCCGCATTCGCCTCCTCCGTGTAGGGGGAGCGGTAGAATTCACCGAATACGGAGTCATAGCGGACGGCCTCGGCGCCAATCGCTTCTATGGAGGGCGCGAAGTGGTCGGTCACCGTGCAGGTGACCCGATGCCCCCGCTTGACCAGTTCTTCGACGACGCCGAGCGTCGGATTCACGTGGCCGATGGCCGGAAAATTGAAGAACGCAATGTGCGAAGGCATGAAAACCCCTCTTCCTGGAACCGCGGTACGGGCGAACCGTGTGCCACGGTAGCAGTGGCTCCGGTATCCCGAATCCGCACGGATCCGGGATACCGGAGCTTTCCGGCCAGCCGGAGGAGATGTGGCTAGAACGGCACCGACTTGCCGAGCGCGACGCGCAGGCAGCCGATCTGTCCGCAGTGGTAGGCGTCGTGCATCTGGATGATGGACAGCGCCTTGCCGAGGTTCTTCAGCCGGTCGTCGCCGAACGGCTCGAGCGGGGACTCGCTGTCGAGGTCCTCGGGGCGCAGCCCGGCCACGAAGGCCCGCATCCGCGCGTGCACCTGCTGGTAGAGCTCGATCATCTCCGCCAGCGAAGGCCCCCAGGACCAGTCGTTGTTGTCGTTGCCCGCGTAGTGCCGGGAGAACTCCTCGGTGACCAGGGACTCGGTGCCCTGGTGCAGCGTGGAGAAGTAGTCGGTGGCGCAGATGAGGTGTCCGAGAAACCAGACCAGGGGCTTGTGCGGGGCCGGCGCCAGGCGCGCGGTCTCGTTGTCGAAGTCCTCGGCGAGCTCGAGCACCATGCCGTAGGCGAGGTCGAAATGGTGCAGGAAATGAGTGGTGAGCTGCTGCGCCGGCGCCTCGGCGGTAAGGGTCATGCGGTTGCTCCTTCTCTTGTCGTTCTCGTGTGGGGCTCGAGCGACTCTCGAGCGGTCCTCGGTGATCTCAGGCGGAACGGTCCCCGTCGTACGACTCGAATGCGCTCGGGCCGGGCGCCCGGACGTCGTCGAGTTTTGCTTTCGCATCGTCGAAGGTCGGCAGTTCCAGGGTTTCCTCGGAAACCCAGTTCGCGCCTTCCCAGTCGTACATGAGCTCCCTCACCTGGCGCGCCGCCGCCATGTGCGGACCCGATTTCAGGAATCCCTTCAGCGCCTCTTCGTCTTCCCAGATGCTGAGGCTCCGCGTGCTGTTGAAGTTCTTCTCGGATATCGCGAGCGTCACGGCCAGCAGGCCGGGGCGGACGTACAGCTCGGCGAGAATGGCCTCGTTCAGGGCGATTGCGGCGGGCTCGTGTCCGGGTTTCGGCCAGCCGACGGACGTGGCGATCAGGTGCCGCTTGCGTAGCGGCTCCTTCAGCCGGCCGGTTTCCGCGTCGACCGCGGGCCCCACCCACGGGGCGACCACATTGAGGTCGGACTCGTCCCCGGCCGCGAATTCCCGGAGGGAAACCGGTACCGGCCGCGGCTGCGGTGCTGAATTCTCGGACATTGGGTGTTTCACCGTTCCTTGCGTCGTACGACAAGCCGCTTGATTTCCGCGGCCTGGAGGTGGAGCACGGCGAACTCGGGCTTGCGCACGAGTTCCAGCTCCGGGAGCAGTGGCAGGACGGCGCGCAGGATGGCCCGCAGCTCCAGCCGGGCCAGGTGGTGGCCGAGGCATACGTGTTCGCCGTGTCCGCCGAACGCGATCTGGGCGGTGGCGTCCCGGGTGACGTCGAAGCGGTGCGGGTCCTCGAAGACCGCCTCGTCGCGGTTGGCCGCCGGGTACCACATCGCGACGGTCTCGCCCTTGCGGATGAGCCGGCCGCCGATCTCGGTGTCCTGGGTGGCGGTCCGCACGAAGTTCACCGCGATCGAGGTCCAGCGCAGGATCTCCTCGACCGCGCCGCCGATCAGCGACGGGTCCTCGATGAGCTTCCGCACCTGGTCCGGGTTCTCCAGGAGGGCCTGGATGCCGCCGGTCGTCGCGTTGCGGGTGGTGCCGATGCCCGCGACCAGCAGGTTGAAGATGGTGTAGAGGATCTCGTGGAAGGACAGCGGCTCGCCGTCGATCCGCGCCCGGGCCAGACGGCTGAGCACGTCCGTGCCGGTGCCGTCGATCTCGGCCATGCGCTGCTGGACCAGGCCCGCGACATAGCCGTTGAGGGCGCCCATGTTGCGGTTGAAGGTGGCCTCGGCGTCCTCGCCGTCCCGCTGGTTGTCCGGGTCGGCGGCCCCCGTGGTGCCCTCGGTCCACTCGAAGATGTCGTCCCAGTCCTTCAGGGGCGCCCCGACCAGTTCGCAGATCGCCGCGACGGGCAGCCGCGCGGACAGGCTCTTGGCCACGTCCACGGTGCCGTTCTCGTCGAGCAGGCGGGTGAACGCCTGCGCGTACTCGGCGGCGAGCTCGTGGAACCGCTCCTCCAGCTCGTTGATCGCCTTGGGCGTGAAGCAGGGCGCCATGACCTGGCGCAGGTGGCGGTGGTGCGGCGCGTCCATGTAGGAGAGGGCCGGCGGCATGTCCGGGGCGTGCCCGAACATCGCGGCCCGCGCCTCCAGCTGGGCCTCGAACATCTCCACGGCTTCGGGGGTGTCGAGGGTGACGCGCTGGGCGCTGGAGAAGAGCTTCGGGTTGCGCGAGACGTAGGCGATGTCCTCGTGCCGGGTCAGCACCCAGAACGGCTCGAAGCCGGGGCGCCGGTACCAGAACACCGGCTCCTCACGGCGCAGCAGGTCGAACTCGGCGTGCGGGTAGGCGCCGTTCGCCGCGTACGCTGACTCATCTGTGATGTCGAGGTTCTCGAGAGTGAGCATGACGGTACGTCTCCTTCAGCGGGCGGTAGTCTCGAGGAGGAAGGAGACGACCGACGCGAGGGTCTCCGTCCGGCGGTCGGCGGTGTCGGCGGCGCCGTCGAGCAGGCGGGCGCCGGGCACGTCGGCCGCGAGCCGCTTGGCCAGCGCGGCGGGGGCCAGCGGGCTGTTGCCCGGCAGCACCAGCAGCGGCGCGGGGAACCGCGCCATCCACTCCTCCGGTACGGAGAACCAGGCGGAGCCCTGCGGCCAGATGCCGTCGCGGAACCGGACGACGCGCACGATGTAGCGCTCCCGCCGCAGGGCGAGGAGCTCCTCGCGGATCCCGGGCGCCTCGTGGAGCTGGCGGGCGTACGGACCGGCGCCGGGCCGGGCCGCGAATCCGCCGCCCAGCGAGGCCTCCTCGATCACACCGTCGATGCCCTCGGCACGGGGCAGGCGCATCGCCTCGTCGAAGGTCGCCAGGAAGTCGCCGAGCGTGTTGCCCTCGGCGAGCCCGGCGGGCGCGTGGGCGACGACGGAGCCGATCCGCTCGGGGGCGTCCTGGACCAGCCGCCAGGCCTGGGCGGCGCCGGCGCCGGAGGCGGCGACGTGGGCGCGCTCGATGCCGAGCTCGTCGAGGACTGCCAGCAGGTCGGCGGCGGTGCGTCCGTAGCAGAAGGGCTCGGCGGGGCCGGTGCTGGAGCCCTGGTGGCGCGCGTCGACCGTGATCACCTGGAACTGCCCGGCGAGGGCGTCGGCGGTCTCGGTGAAGGCGGCCCGCTCGGTGTCGCACTGGCCGGGGATCTCGCCGGGGCCGATGAGCAGGACGGGGAAGCCGGTGCCGCGCGCCTCGTAGTGGATCCGCGCCCCGTCCGGGCGCACGGTCTCAGGCATGGTTCTCCTCCAGGCTGGTGGCGATCGTGGCGATCGCGTTCATGAGTTCGGCCGCCATGGCCTCGGGGTTGGTGATCGGCGCGGCGTGGGATCCCTCGATGGCGCGGGGTACGTAGAGGGCGCCGGTCAGCTCGCGCCACACCTCCATGGACCCTTCGGGCAGCACCGGGTCGGTGGTGCCCGACACCGCGAACAGCGGTACGTCCAGGGCCGGTCGGGTGGTGCCGCGCAGCACGGCCCGGTGGTTCTCGGCCAGCACCGTGTCGGTGCGCAGCCGCTGGACGTATTCGGCGAGCAGTTCCTCGCTGGCCAGGACCTCGTCGGGCAGCAGCCCCTCCAGGAAGGCGGCGAGTTCGCGCGGGTCGGCGCCGTCCAGGTCCCCGGTGAGCTCGCCGAGCCGGTCGAGGCCGGGGGTGAGCGGGGCGAGCGGCGGCAGCGCGCAGGCCGCGACGAGGGCGAGCGGCGGTACGGCGGGCCGGTGGGCGAGCCGGTGCGCCACCTCCCAGGCCAGCCAGGAGCCCTGGCTGTGGCCGTACAGGACGACGGGCGCCCCGCCCGCGGCCGGGGCGAGCCGGCCGGCCAGGGCGGCGACGACCTGGTCGGCGAGGGCCATCATGTCGGTGACGGGTTCCTCGTCGGAGCGGCCCTCGCGGCCCGGCAGCTGCACGCCGAGGAGTTCGACGTCGTCGGGCAGGTGGCGTACCAGCGGCACGTGGCCGCCGGTGGTGCCGCCCATGCCAGCGACGCAGACGATCCGGGCCCGGGGGTTCTCGGCCGGCTTGAGGACGCGCAGCCAGGGGTTGTCCTGGCCGCGGCCCGCCGCCGGGGCCTGGGGTGCGCTGCCCTCGGGGGCGAGCGTGACGCCGAGGTGGGCGGCGATGCCCTCGCAGGTGGCGTGCCGCAGGATCGCCTCGGTGGTGATCGCGAGGCCGGCGCGCCGGGTCAGCTCGTTGCGTACCCTCACGGCCATCAGCGAGTCCAGGCCCAGCTGCTCGAGTGGCCGGTCCGCGTCCAGTTCCGCCTCGGCCAGGCCCAGGACGGGGGCGACCTCTCCCTTGACCAGGGCCGTCAGCGTGGCCCGGCGTTCCTCGGGGCTCTGCCCGGCCAGGGCCGTGCGCAGTTCCGCTCCGGCCGAGGCGTCCGGTGCCTGCTCGGCTTCCGGTTCGCGCGCCTCGGGCAGGGTGTCGAGCAGCGGGCGCGGGCGGGCCGCCCGGTAGGCGGGGGCGAACGCCGTCCAGTCGATGTCGGCGACGCCGAGCGCCGCCAGGCCCGCGCTGAGCGCGATGTCGAGGGCGTCAAGGGCGAGTTCGGGTGCCATGGTGCGCAGGCCGCGGGAGCGGGCGGCCCGCTCGGCCTCGGCGGTGACCATGCCGCCGCCGGCCCAGCCGCCCCAGTGCAGGACGGTGGCGGTGAGCCCCTGAGCCCTGCGGTGGCGGGCCAGCGCGTCGAGCGCCGTGTTGGCAGCTCCGTACACGGCCTGCCCGGCGCCGCCCCACAGGCTGGCGCCGCTGCCGTAGAGCACGAACGCGTCGAGCTCGCGGCCCGCGAGGGCCTCGTGCAGGTGCCAGGCGCCGTGCACCTTGGCCGCCTTCTCCTCGGCGGCGGCCTCGGGGGTGAGGCCGCCGAGGGCGGCCGGGCGGGACAGGCCCGCCAGGTGGGCGACGGTCCGCAGCGGGCGCCGCGGGTCGCCGGTGCGGGCGAGCAGCGCGTCGACCTGCCCGCGGTCGCTGACGTCGGCCTGCTCCAGGGTGAGTTCGACGCCGCGGGCGGCGAGTTCGGTGCGCAGCAGCTCCGTTTCGGGGGCGGCGCCCGCGCGCCGGGAGGCCAGCACGATGTGCTCGGCTCCGCGTTCGGCGAGCCGCCGGGCCAGGTGCAGCCCCAGGGCTCCCTGGCCGCCGGTGATCAGCGCGGTGCCGTGGGTGGACCACGTCTTGGCCGGTCGCGGTGCGGTGCGCCGCAGGCGGCGTACGTGGCGGCCGTCGGCGCGCAGCGCCACCTGGTCCTCGTGGTCGCCCGCGGCGAGGCAGGCCACCAGGGCGTCGGCCCAGCCCGGGTGGGGCTGTGCGGGCAGGTCGACGGTGCCGCCCCAGCGCAGCGGGTCCTCCAGGGCGGCGACCCGGCCGAGGCCGGTGACCAGCGCCTGCAGGGGTGCGGGGGTGCCGGCGCCGTCGGTGTCGGCCGCGCCGCGGGTCAGCGCCCACAGCGGGGCGTCGAGCCCGAGGTCGCCGAGCGCTTGGAGCAGGACCAGGGTCGTGGCGAAGCCCGCCGTGGAGCCGGAGCCGTCCGGGGTGCCGTCGAGGGAGCCCAGGGTGAGAACCGCGGCGGGCGGCTCGGGCAGTGCGGTCAGGGCCGCGCCGAGCGCGGCCCGGTCGGCGGTGGCCCCGATGCGGTACGGGGTGGCGCCCGCGGCGCGCAGGGCGTCCTCGACGGCGTCGGCGGCAGCGGTCTCGGCGGTGGTGGTCACCAGCGCCCAGGGCCCGGCCAGGGAGTTGGTCCGGATGGCGGGCGCTGGGGAGAGCTCCCAGGCGTCCTCGTACAGCCAGCCCGCGACGGTCTCGCGGGACTCCTGGCCCTGCCACCAGGCGGACAGCAGCGGGAGCAGTTCCCCGATGCCCTCCCGGAGGTGTTCGGGCGCGTCGAGCAGTTCGGCCAGCCGGGCCGGGCCCTGTTCTCCGACGGCGTCCCAGAAGGCCTGGTCGGCGGCGGCCCGGGCAGTTTCCTCAGGCTTCGGCGGGTCGATCCAGTAGGAACGGCGCTGGAAGGCGTACGAGGGCAGTTCGGCGACCTTGGCGGCGGGGGCGCCGGCCCAGACCCGCTCCCAGGGCACCCGGTGGCCGTGGGTGTGCAGCTCGCCCAGGGTGCGCAGGAGTTCGGAGCGGTCGCCGTGGCCGCGCCGCAAGGTGCCGGCGACCAGAGCCCGCTCGCTGCCCTCGGTGAGCGGCATGGCGAGCACGGGGTGCGGGCTGACCTCGATGAACACATCGTGCCCGGCGTCGATCAGCTGCTGCTGGGCGAGGTCGAGGCGGACGGGTTCGCGCAGGTTGCGGCACCAGTAGGCGGCGCCGAGTTCCCGGCCGTCGAGGAGGGTGCCGGTGACGGTGGAGTAGAAGGGGACGTGGCCGGTGGTGGGTGCGAGGTCCGCCAGGTCGGCCTCCAGCTGGGGGAGCAGGGAGTCCATCCAGTGGCTGTGGGAGGCGACGGGCGCCTCCAGCTTGCCGCACACGATGTCCTCGTCGTCGAGGGCGAAGAGCAGGTCCTCGATGGCGTCGGCGTCCCCGGACAGGGCGACGGAGGTGGGGGTGTTGACGGCGGCGACGGAGATCTTGTCCCCGTCGGGCGCGATCCGCTCCCGCACCTGGTCCAGGGGGAGTTCGACGACGGCCATGGCGCCGACACCGGCGACGGCCTGGAGGGCGCGGCTGCGGACGGCCATGATGCGGGCGCCCTCCTCCAGGGTGAGCGCGCCGGCCACGACGGCGGCGGCGACCTCGCCCTGGCTGTGGCCGGTCACGGCATCCGGCTCGATGCCCAGCTCCCGCCAGGCGGCGGCGAGGGCGACGTACATCGTGAACATCACGGGCTGTACGACGTCCAGGCGGCGGGCGGAGAGTTCGGGACCGCCGGCCCCGCGCAGCACGTCGGTGACCGACCAGCCGAGCTGGGGTGCCAGCAGGGCGTCGCAGTCGCGGACGGTCCGCGCGAAGGCGGGTGACTGGTCGAGCAGGGCGGCGCCCATGCCGTCCCACTGGCTGCCCTGGCCGGGGAAGACGAAGACGGTGCGGCCGCGGCCGCGGGCGGTGGCCCGGACGGCGTCCGCGTGCGAACGGTCCTCGGCGAGGGCGCGCAGCGCGGCGGCGGCCCCGTCGGCGGTGGCGGCCGTGACCAGGGCGCGGTGGCCGAAGTGCGTGCGGCGCAGGGCCGCGGTGTGGGCGACGTCGCCGAGCGGCACCGCCCGGTGGTTCTCGAGCCAGTCGGCCCAGCGGGCGGCCTGCTCGCGCAGGGCGCTCTCGGTGCGGGCGGACAGGACCACGGGCAGGACGGTGGCCGGGGCCGGTTCGGCGGGCGGCTGCGGGGCGGGGGCCTGCTCCAGGACGACGTGGGCGTTGGTGCCGCCGATGCCGAAGGAGGAGACGCCCGCGCGGCGGGGTCCGTCCTCGTGCCAGGGCTTGGTCTCGGTGTTGACGTAGAAGAGGTTGGGGTCGAGGGCCATCTCCGGGTTCGGGTGCTCGTAGTTGAGGCTCGGCACGAGCTCCGCGTGGTGCACGGCGAGCGCGGCCTTGATGAGGCCGGCGATGCCCGCGGTGGCGTCCGCGTGGCCGATGTTGGTCTTGACCGAGCCGATTGCGCAGGGCTCGGTGCGCTCGGCGGAGCCGAAGACCTGCTGGAGGGCCTGGACCTCGATGGGGTCGCCCAGCGAGGTGGCGGTGCCGTGCGCCTCGATCAGGCCGACGCTGTCCGGGGTGATACCCGCCGACGCCTGGGCCTCGGCGATGACGTACGCCTGGCCCTGGACGCTCGGCGCGGTGAATCCGGCCTTGGCGGCGCCGTCGTTGTTGACGGCGCTGCCGCGCAGCACGGCGTAGACGGTGTCCCCGGCCTCGACCGCGTCGGACAGCCTGCGCAGTACGAGCATGCCGACGCCGCTGCCGAAGACGGTGCCCGCGCCCTTCTCGTCGAAGGCGCGGCACTTGCCGTCCGGGGAGACGACCAGGCCTGGCTGGTGGACGAAGCCGCGCTTGAGCGGGATCGTCAGCGAGGAGGCGCCGACCAGGGCGACGTCGGACTCGCCGCGCAGCAGGCTCTCGCGGGCGAGGTGGGCGGCGACCAGGCCGGTCGAGCAGGCGGTCTGGACGGAGAGGGCGGGGCCGCGCAGGTCGAGCTTGTGGGCGACGCGGGTGGCCAGGTAGTCGTTTTTGTTGCCGATCATCGAGCGGTAGAAGGAGGACAGGTCACCCGAGGCGTCCTGGTGGTAGCCGCCGAAGCCGGTGCCGCCGAAGACGGCCACGTTGCCGTCGAACGCGGTGGGCACGATGCCGGAGTGTTCCAGGGCCTGCCAGGCGGCCTCGAGGAAGAGCCGGTGCTGCGGGTCCATGACCTCGGCCTCGGCGGGCGAGTAGTCGAAGAAGGCCGCGTCGAAGAGGTCGGCGCCGTCGATCAGGCCGCGGGAGCGGACGTAGGCCGGGTCGGCCAGTTCCTCCTCGGTGGCGCCGGCCGCGCGCAGTTCCTCGTCGGTGAAGTGGGTGATCGACTCGACGCCGTCGCGCAGGTTGCGCCAGAAGGTGTCGATGTCGGGTGCGCCGGGCAGCTTGCAGGCCATGCCGACGATGGCGACGGCGTCCTCGCCGGAGCGTTCGCGGCGGGCCGCGGACACCTGGCGGGCCAGCGTGGCGTGGGAGACGTCCCGCAGGTACGCGGTGAGCTGGCGGACGGTCGGGTAGCGGAAGAGGGTGGAGAGCGGGAACTCCCGGCCCAGCCCCGCACAGATGATCTTGTGGGCTTCCAGCGCGCTCATGGAGTTGGCGCCGAGGTCGAAGATCCCCTTGTCGGGGTCGACGACGGGGATGCCGAGCACGTCGGCCCAGGCACCGGACACCAGGGCCTCGATGCCGCCCTCGCCCGCCGTCTCCCGGCCGTCGGCGGCGCGTACGGCCGCTGCAGCCGGCGCCGGCGCGTCCAGGCGCAGCAGGGCGTTCCGGTCGACCTTCTTGTTGGGCGTGTGCGGCAGTTCGGCGAGGTGGACCAGCCGGGACGGGACCATGTAGGCGGGCAGCCGCTCGGCGAGCGCGGCCAGCAGCTCCTCCTCGGCGACGGTGCGGCCCGGGGCCGCGGTGAGGTACAGGCACAGCCGGGGGTCGCCCGGCACGTCCTCGCGGACCACCGCGGCGGCCTCGGCGACGCCGGTGTGCTCGGCGGCTACGGCCTCGATCTCGCCGAGTTCGATGCGGTGGCCGCGCAGCTTGACCTGAGCGTCGACGCGGCCGCAGAACTCCAGGGTGCCGTCGGCCCGGTAGCGCACGACGTCCCCGGTGCGGTACATGCGGCCGCCGTCCCCGGTGAACGGGTCGGGAAGGAAGCGTTCGGCGTCGAGCTCGGGCCGGTTCAGGTAGCCGCGGGCGACGGCGAGGCCGCCGATGAACAGCTCGCCGCGGGCGCCGCGCGGCGCCCGGCGTCCGGCCGCGTCCAGGACATACAGCAGGTTGCCGTGCAGCGGCCAGCCGAGGGAGACCTCGCCCGGTACCGCGTCCCAGGCCGCCGACCACACGGTGGTCTCGGTCGGCCCGTACATGTTCATCAGGCCGCCGGGGCACAGCCGGTCCAGCTTGCGGGCCAGGCCCCGGTCCAGGGCCTCGCCGCCGACCAGCATCCGGTTCAGGCCCTGGACGAGGGAGCGGCCGTCCGCGTCGGCCAGCAGCATGCGCGCCAGGGAGGGCGTGCACTGGAGGTGGGTGGGGGCGTACGGAAGGTAGTCGGCCCAGCCGGCCGGACCGCCCAGGCCCACGACGACCCGGTAGCCCCGGGTCAGGGTCCACAGCAGTTCCAGCGTGGAGATGTCGAAGGAGAGGCTGGTGACGGCGAGCCAGGTGTCGCCGGGGCCGCCGCCGACCCGCTCGTCCATCGCCGTGCAGAAGGTGGCGAACTGGGCGTGCTCCAGCTGGACGCCCTTGGGCAGGCCGGTGGAACCCGAGGTGTAGATGACGTACGCGAGGCCGGACAGGCCCGGGAGCGTGCCCGGGTCGTCCGGGATGCCGCCCTGGTCCGTGTCCTCCTCCAGCGCGTCGGCCAGCAGCACGGCGACGTCGTCGGAGGCGACCTCGGGCGAGCCGTCGCGGGTGGAGACCACCAGCGCCAGGCCGCTGTCGCGGATCACGTGCTCCAGGCGGGCCTTGGGGTACTCCGGGTCCAGCGGTACGTACGCGCCGCCCGCGAGCCAGGTCGCGAGCACCGACACCACGAGGTCCGCCGAGCGCGGCAGGTGGATGCCGACCAGCGTGCCGGGGCCGGCTCCGGCGGAGCGCAAGTGCCCGGCCATCGCCGCCGCCCGCGCCACGACCTGCCGGTAGGTCCGGGTGCGGCCGCCGTCGACGAGCGCGGGCGCGTCGGGGGTGCGGCGGGCCTGGGCGAGGATCCGCTCCAGGGCGGTGGGCCCGGCGGCCTCGCCGGCCGCCCGGCCGCCGCGCTCCTCCAGCCAGGCCAGCTCGTCGCCGGAGATCAGCTCCAGCTCGCCGATCGGCAGGGCCGGATCGGCGACGGCCGACTCCAGCAGGGTCCGGAAGTTGTCCGCGAGGCGGGCGGCCGCCTCGGCGCCGAGGACGCCGGGCAGGAACTCGACCTCGCCCACCAGCCCCTCGCCGTCGGGGGCGAGGGTCAGTCCGACGGCCGACTTGGCCACCCCGCGCGGGCCGCCGCCCACGGCGGCGTCCGCGGAAGGCACCCAGGCGCCGCGTCCCTCGCCGACCGCGGGCAGCGCGCTCGCCCGGTAGTTGAAGACGGCGCTGAACAGCGGGTTGTCCTCGCCGGTGCGTTCGCCGCCAACGGCTTTGACGAGTTCGGTCAGCGGCAGGTCCTGGTGCTCCATCAGCTCCAGGACGCGCGGCCCGGTCGCCGCCAGGACCTCCTCGAAGGCGGGGTCGCCGGTCAGCTCGCAGCGCAGCGGGAGCGTGGTGACGAGGAAGCCGAGCAGGCCCTCGGTGCCAGGCAGCTGGCGGTTGGCCCAGACGGTGCCGAGGCCGAAGTCGTACGAGCCGGTGGTGCGGGCCAGCAGCACCGCGAAGGCGCTCGCGTACACGGTGTAGGGAGTGACCCCGGTGCGGGCGGCCAGCTCCTCCACCCGGGTGCGCAGTGCGGCGGGCAGGATGAACCCGGTGGTGCCGCCCTCGGCCTCGCCGTCGGAGACGGGCAGTTCGAGGCGGCCCGCGCCGGTGAGCCGCTCGCCGATCACCCGCAGGCCCCGGGCGAAGTGGCCCTCGTCGAGGGCGCGCTGCTCCCAGGCGGCGAAGTCGCCGAGCTGGAAGGCGGGTTCGGGGGCTTCGGGGGCGGTGCCGGCCGCGTAGGCGGTGTAGGCGGCGAAGAGCTCCTGGGTGAAGACGGACAGGGACCAGCCGTCGGTGACGGCGTGGTGCAGGAAGATGCCGATCAGCTGGCCGCCGTCGTGGGTGTCGGCAAGCAGGCAGCGCAGCAGGCCGGGGCCGTCGAGCGGCATCGGCCGGCGCTCCTCCTCGCGTATCCGGGCGTCGAGTTCCCGCGCATCGAGGTGGCTGAGGTCCTCGTGGGCGAACTGCGTCTCCCCGGCATCCAGGACGACCTGGGCCAGTGCGCCGTCGCGGGTCCGCAGCGAGGTGCGCAGCGCCTCGTGGCGCGCCGTCACCCAGGTCAGGGCGCTGCGCAGCGCGGCGGGGTCGAGCCGGTCCTCGGTGCGCAGGACGAGGGGGGTGTGGTACTCGGCGCTGCCGGGGCGCAGCTGCTCCAGGAACCAGAGCCGGCGCTGGCCGTCGGTCGCGGGGTGCTCGCCCTGCCGCCCGGAGCGCTCGAGGGGCGTGGTGGGTGCGCTCTCCAGTACGCCGAGAGCGTGCGCGATCAAATACGTGGCGATGTCGTGCGCGGTGGGGTGCTGGAAGGCGAGGTTCGCCGGCAGGGCGGCGGTGGTCAGCTCGGTCAGCCGGTTGCGCAGCTGGAGCGCCATGATCGAGTCGAGGCCGAGCTCCTGGAGCCGCTTGTCGGCCGGGACCGGCTCGGTGGCGCCGAGGACGGCGGCCGCTTCGCACCGGACCAGTTCGCTGAGGGCCTCGAGGCGTTCGCCCTCGCCGAGGGCGGCGAGGCGGGCGCGCAGGGCGGCCGGGCCGGTGGCGCTCTCGCCCGCGGTGTCCTGGGCGCCGCGGCCGAGGGCTGCGATCTCGGCCTCGTCGAGGCGGCGGTAGCCGGGGACGTCGGTCCAGTAGGCCTTGCGCTGGAAGGCGTACGTCGGCAGGTCGGCGAGCTGGGCCGCGGAGCCGTCGGCCGGGCCGAAGACCCGCGTCCAGTCCGCCTCGTAGCCCTGTGTGTGCAGGGCGCCGAAGGAGCGCAGGAGCTGGTCCAGCCCGCCCTGGTCGCGGCGCAGGCTGCCGACGACGGCGCCGTCGCTGTCGGCGGTGGCGCTGGTCAGGGGCATCCCGAGGACGGGGTGCGGGGATATCTCGACGAAGACGCCGTGGCCGTCGGCGACGAGCCGGGCCAGCGCGAGGTCCATCCGGACGGTCTCGCGCACGTTGCGGCACCAGTAGGCGCCGTCGAGGCCGGTTCCCTCGACCACGCCGCCGGTCACCGTCGAGTAGAACGGCACGGCCGACGCACCCGGGCGCAGGTCGGCCAGCTGTTCGGCGAGCCAGGGCAGCATCGGGTCGATGTGCGCGCTGTGTCCGGCGGTGTCCGACTGGATGCGGCGGCAGAAGACGTCGCTGCCCTCCAGCTCGGCCAGCAGGCGTTCGACGGCGTCCACGTCGCCGGAGACCACGGTCGAACCGGCGGTGTTGACCACGGCCACCGACAGTGCGTCCCCGTACGGCGCGATGAGCTCGCGGGTGCGCGCCACGGGCAGCTCGACCAGGGCCATCGCGCCCCGTCCGCTGCACTCGCGCAGCTGGCCCTGGGAGCGCAGGGCGGTCAGCCGGGCGCCGTCGGCGAGGGAGAGGGCGCCGCTGACGACGGCGGCGGGGACCTCGCCCTGGCTGGAGCCCACCACGGCGGCCGGCTCGACGCCGAGCGAACGCCAGACCACAACCAGGCCGATCATCACGGCGAACAGGGCGGGCTGGAGCACGTCGATGCGCTCCAAGGTGAGTTCGGGGTCGGCTTCGCCGCGCAGGAAGCCCGCGACGGACCAGCCAGTCCACGGGGCGAGGGCCTCGTCGCACTCCTGGACGGCGTCCCGGAACACCGGGCTCTGCTCCATGAGTTCGCGGCCCATGCCGAGCCACTGCGAGCCCTGGCCGGGGAAGACGAAGACGGCCTTGCCACGCTCGCGGGCGGTCGCGGAGGTGACGGCCGGGTGCGGCAGGCCCTCGGCGAGGGCGGCCAGCGCCTCGGCGGCCTCCGCCGGTCCGGCCGCGAGGACGGAGGCGCGGGCCTCCAGGGGGGTGCGGTGCAGGGCCGCGGTGCGCAGGACGTCGGGCCAGTGGGCGTCGGGGCGGGCGGTCAGCCAGTCGGCCCAGCGGCCGGCCTGGGCGCGCAGCGCCGCCGTGTCGAAGCCGGAGAGCAGCAGCGGGCGGGGGCCCGCGGTGGCCGGGGCGCCGGCCGGGGCGGGCTCGGTGGAGGGCGTCTCGGCCTCGGCCTCGGCGGGGGCCGGGGCCTCCTCCACGATGACGTGGGCGTTGGTGCCGCTGATGCCGAAGGAGGACACGCCGGCCCGGCGCACCCGCTCGCCGCGCTGCCACGGCCGCAGTTCCTGGACGAGCCGCAGGCCGCTGTCCTCCCAGGGGATCTGCGGGCTCGGCTCGGCGGCGTGCAGCGTGGGGGGCAGTGCCTCGTGCCGGAGCGCGAGGATCATCTTCATCACGCCGACGACACCGGCGGCGGCCTGGGTGTGCCCGAGGTTCGACTTGGACGAGCCGAGCCACACGGGCCGCTCCCCGTCGCGTCCGGGGCCGAACACCTCGGCCAGGGCGCCGGCTTCGATGGGGTCGCCGAGCGGGGTGCCGGTGCCGTGCGCGTCGATGGCGTCGATGTCGGCGGGGGTCAGGCGGCCGGAGTCGAGCGCGTCGCGGATCACCCGCTGCTGCGCGGGCCCGTTGGGGGCGGTCAGGCCCTGGCTGCGGCCGTCCTGGTTGACGGCCGAGCCGCGGATCACCGCGAGCACCGGGTCGCCGTCGCGGCGGGCCGCCGACAGCTTCTTCAGGACGAGGATGCCGACGCCCTCGGACCAGATGGCGCCGTCGGCCTGGGCGGAGAAGCTCTTGCAGCGCCCGTCGGGGGCCATCGCGCCGAGCCGGCTGGACTCCACGTACATGGCGGGCGAGCTCATCACGGTGACGCCGCCGGCCAGGGCCAGCTCGCAGTCGCCGCCGCGCAGCGCCGCGACCGCCGAGTGGATGGCGACCAGCGAGGAGGAGCAGGCGGTGTCGATGGTCAGGGCCGGGCCCTGCAGGCCGAGCGCGTAGCTGATCCGGCCGGAGACGACGCTGCCGGAGATGCCGGTGCCCTGGTAGCCGTCGAGGACCTCCAGGGGGGCGTTGCCGGTGTCGTAGTCGGAGCGCATGGCGCCCAGGTAGACGCCGGTGCGGCTGCCGGCCATCGCGTCGGGGCGCAGCCCGGCCCGCTCCAGCGCCTCCCAGGAGGCCTCCAGGACGAGCCGCTGCTGCGGGTCCATGGAGACGGCCTCGCGCCGGGAGATCCCGAAGAAGTCGGCGTCGAACTCCTCGAGCCCGTCGAGGAAGCCGCCCTCCTGCGCGTAGCTCTTGCCGGTCGCCGTGGGGTCCGGGTCGTACAGGTCCAGCCCGTCCCAGCGCGCGGGCAGCGGGCCGATGGCGTCACGGCCGGCGGCCAGCAGCTCCCAGAACTCCTCGGGCGTGGTGACGCCGCCCGGGAGCCGGCAGGCCATGGCGACGACCGCCACCGGCTCGTGCCGCTCGTTCTCCAGCTCGGCGTTGCGCTGCTGCAGCTGGATCACCGCAGCCATGGCCCGCCGGAGCCGGTCCTCGTTCGCCTGGGCGCTCATCTTGGCCATCCGTCTCGTTCTGTGGCACTGCCGGTGGGGGTCTGCGGGAGGGGGTGGGCCGCCGGGTCAGTTCCCGAGCGTGACGTCCATGTACGGGGGGAACTCGGGGATCCGGGAGAAGTCGTTCTCCAGGACCGAGATGTCGCCCTTCTTCGCGATCTCGCGGAAGCCGGCGAACTTGTAGGTGATGTACATGGTCCGGTTGCGGTCGGTGGGCACGAACTCGGCGCGCAGCTTCGCCCCGGCCCGGTGGGCCTCGCGGATCAGGTGGCCGAGCAGGACGGAGCCGACGCCGCGGGACATCACGCGGCAGGACATCAGCAGCAGCTTGACGGTCCACACGTCCTCGCCGCGCTCCACGAGCGAGAGGCCGATCTTGCCGTAGGTGCCGTACTTGTCCTCCAGACCGGCGACCAGCAGGTCGTGGTCCGGGGAGCGGCGGAAGGCGTCCAGCTCCTCGTAGGAGTAGGTGTAGCCGGTGGCGTTGAGCTGGTTCGTACGGACCGTCAGCTCCTCGGCGCGCTGGAGGTCGCGCTCCTCGGCGGGGTCGATGGTGAAGCGCATGCCGAGCGAGGCGAGGAACTCCTCCGAGGTGCCCTCGTGGGACTCCTCGGCGGCGTTGCGCTGCGCGTCGGCCCGGTAGAGGTGGCGGCGCTCGCGGGAGTCGGCGGTGACGAACCGGGGGTGCATCTCGGGCAGGCCGGGGATGCCCGCGGCGTCGACGGCGTCGATGCAGCGCACCGCGGGGTGGGCGAAGGCGACCTCGTCGCGTTCGAAGGGCTGGTCGTCGACGAAGGCGAGGGTGTCGACGCCGATGTTGATCGCCTTGGCGACGGCCTGCACGGACTCGGACTTGTTGCCCCAGTTGATCTGCGGGTAGAGGAAGTACTCGGCGATGCCGAACTCCTCCAGCTTGGCCATGGCCGCGGCGTGGTCGTTGCGGCTGGCGACGGAGTGCAGGATGCCGCGCTCGTCGAGGATCCGCAGGGTCTCCACGACCTCGGGGCGCAGGGTGACCTCGGTGTCCTCCAGCAGGACGCCGTCCCAGACGGTGTTGTCGAGGTCCCACACCACGCACTTGACGGTGGTCGTGGCGGCGGGCGTCACTGCGGTGGTCGTCGTCTCGGTGGTCGTCGTCATCGGTCACTCACTTCCACGGGCTGCGGCGGCGGGGGTGCGGCGGAACGGGGCCCGCTCCTGGAAGGCGTACTCGGCGAGGCCGACCTGGTGGAGCTGGGAGCTGCCCTCGATGACCTCCATGACCTTGGTGTCGCCGAGCAGGCGCTGTACGGGGTAGTCGGGGCCGCAGCCGTTCGCGCCGTGGATCTGCACGGCGTCGGTGGCGGCACGGGCCGCGGCGGTGGAGGCGAAGTACTTGGCCGTCGAGGTGGCGGCCAGGGCACCTGGGTCGCGGGCGTCGCGCAGCCGGCCGGCCTCCAGGCACAGCAGCCGGGCCGCCCGGGCGGAGGTGTACATCTCGCTGATCATGCGGCGGACCAGCTGGTGCTCCCGGATGGGGACGCCGAACTGGACCCGCTCGGCGGCGTAGTCGGTGCTGGCGTCCAGGCAGGCGTCGAGGATGCCGACGCAGCCCCAGCCCACCGTGTACCGGCCGAGGTCCAGGGCCGCGCCGGTCACGTGGGAGACGCCGAGGCCCGGCCGGGCCAGCAGGTTCGTGCCGGGGACGCGGCAGTTGTCGAAGTACACGTGCGCGGTCATCGAGGCGCGGATGCCGATCATGTCCTCGATCAGCTCGGTGCGCAGGCCCGGGGTGCCGCGTTCGACGAGCAGGGCGGTGGGGCCCTGTTCGCCGCGTCCGACGACGAGGAACAGGTCCGCGGTCCCGCCGTACGTGATCCACTTCTTGTGGCCGTCGAGGATCCAGTCCTCGCCGTCACGGGTGACCCGGGTGGTGACGGCGGAGGCGTCACTGCCGGTGCCCGGCTCGGACACGGCGAGCGCGGCGATGCGCTCGCCGCGGGCGAGCCGGGGCAGCCAGGTGTCCTTCTGGGCGCGGGTGCCCCAGCGGGCGATGGCGTGCGCCACCATCGTGTGCACGGTCAGCAGACTGCGCAGCGAGGAGCAGGCGCGGCCGAGCTCGGCCGCGAGCAGGCCGAGCGTCACCGCGTCGCAGCCGCCACCGCCGTACTCGGCCGGGACCGGCAGCCCGAGCAGGCCCTCGTCGGCGAGCAGCCGGACGGCCTCGGGCGGGGTGCGCTGGGCGCGGTGCCAGGCATCGGCGTACGGGGCGACACGGGTGTCGGCGAAGGCCCGGAACTCCTTCTGGGCCTGCGCCTGCTCCGCGGTGAGCATCGTCGTCATCTGGGGTCGGCTCCGCTCGGCCTACTGGGGGACCGACGCGGCCAGCTTGCGGCTGACGAACGCGTCGAGGGCGCTGATGGAGCGGAAGTACTCCAGCTCCAGGTCCTCGTTCTCGACGGTGATGCCGAACTCGTGCTCCACGAAGGAGACGAGCTGCATCGCGAACATCGAGCTGACGAAGCTGAGCTCGAAGATGTCCTGGTCGTCCTTGAGGTCCTGCACCGGGATGAAGCGGGAGAGGTACTCCGCGATCCTGGCCTTGTTGTCCGTGCTCATCTCGTTCCGTCCTGTCGTCTTCGGTACGGGGAAGGGGGCGGAGGCAGGGGGCGGCGCGGGCGCCGGCCGCGGCCGGCGCCCCGCCCGCGCGCCGGGCGGGGGGAGGGGGGGAATCCA
>NZ_JBEORW010000063.1:0-28035 GCF_040302565.1 Streptomyces sp. NPDC097981
ATCCTGGTCCACGACGCCCACAACGCCGGCCCGACCACCGCGTTCGCGCTGTCCCGGCTGGCCGACCCCCACACCCTGCACCAGACGCCCATCGGAGTCTTCCGCAGCGTGGAGCGGCCGGTCTACGACACCCTCATGGCCGAACAGCTCGAAGCGGCCGCCGACGCCAAGGGCAAGGGCGACCTCAGCACCCTCCTCACCGGCAACGACACCTGGACGGTCAACCGCCCGCTCCGCTGACCGACCGGCGAAGCGACGACGCCCGAGCGCCAGGAGCGCTCGGGCGTTGTCGTCGGCGGCGGCAGCCGCCGAGACGGATCAGGAACGGAGAAGCGCAGGCCGCCGAGCCCCAACTAACGTGATGCGTATGGACATCACCATTCACACGAGCTCCCTGCCGCACGACGATCCGGACGCGTCCCTGGCCTTCTACCGCGACGCCCTCGGCTTCGAGGTCCGCAGTGACGTCGGGCACGGAAAGATGCGCTGGATCACGGTCGGCCCCGTCGGCCAGCCCGGCACGTCCATCCTCCTGGCGCCGCCGGCCGCCGACCCCGGCATCACCGAGGCCGAGCGCCGCACCATCGTGGAGATGATGGCCAAGGGCACGTACGGCTGGATCCTGCTGGCCACCCGGGACCTCGACGCCGTCTTCGAGAAGGTGCGGGCCACCGACGCCGAGGTCGTCCAGGAGCCGACCGAGCAGCCGTACGGCGTCCGCGACTGCGCCTTCCGCGACCCCGCGGGCAACCTGATCCGCATCCAGGAACTTCGCTGAGCCGACCGCCACCGCCGAAAGGGAGCTTACGCATGTGCCATCCCGCGTGGGGGCGCGCACTCGCCGAGGCGCAGCGCCTGAAGGACCTGGCGCGACTGCGCCGCGTCCGCGACCGGATCGACCGGGAGTACGCGCAGCCGCTGGACGTCGAGGCGCTCGCCCTCGGCGCGGACATGGCGGCCGGGCACCTCGGCCGCCAGTTCCGGCTCGCCTACGGCGAGTCGCCGTACGCCTACCTGATGACGCGTCGCGTCGAGCGCGCGACGGTGCTGCTCCACCATGCCGGCCTTGATGCGGCCGAGGTCTGCTCCGCGGTCGGCTGCTCCTCGCCGGACGCCTTCGGCACCCGCTTCACCCAGCTGGTCGGCATGGCTCCCGGCGCCTACCGGCGCCGTGCCACGGCCGCCGCGGGGGTGCCGTCGTGCGCGGCGCAGCGGGCGACCGGACCGGTCAGGAATCGAGAAGCACCGGCCCCCGAGCCGCAACTAGCGTGATGGACATGACCTCCATCGAGACCCTGACCCTTGAGGTGGCCGACACCGCGGCCGCCGACCGTTTCTACACCGCCTTCGGCCTGGGCTCCCGGGTGAGCCTGCGTGCCTCGGAGGCGCCGACGACCGGATTCCGCGGGTTCGCGCTGGCGCTCACGGTGTCCCAGCCGTCCGTCGTCAACGGCTTCATCGGCGCCGCCCTCGATGCCGGCGCCACGGCACTGAAGCCCGCCGCGAAGTCGTTCTGGGGCTACGGCGGCGTCGTGCAGGCACCGGACGGCACGATCTGGAAGGTCGCGTCCTCGGCGAAGAAGGACACCGGCCCGGACACCCGGCAGATCGACGAGCTCGTGCTCCTCCTGGGGTCCGCGGACGTGACCGCGAGCAAGCGGTTCTACGTCGACCGCGGCCTCGCCGTCGCGAAGAGCTTCGGGGCGAAGTACGTCCAGTTCGACACCCCGTCGAGCCTCGTCAAGCTGGCGCTGTACGGGCGCGGCGCCCTCGCCAAGGAGGTCGGCGTCCCGGCCGACGGCACCGGATCGCACCGGCTCGTGCTCGGCGGCGACGCCGGGGCCTTCACCGACCCGGACGGATTCGCCTGGGAGACCGCGGTGCCGGTCCCCGCGACCTGACCGAAGCCCCGCCCGGGCCGGCAGGGCCCGTTCGCTAGGCGAACGGGCCCTCGGCCGTGAAGCGGCGCAGGTCGCCGGCGAACCTCTCGGCCTCACCCGGCGCCCATGAGGACAGGCTCGCCATGATGTGGGCGGCCAGCCGTGCGCGCAGCTCTGCCACCGCGGACCGGCCCTCCTCGGTGAGCACGAGCAGGTGTGCACGCCGGTCGGCGGGGTCCGCCTCCCGGCGGATGAGGCCCGCGGCCTCCAGCCGGGAGGCGCGGCGGGTGACACCGGAGCGGTCGATTCCGACGTCGGGGGCCAGGTCGGCCGCGCTGCGGGGCCCGGTCCGGGCCAGGGCGCTGAGTACCGGGTAGGTCAGTTCGTCCAGCGCCTCGCCCATGCCCTCGGTGAGCCGCTTGTGCAGCTGCGCGCGGGTGGTGCGCTTGAGCAGGATGCCCAGCGCGTCTGCGATCTCATGTCCGACTTCGTTCTCCACACCACAAGAATAGCGTGCGCGACGCACGCAGTGCCTGCTACAGTGACGGAGATGCGTGCGAAACGCACGCACTTCCCCATGCTCTGCGAGGAACTGCCATGACGCGCACCGGAATAGCCGCCGCCCTCGACGACCTGCTCTTCAGCCGCGACCTCACCGTGGAGGAGGCCGCGGACCGCCACTTCACCCCGGACTACCGCCAGCGCACGGACGGCGAGTGGGCGGACCGCGCCGGGTTCGTCGAACACATCACCCACCTGCGCACCGTCGTCGCCGACGGCCGTGTCGAGGTGCACGAAGAGCTCTACGACGGCGGCAAGTACGCCGACCGGCACACCGCCCACATCACGAAGACGGACGGCTCGACCGTCAGCATGGAGGTCTACGTGTTCGCCGACCTCGCGCCCGACGGCCGGTTCAGCCGCATCGAGGAGACCACCCTGATGCTGCAGGGTTCCGACGCCGACCGCACCATCGGCAGCGCCCGCTGAGGCCTGCCGTCCGCAACGGGCCCCGGCACGGGACCCCGATCAGGCCGCGGGTGCGGCGGGCGCGGCCGGGGTCGCAGCGGCGGTGAGGGCGCGGATGGAGGTCTGCTGCGAATAGGCGAGCAGGCCGATCGTCGTCGCGCTCATGACCAGGGCGAAGACCACGTGGCCGAGGGTCGAGTGGACGGTCAGGCCCACGGCGTTCAGGGCGAAATGGCTGCCGACCCGGAGGGCGATCAGGGTGATGGCGACCCTGCGGGTCTCCTTGCCGCGCCACAGTGCCTTGGCGAGCCTGAGCCGCTTGCGCATGACCGTCAGCGAGACGGTGATGTTCACGGCCAGCAGGACCAGCAGCACCGGCCACGCCGAGGGGAAGGCCCGCAGGATGTCGAAGGCGGCCGCGAGAACGCCTTCGAAGCCGAAGAACCAGACCGGAAGCCGGTAGTCGGCCGGTGCCAGGCCCGTGGTGTCGATCGGTTCGGCCGGCGCGGCCTTTTTCTTCAGGATGTTCATTCTGCTGCCCCCGTGGTTGATGCGGTGATCGCCATTTTGCCGGGGGGAGCGTCCCGGGGGGCAGGGTCCCGGGTCACGTCTGCACTGTGACAGCTGTCATGCATCGGCCAGGACGGGGCCCGGCCGCTCCTGCGGATACAGTCCGTCTTCGACATCTTCGTCTTCGACTTCGGCCTCGGGAGGGGAATGCCCGCGCGGACGACTCACGGCGGGGAAGCCGGGTGCGGTCCCGGTGGCGTACGACCGGGTGGCGGATCCCCGGCGGCGCGCCCCGTACCCCCTTTCGACCCCGAAGTCGGGGTCGCGCTGGCGGCCTTGGATAAGGAGTCGAGGGAGCCGATCACCCTGGACAACCTCCGGGCCAGGCAGGAGCGGGACGCGGCGACCCGCCCCAGCCCGACCGCGGAGGACCTGCGCGCCGACGGCCGCTTCGAGGTGGCGGAGTTCCGTGTGCCCGGACCGCCGGACCAGCCGGACGTCACGCTCGTGAGCGCCCGGCCGTCCGGCCTCGCCGGTCCGCTGCCCCTCTTGTACTACATGCACGGCGGCGGCATGGTCATGGGCAACGCCCGGTCCGTGCTTCCGGGAATCCTCCGCGCATGGGCCTTCCCGCTGGGACTGGCCGTCATCTCGGTCGAGTACCGCCTGGCGCCGCGCACGCAGTACCCCGGACCACTGGAGGACTGCTACGCCGGACTCGTCTGGGCGGCCGGGCACGCGGCCGAACTGGACATCGACGCCGACCGCATCGTCATCGGGGGCAAGAGCGCCGGCGGCGGGCTCGCCGCGGCCCTCGCCCTGCTGGCCCGCGACCGCGGCGGCCCCCGGCCCCTGGGACAACTGCTGCTGTGCCCGATGCTCGACGACCGCGGCAGCACCTTCTCCAGCCACCAGATGACCGGCCTCGGCGTATGGGACCTCACCTCCAGCACGACCGGGTGGAAGGCACTGCTGGGCGACCGCTTCGGTGCCGCGGACCTGCCCCCGTACGCGGCCCCCTCGCGCGCCACGGACCTTTCCGGACTCCCCCCGGCCTATGTCGAGGTCGGGTCGGCCGAGATCTACCGGGACGAGGACGTGGCGTACGCGAACGCGATCTGGCAGGCCGGCGGCCAGGCCGAACTGCACGTATGGCCCGGCGCATGCCACGGCTTCGACGGCCTGGCACCGCAGGCGGCCCTCACCCGGGACGCCCGGGACGCCCGCACCCGCTGGCTCCGGCGTCTCCTCGCCCACTCCGGCACGTAGGTCCTTCGGTGTGGCGGGACGGCACCGCACCGGCCGTGGGGGGAAGATCGACGGCACTGGGGAGGAGTCCGTTCCGACGATGTGGTGAAGGAAGCACACTGATGGCTACAGGCAAAGTGAAGTGGTTCAACGCGGACAAGGGTTTCGGGTTCATCGCCCAGGACGACGGCGGGCCGGACGTGTTCGTCCACTTCTCCGCCATCCAGACCACCGGCTTCAAGGAGCTGTTCGAGGACGACCGCGTCGAGTTCGATGTCACGCAGGGCCCGAAGGGCCCGCAGGCGGAGAACGTCGTCAGGCAGTAGCCCGGCCGGGGCCGCCCGGGCAACACCCGGGCGGCCCGGCCGCGGCCCGCTCAGACCCCTTCGCCGAGCACGGCACCGACCAACTGCCGCTGGTCGTCGGTCAGGTACGGATCGTGCAGCTCCAGCACCTTGCCGTCGATGTGGACGACGTAGGAGAAGCCGTCGGGCACGGGGCGGGCCGGGGGAGCCTCGTCGCTCAGCGAGCGCTCGGCCAGGCGTTCCAGCTCGGCGCCGTCGACCCGGTACGCCGTGTCGAGGGAACCCGTCCGTTCCCTGCCTGCGAACCCGCCCGTACGCGTGACGGTGATCAGCATCGTGAGACCTCCTCGGACAGAGCACCGCCCTCCGGGCTCGCCGGCCGGGAGACCGGGAACGCGGCGCATCGGATGTGGACACCCTTCGCCTGCCCCCGAAACGCACGCACGTGCGCCATCCGTGGCCGGGAACCCGGAATCCGCACGAGGATGTCCGAAAACCCAACGGAGAGGTGTCACATGCCGAAGCGTCACGCAGTGGTGGCCGGAGCCGGAATCGGCGGCCTCACGGCCGCCCTCGCACTGCACCGCCGCGGCTGGCACGTCACCGTCTGCGAACGCGCCCCCGAACCCCCCGTCACCGGCGCCGGCATCGGCCTCGCCCCCAATGCCCTGCGCGCACTCGACGCCATCGGAGTCGACGCCGCCCGGGCCGCCGGCAGCGCCGTACCCGTCACGATGGGCGTCCGCAGCTCCGCAGGCCGGTGGCTCACCCGGGCCGGCACCGCCGACATGGCGGCCCGCTACGGCATGCCCCCGATCGCCGTCCCGCGCCCGGCCTTCACCGCCGCCCTGGCCGCCGCGCTGCCGCCGCAGACCGTTCGCTACGGCACCCCCGTGACCGCCGTCGACGACGCCGCCGGCCGCCCGACCGTCCGCACGGCCACCGGTCCGGACCTCCGCGCCGACCTGGTCGTCGCCGCCGACGGCATCCACAGCCCGCTGCGCCGCACGTACTTCCCCGCCCACGCCGGCCTGCGCTACATCGGCGAGACCGCCTGGCGGGCCCTCGTGGACGCCCCGGACCTGCGGATACCGGCCATGAGCGAGACCTGGGGGCGGGGCGAGCGGTTCGGCGTGACCCCGCTCTCCGACGGCCGGTTCTACCTCTACGCCACCGCGGTCCTTCCGGCCGGCACCCGGTCGGCCGACCCCCGGGCCGAACTCCGCCGCCGCTTCGGCTCGTGGCACGACCCGATTCCCGCCCTGCTGGACCGCGTCGGCCGCCTCGACCCCGCCGGCGTCCTCCAGAACGACCTCTACGACCTCGCCGCCCCGCTCCCCAGCCTGCACCACGGCCGGATCGCCTGGCTGGGCGACGCCGCCCACGCCATGGCCCCCAACCTCGGCCAGGGCGGCTGCCAGGCCATCGAGGACGCCGTGGTCCTGGCCCACCTGCTCCCCACCGCAGACACCGACGGCCCGGACCCCGTCCCGGCCGCCCTCGCCGCGTACACGGCCGCCCGCCGCGACCGTACCGACGCCGTACGCGTCCGCGCCCGCCGGGTCGGCCGCCTGGGCGCTCTGCGCAACCCGCTCGCGGTGGCGGCCCGCAACCTCGCGGTCCGCGCCACCCCCACCCGCCTGGCCCTGCGCGGCATGGACGACCTCTTCGACGGCTTCCGGCTCCCTGACCGGCCCGTCACCCCGGTTCACCCATGAGAGTCAACATCTTCCGCCCGGGTTTTCAGAACCGGCAGAAGGGGAGGATCGCCGCGTACCCCGACGAACAGGTCGTGGACGCAGCAGAAGGGCACGAACGATGGCTCAGGGCTCCATCAAGTGGTTCAACGCAGAGAAGGGATTCGGCTTCATCGAGCAGGACGGCGGCGGCCCGGACGTCTTCGTGCACTACTCGGAGATCCAGGGCAGCGGGTACCGGAGCCTGGACGACGGCCAGCGGGTCGAGTTCGAGATCGGACAGGGCCAGAAAGGGCCGCAAGCCCAGCAGGTCCAGGCCATCTGAGCCCGCTCCGCCACCGGCCGGGCCCGCATGAGCGGGCCTGTCCTCTAGCCTGGCCGACGTGGATGTGCGGGGGCGGAGGTACCGGTACGTGAGGCCGGCCGAGCTGCGGGCACTGGTCCGGCCCGGGGGCGGGGGCCGGAGCATCCGCTCCGCGGGGGAGCTCGACGCCTGGTTCCTGGAGCGGGCCGAGGAGCGGGCCGAGCCCTTCACTTTCGTCGTCGACATCGCCGGTGTGCTGCGGCTGGCACCGCGCCGGAGCGAGCACGTGGTCTGTGCCGGCGGAGGCGCGGTTCTCGGTGCCGGGGAGATGACCTTCCGCGGGGAGTCCGGGACGTGGACGGCCGAAGAGGTCGGCAACCAGTCGACCGGCTATTGCCCGGACACCGCCTCCGGGCCGGCCGTCGCCGCTGCCCTGGCCGCGGCCGGGATCGGGCATCCGTCCGGCTTCACCCACGAAGTGGTGTTCCGCCGCTGTCCCGCCTGCGATCAGCTCAACATCGTGCGGGAGGAGTACTTCGTGTGCGTCTTCTGCGATGGGCTACTGCCGCAGGAATGGAACGGGGAGCATGCCGGCTGACCGCGGCAGGAACGGCCGCAGCCGTTCCCACCCCGTATCGGACAGCTCTCGGCTCAGGGGCCGACGTATTCGTACACACCCCCGTGAGGGTGACGCAGCACCGCCCGGTGACCGTTGGGGGTGGGATGCGCCGGCATCACCACGGTGGCACCGGCTGCAACCCCTTCCTCGACGGCGGCGGCCAGATCTGCGACCGCCAGAGTGGCACTCACTCCCGCGACCCTCTGCACTGCCTCGTCCGGACCGCAGAACAGAAGGAAGGGCCCGACACTCGCCAGATGCACACCGGCGAAGTCGAAGCGGCCGGCCGTCCGGCCGGTCAGCCGCTCGTAGAAAGGGATGGCCGCTTCCAGGTCGTCAACGCGCTGTCGTGCGATCACCGAGTCGATCTTCATCGGCATGCTGGAGCACCTCGTCAGGGTCGGGGGGGTGTATCGCAATCATTGTTTCGATCCCGGGGTGGCCGACTGCCGGCCGCCCCGGGCCTGCGAACGCTCAGCCATCGCCGCGGCTCTGCCAGGCTGCGCGCTGGCGCAGCGAGATCCGGTTGCCGTCCGGATCCACTGCCTCGATGCGGACCCCGAACCCGTAGTCCTCCGGTTCGGGCTGGTCGAAGGTCACGCCGCGGTCGCGGAGCACCTTGAAGTCTGCCCGCAGGTCGTCCGATTCGAGAAAGAGCGGACCGGGGGTGCCGCCCGGCTGCCGTTCGGCCGGCTGGCCCGAGGCGGCGGCGTGAGGCCAGAGCACGATCTCGATCGGACTGCCGGGGACGCCTACGGTGAGGAAGCGTCCGTCGGGGCCCGAGTGGTCGACGCGCTTCTCCAGGCCGAGCTGTTGCGTGTAGAACCTCAGCGCGCGGTCCTGGTCGGTGATGTAGAGCGTCACGTACATGATGTTTGTCAGCATCGCGTTGTCCTTCCGACTGCCGGGCTGCGTTACTTCACTGACGGGCCCCGACGGGAGAACGTGACGGATGGACGGAGAAAACTTCCGAACGACGGCTTCGAGGATGACCGGGCCTACCCCGCAGGCGGTCGCGAACCGGCTGCCGGGGCCGCAGGCCGAGGCCGATGACGCCATCCGGCAGACCTGACTGCGCCCCACCGCCTGGGCAGGCCCTCGAAGGCCGGGACGGCGAGCCCGTGGAGGCCGGGACGGCGAGCCCGTGGAGGTGGTCCGGCGGCCCTTCCGGATCGACCCCATGGCCCCGGAAGACTCCCTGCCTCTGGCCGGCCACGGATCCGGCGACGCCGCACTCCGGGGTTCGGTGGCGGAGGAAGGGCTGCGGCCCCGTTTCGTCGACGCCCTCGGCATCGCCCTGGCGAGGCGATAGGAGTGAAGACGTCGTCCACGATCGTGGTCGGCGGCGAGGGCCTGCCGGCTGCCAGCCGATGCGCAGACCCTCCGCGGCGAGACGCCGCTGCCCGCAGCTCGGAATACCTCGGCCGCAGTCCTCGTTCCCAGGTGTAGTTGAATCGTAAACAACCTCGGGAAAGGGAGCGGAGCCATGCAGTTCGGGATCTTCACCGTCGGAGACGTCACGCCCGATCCGACGACCGGACGCGCGCCCGGCGAGCACGAGCGCATCAAGGCGATGCTCGCCATCGCGCAGAAGGCCGAGGAGGTCGGCCTCGACGTCTTCGCCACCGGCGAGCACCACAACCCGCCGTTCGTCCCCTCCTCGCCGACGACGATGCTCGGCTACATCGCCGCGCGCACCGAGAACCTGATCCTGTCCACGTCGACGACGCTGATCACCACGAACGACCCGGTGAAGATCGCCGAGGACTTCGCGATGCTCCAGCACGTCGCGGACGGCCGCGTCGACGTGATGACGGGCCGCGGGAACACCGGCCCGGTCTACCCCTGGTTCGGCAAGGACATCCGCGACGGCATCGACCTCGCCATCGAGAACTACGCGCTGCTGCGCCGCCTGTGGGACGAGGACGTCGTCACCTGGAACGGCAAGTTCCGTACGCCGCTGCAGTCCTTCACCTCCACCCCGCGCCCCCTCGACGGCGTCGCGCCCTTCGTGTGGCACGGCTCCATCCGCTCGCCCGAGATCGCCGAGCAGGCCGCGTACTACGGCGACGGCTTCTTCCACAACAACATCTTCTGGCCGGCCTCCCACACCGAGCAGATGGTGAACCTCTACCGGCAGCGCTACGCCCACTACGGGCACGGCACCCCCGAGCAGGCCATCGTCGGGCTCGGCGGCCAGGTGTTCATGCGCAAGAACTCGCAGGACGCAGTCCGTGAGTTCCGCCCGTACTTCGACAACGCACCCGTCTACGGCCACGGCCCCTCCCTGGAGGAGTTCACCTCCCAGACCCCCCTGACCGTCGGCTCACCGCAACAGGTCATCGAGCGCACCCTGTCCTTCCGGGACTACGCCGGCGACTACCAGCGCCAGCTGTTCCTGATGGACCACGCAGGCCTGCCCCTCAAGACCGTCCTGGAGCAGCTCGATCTGCTCGGCGAAGAGGTCGTACCCGTCCTCCGCAAGGAGTTCGCGAACCTGCGCCCGGCCGGCGTGCCGGACGCGCCGACGCACTCGGCCCGCGTGGCGGCGGCCCGGGGCACCACGAAGCAGGAGACGCAGGCATGAAGCTCGTCGTCGTATCGGCGGGTCTCAGCTCGCCCTCCTCGACCCGCCTGCTCGCCGACCGCCTCACGGCCGCCACACTCACCCGCGTGGATGCCGAACCCGAAGTGACCGAACTGAGGGACCTGGCCACGGAGACCGCCCAGCACCTCGTCACCGGCTTCCCCTCCGCCCGCCTGGCCGCCGCGCTCGACGCGGTCGCAGCCGCGGACGGCCTGATCGCCGTGACCCCCGTCTTCGCGGCCTCCTACAGCGGCCTGTTCAAGTCGTTCTTCGACGTCATCGACAAGGACGCCCTCACCGGCAAGCCGGTGCTCCTCGGCGCGACCGGCGGCACGGCCCGGCACTCCCTGGTCACCGAACACGCCCTGCGCCCGCTGTTCACCCACCTGCGCGCGCTCGTCCTGCCGACCGCCGTGTACGCGGCCTCGGAGGACTGGGGCAAGGAGGGCCTGGCCCGGCGCATCGCCCGCGCGGGCACGGAACTGGCCCGCTTCATGACGCCCGCCCCCCGCGCCACCGCCCCGGACGTCGACACCACCGACGCGATCGCACCCCGCTCACTGACGGGAGCGATCACGTCGGTGGCCCCGGCGGACGGCTTCGAGATCGTGCCCTTCGAACAACGCCTGGCCGCGCTGCGCGCCGGGCAACCACAGCCGGCCCGCGTGGCGGTCAGCCGGTCGTGGCCGGCATCTCCTTGATCCGGTCGACGACCGTCCGGGTCATGACGGCGCTGGTGGACACGACCGTGCCGGGCTTGATCAGGCCCTGCTCGCCGGACTCGCCCTGCACCTGGACGGTGCGCTCACCGAGGAACACGAGGGTCTGACGGTCGAAGATCCACTCTTCGCGCCGGCCGGACTGCTCGTCCAGGCGGGCGACGGCGAGTCCGTGGCGGCCGGCGGCGTCGACGGCGTCGTCCACCGTCACCACGCCGGGGATCTTCGCCGCGGCCTTGTAGAGCGCGGCCGTGAGCTCGGCCGGGGGGTAGCTGCCGCGCAGCAGGTCACCGATCGTGGTGAACGCCTCCTGGTCGGGGCTGCGGCCGTGGCCCCTGGTCTCCTCGTAGATCCGCCGCAGCAGCGCGTCGGGGTCGGCGGGCAGGGCGGCGAGGTAGTTGTAGCTGGGCGCGTTGAGGTTCGCCGTCGGGGTCCGGCCCGTTTCGTCGGGCCCCTCCAGGGTCACGCCTTCCGGGCCGGTGTTGCCGGGCTCGATCAGCCAGCCCTTGGTGCCGTCCGGGGAGTTCCACTGGTGGCGCAGGTGCAGTTCTTCGCTGACCAGCGTGTGCTTGCCGTTGACGCTCTTCACGTAGGTGGTGGCCGTCTTGCTCCCGATGTAGATGAACCGGTCCGCCCGCACCGCCGTGCCGGAGGCGGGGGAAGACGAGGCGGCGAGAGAAATGCGGTCCAGGAGCTGCGGTGTGCCCTGGGGGTCTGTGGCGCCGATCCGGGTGGTCAGCACCGGACCCGTGGCGACGGCGGAGCCGGGTCCGTCCGCGGCGCCCCGGTCCACGTAGGCGAGGAAGCCGGTGGCGAGCGCGCCGGCCAGGGCGAGGGCCGCGGCGGGCACGAGGATCGCACGGCGCAGGAACGGGTTGCGCGACGTGGCGGTACGGGCCGGGGTATCGGCGGCGTGGAGGTCTTCGTGGATCTGGGCCATCAGGCGCTCCTTGTGGAACTGGTGGCGGCCCGCGGGCAGTTCCCGTTCGGCGAACGGCGGGAGGGGACGGGAAAGGTCGGCGTTCATCGGATTCCTTCCTGTGCGGACCGGACCGGCTTCGCGCGGTCGCCATATGTCTGTCGGGACCGGGCTGCGAGTTCCCGCCTGTTTTTCTTCAGTTCCGCTCCGGCGAGTCTGTGCAGCTTCGTACGGGCCCGGGACAGCCGGGAACGGACGGTTCCGACCGGGATGCCGAGGACCCGGGCGGCCTCGGCGTACTCCAGGCCCTCACACAGGCACAGCAGCAGGACTTCGCGTTCGGGCCGGCGCAGCGCACTCAACTGCGCGAGTGTGGCCGCGATCTGCCGCCGGTCGTCCAGCCGGCCGGCCACCTCGTCGGCGTGGTCGGGCACGGCTGCGGCACCCGCTGCCGCCGCGGTGGCGGCAGCAACGGCCCGGTAGCGCCGATTGCTGCGGCAGTGGTTGCGGGCGAGGTTGGTGGTGATGCCCAGCAGCCAGGGCCGGAGCGATCCGCCCTCGGGGTCGACCGTGCCGCGCAGCCGCCACGCTTCCAGGAAGGCCGCCGACATGACATCCTCCGCGGCGGCCCAGTCCCCGGTCATCCGGAAGGCATGGTTGTAGAGGGTGCGGGCGTAGCTGTCGAACAGCTCCGCATAGGCGTCCGGATCCCCGGACCGCACCCGGGTTCGCATTTCTGTCGTCACTCCTGTCGGCTGTCCGGCAACCCCGCCCGGGTTCCCGTGACCTGCGTCACGCCGACCCCTCTTCCGGTGCCACGAGGCGGCGACTCCCCAGCCGGACCGCGACGGGCATCAGGCCGCCCGGCGGCACTCGTCCGTTCCGCAGTCCGATGTGGCCGCGCGTCACGCCGTGCGCGTCGGTCATGCCCTGATCAGATCATCTCGCTTCGCCCGCGGCCGCGGCGCCTCGACCACGCCCAGGCCGACGGCCCTCGGTCGCCGCCGTCGAGCGGGCGGACGGTCCCCGGAACGAGGAACGGGAGCCCGACGTCACGTACGTCTGGCTCCCGTGACCTCACTCCCGGTCCCCCGTCCGGGAGTGAGGCTCCTGTTCCCCCGTAGGGGAGATCATCAGTGCGCGTGGGCGTCGTACAGGGTCTTGCAGCTGTTGCTGGCCTGCAGGGTCATCCAGTGCCACTTCAGCTTGTCGCGGGTCTGCGGGCCGTACACGCCGTCGGGGTCGGCACCGATGATCTTCTGGACGCGGGCGAGGGCCGCGGCCGTCTTCGGGCCGAACTTGCCGTCGGGCGTGCCGAGGTCCTGGCCGTAGCAGTAGTTCAGGGTGTCCTGGAGGTAGTACACCTGCATGCCCTTGGCGCCGGAGCGCAGGGTGCAGAAGTTGGTGCCCTGGGGGTCGATCGTGGGGACCTTCGTGTAGAAGTCGCCGCTGTAGTAGGTGGCGTAGTCGGTGCAGCCGGGGACGGCTGCCTGTGCGGCCGGGCTGAAGCCGATCAGGCCGGCGGTCATCGCGGCGGCGGCGCCGAGGGTGGCGAGCGTGCGCTTGAGGTTCATGTGTGGGTCGACCCCCGAGGTGCGGTCCGAAGCGATCGGATGCGAAAGGATGTGAGCGGTCGGCACGTTGCCGTCCGACGCCGAGAAACCTAGCCGCGATCCGGCACCCCGGATTCCGCCTTCCACGGGGCGTCCCGGGCCCGGCCGGCTTCCCGGGAAGGGACGGTGGGAGGACCACGGCGGAAGGCCGTGCTCTGATCCGAGGGCCCCGCCCGTCCCGCGGACTGCCTCACGCCCGGTCCGTCCCACGGTGTCCCAGGCGCGTCCCGCGGTGTCCCACGGACGTCCCGACGTGTGTCCCGGCACATGTCCCGGCCACCGCACCCGCCCGAGCCGGCCCTCCACGGCCTTGTGCCACCAGGCCCTGGACATCCTCCGGAACCTGCTGAGGTGCTGGACCGGCGCCTGTGGCCGCTCCGGTCCCACGGACGATCAGTCCCAGAGAGAGATCGCCAGGACCAGCGCGATGACCGGGATCAGCAGCCACGGCTCGGCCAGGACCAGGAGCCCGCTGAAGATCAGGGAGAAGTACGCCAGTGCCTTCGCGACGCGGCGCCGGGCCCTGCTCTTCCTGCCCTTGTTCCTCTTCGAGCCCTTGTGATGCGCCGCCTCCGTGCCGGAGACCGCCTCAAAGGTCTGCGTGCCGGTGCCGGTGCCGGTGCCGGTTTCGATTGCGGTTTCGGGCTTCATGTCGATGTTCGTCATGCCGCTGAGCTTCGTCGCGGGAGCACCGCTGTCGCGTCGGTGAAGCCTGCCTAGCTAGGTGAAGACCACCGACGCGTACGTAGTGCCGCCACGGCGAAGGTTGGTCCGTGAACGCTTACACGGATTGCGCGGAGATCGTCTTGTGGGTACGGCATGCGGACGGCCGGTGGTCGGCCAGGACGGTCTGGTTGGTGGTGCTGGGCGGGCAGGCGTATGTCCGCTCGGCATTCGGCCGGCGCAGTGCCTGGTACCGACGGGTACTGCGGGATGCGGACACCGAGGTGGAGGTGGCCGGGGTCCGGATGTCCGTCACCCTCCGGCCGGTGGACGGCCTCGGACTCGTCCAGCGGGTCTCCGGTGCCTACCGGGCCAAGTACGGGTCGAGCTGGCCCGGCCCGGTGGAGTCGATGAACGGGCCCGAGGCCGCGGCCACCACCATGCGGCTAACGGATGTCGGGCAGGTCCCGCAGTTGCCTGCGTGAGGTGAGCCCGAGCTTGCGGAAGATGTTGCGCAGGTGCGCGTCGACCGTCCGAGGACTGAGGAACAGCTTCGCCGCCACCTCCTTGGAGGTGGCGCCATCGGCGACCAGGCGTGCGATGTGCACCTCCTGCATCGTCAGCTGGTCCGACGCCTTCGACGCGCGGCTGCGGGCCTGCTCGCCCGTGGCGCGGAGTTCGCCTGCGGCGCGCTCGGCGAACGCCTCCAGACCGAGATCGGACAGCGACTCGTGCGCCGGCCGCAGCGCGGACCGGGCGTCACGCCGTCGGCCCTGGCGGCGCAGCCACTCCCCGTACAGCAGCTGTGCCCGGGCACGGTAGACGACCAGAGCGCTGTCGTCGAGCAGGCCGATCGCCTCCTGGTAGGCGGACTCGTCCTCGGTCACCAGAGCCCGCGCACAGGCCTCGACGCCGAGGCCCCACGCGTGCCCGCCCGCCTGCGTGCGCTCCCGGAGGGACGCGAGGGCTGCGGCGGCGACCTCGGTCTCGCCGCATCGCATCGCCGCCTCGACCAGCTCGGGCAGGGCGAGGCTCGACGTGCCGACGGCGCCGTACTCGACCGCTTGCTTCGCCGCCTTCAGCGCGGCCGGGTAATCGGCCAGGCCATTGCCGAGAACAGCCGTCGCCCACTGCACGCTGAGGGTCATCCGCTGATCCACCGACGCGAACAGTTCGGCGGCGTCCCCCCGCCGCCCGCGCAACGCGGCCAGGTGGAGGCGCGGGTAGACCAGCGGCGCCGCGCCGGTGGCGTCGGCGATCGCCTCCTCCTCCGAGATCAGCTCCATCGCGGCACCGAAGTCGCCGGCGTGCGCGGTCACGGCGGCCAGCATGGCCAGTCCGATGGGCAGCACGTGGAAGGAGCCCGACTCCCGGCCGGCCGCGACGGCACGCGTGGCGATGCCGTACATGGCGTCGCGGTTCCACAGCTCGGTGCCCACCATGAAGCCCAGTGACGGCCGCCTGGCCCACACCTCGTGCCCGGCGTCGCCGACGACCGGCCTCAGGAGCTCCCCGGCCGCCCGATGCCCGGCGCCGACCAGGCTGGTGAGGCCGGTCAGGACCGCCGCCGCGCCGGCCACCGGCTCACCCGACGGCGGGACCTTCGCGACGGCGTCCACCACAGGGCCGAGGCCGCCGAGCAGGACACCCATCTCCATGGCGTCCAGATAGCACTCCCGTGACCAGGCGGGGTCGGTGGCCGCCAGCCGTGCGGCGGCACGCAGGAGGTACTCCGTGGGGCCTTCGTCTCCCCGGCGACGGACGAACGACAGCCTGCCGCGGAGCAGGTCGGCCCTGGCGTCCTGGCCCGGATCGTCGGTCGCCACGGTGGTGAGCAGTCCGGCCGCCGCATCGAAGTCACCCACCGAGAGCTTGGCCTCGGCCGCGGCGAGGACCCGCTCGGCGCGTTGGACCGGACCGATCGTGAGCGCGGCCGAGCGTTCGAGGAAGGCCGCCGCCGCCGCGACACCTCCTCGTTCGCGGGCGCGATGGGCGGAGGCTTCGAGCTCGGCGGCGACCTGCTCGTCCGGACCGGCACTGGCCTGCGCGCGATGCCAGGCCCGCCGGTCGGGATCGGCGACCGGGTCGGTCACGGCGGCCAGCGCCTCGTGCGCCCTGCGCCGCTCCTCCGGCGCCGCAGTGCTGTAGGCGGCCGAACGCGCGAGGGGGTGGCTGAACCGGATCCGGGTGCCGAACTCGACCAGCGGCGCGGACTCCGCGGCGGCAGCCGCGTCGATGCCCAGGAGTTCCGCCGCGCGCCACAGCAGGCCGGGGTCGCCGATCGGGTCGGCGGCGGCGACGGTCACCAGCAGCCGGGCCGCCGGCGGCAGCAGTTCCAGCCGGGACCGGAAGCTCTGCTCGATCACTGCGGGTACCGAGTCGGGCTGGGCGAACCCGCCCGCCATCCCGGCGAGTCCGGCGGTCCTGGGAAGCTCCACCAGCGCGAGGGGATTGCCGCGCGCCTCGGCCAGGATGCGGTCGCGCACCCGCTCGTCCAACGGGGCGCGGATCGCCGCGGCCAGCAGCGCGCGGGCATCCGATGCGCCGAGCCCCTGAAGCGAACGGCTGGGCAGCTCGTCCAGCTCGGGCAGGCGGCTCGGCTCGCGCACCGCGAACACGAGGGCGATCGACTCGGCCGAGACCCGGCGGGCCAGGAAGGCCAGTGCCTTGGCCGACGCCCGGTCGAGCCACTGTGCGTCGTCGACGACACACAGGAGCGGACGTTCCCGCACGGTCTCCACCAGGAGTCCCAGCGACGCGACGCCGACCAGGAACGGATCGGGTGTGCCGGTGTCGAGGCCGAAAGCGATCTCCAGCGCCTTGCGATGCGGCGCGGGCAACGCCATCAGCCGGTCGGTGACGGGCGCGAGCAACTGGTGCAGCGCGGCGAACGGCAGCTCCGTCTCGAATTCCGCACCGGACGCCCGCATGACGAGGAATCCGGTCGCGGCCTCGTCCAAGTGCCGCAGCAGCACGCTCTTGCCGATGCCCGCCTCACCGCGCAGGACCAGGGCGCCGCCCCGGCTCTCCCGCGCCGCCTGAAGCAGGGCGTCGAGCCGGCGTATCTCGTCCTGACGGCCGACCAGCGCATCCGTGTGTGTCTCGGGCATGCCCGAAAACCTATGCGGTCACGGGCCGCAGGGGAATCCGAGGCCGGCCCCCGTCACCCAAGGGTCCGCCGTAGGCAGTCCTATAGGCGATGACCACCGACGCGAGCGGGAGGCTCCCGCTGCGAGTGTCGGGACATGACCCGCACCGCACCGCAACGGACGACAACCGGATGGATACCGCTGGCGGTCCTGGCCACGGCCCAGTTCCTGGTCGTGCTGAGCACGTCGATCGTGAACGTCGCCCTGCCCCAGATCCGGGCCGGACTCGAACTGTCGGACACGGGCCAGGCGTGGACGGTCAATGCCTACGTACTGGCCTTCGGCGCCCTGTTGCTGCCGGGCGGGCGGGCAGGCGACGTATACGGCCTTCGTCGCGTGTTCCTGCTCGGCATCGGCCTGTTCGCCCTCTCCTCCCTGGGCGCGGCGCTGGCGCCCACGGCGACCGTGCTGATCGCCTGCAGGGCGGTGATGGGAATCGGGGCCGCACTGCTGGCACCCACGGCGCTCGCCCTGGTGCTGACGCTCTATCCCGGCAAGGAGCAGCGTGGCACCGCGCTCGGCGTGTGGGGTGCGGTCTCCGGGGCCGGCGGGGCGGCGGGCGTGCTGCTGAGCGGGCTGCTCACCAGCCTGTTCGGCTGGCGCGCGGTGTTCGTCGTGATGGTGCCCTTCGCCCTGGCCGTGCTGGTGGCCACCCGGCTGCTGGTCGGCGCCGACCGGCCACGCGGCGGAAGCCCGGACGCGCCGGGCACGGTGACGGTGACGGCGGGGCTGGTCGCACTCACCTACGGCCTGTCAGGGCCTTGGCCGCTGGCCGTGCTCGGTCTGGCGCTGCTCGGCCTGTTCGCGGTGCTCCAGCGCCGAGCCGCCGACCCGCTGCTGCCGGCGCGCATGAGCGTGGTGGCGGTGCCCAACGTGCTGATGGCCCTGCTGGGCGCGGTCTGGCTCGGACTGTTCTACTTCCTGCCCCTCTACCAGCAGCACGCCCTCGGCTACTCGCCCCTGGAAGCCGGGCTGACCCAACTCCCCCTCGCCCTCATGGTCACCCTCTCGTCGTGGGCGACCGGCAAGGTCTCCGGCCGCCATGTGCTCCCCGTCGGCCTGCTGGTCCTCGCGGCCGGACTGGCCTGGCTGTCCACGACCCCGGCCGACGGCACCTTCCTCGTGAACCTGCTCGGTCCGACGCTCCTCATCGGCACCGGGCTGGGGGTGGCCTTCGTACGGCTCACCGCGATGTCCTCCACGGGCGTCCCCGCCGCCGACAACGGCCTGGCCGGCGGGCTGGTCAACGCCGCCCGGCAGATCGGCGGAGCCATCGGCCTGTCCTTCCTGGTCCTGTTCCCCTCCTCCGGCGCGGCCTTCCTGGCCTGCGCCGCCCTGACCCTGCTCATCTCGGCTCTCTCAACGCGAAAGGCGTGACCATGACCCTGGACAAGCCGTACACCACCGGCCACTTCACCCCCGTCCCCGACGAGATCACCGGTCGCGAGCTGAAGGTGCGCGGCACCCTCCCGCCCGAGCTGAACGGCCGCTACTTCCGCAACGGCCACAACCCCAAGCCGGGCATCACCCCCAGCCACTGGTTCCGCGGCGAGGGCATGATCCACGGTGTCCGCCTCAAGGACGGCCGGGCCGAGTGGTACCGCAACCGCTGGGTGCGCACCCCCTTCCTGGACGGCGTGCCGTTCACCGGAACCGAGCTCGAAGTCAGCGCCGCCGCAACCAACATCATCTTCCACGGGGGCCGCTACCTGGCCCTGCAGGAGGCCAACCTGCCCTGGGAAGTCAGCGCCGACCTCGACACGATCGGCGTCTACGACTTCGGCGGCAAGCTCACCAGCGCGATGACCGCCCACCCCAAAGAGGACCCGGAGACCGGCGAACTGCACTTCTTCAGCTACAGCCCCTTCCCGCCGTACCTGACCTACTACGTGGCCGACGCCTCCGGTGACATCGTCAGGTCGCAGATCGTCGACGGCGCCGGCCCGTCGCTCATGCACGACTTCGCCATCACCCGCGAGCACGTCGTCTTCATCGACTCGCCGGTGGTCTTCGACCACGCCGAGCAGTCCGGCATCCCCTACCGCTGGCACGACGACGTCCCGCTGCGCATCGGCGTGATGCCCCGCGCCGGAGGCAAGCCCACCTGGTTCGAGGCCCCCGACCAAGCGGCCCTGCTCCACGTCTCCAACGCCTACACCGACGCACGCGGCCGGATCGTCCTCGAAGCACCGGGCTTCGACCGCTCCGCCTGGGAGAGCTCGTGGAAGTGGTGGACCGGCGCCCCCGGCTACGGCACCAGCCCCGCCACCGGCACGACCTTCCACCGCTGGATCGTCGACCCGGCCACGGGCAAGGTCACCACCGAGTCCCTGGGCGACCTCGTGACCGAGTTCCCGTCGATCAACGACGCCTACACCGGCTCGAACCACCGCTACAGCTACGCCATCGCCTTCCCCGGCGCGGGCCTGTCGGGCTACCACACCGCCAAATTCGACACCCGCACCGGCGAGCAGAAGCTCTTCGCCCACGGCGAGGCCCGGATGCCCGGCGAGGCCGTCTTCGCACCCGCCGACGGCGGGACCGCCGAGGACGACGGCTACCTGCTCACCATCGTCAGCGACCTCAAGGCCGACGCCTCGGAGCTGCTCGTCCTGGACGCGGGCGACCTGAGCACCGTGGCCGCCGTCGAACTCCCCCGCAGGGTCCCCGCCGGCATCCACGGCCACTGGATACCCGACGCCGAACTGCCTGCCTGACCCACCCAAGCCGCCCGGGCCGCCGTGATCCCCCACACGGCGGCCCGGGCTCCACCACCGGGAAACCGGCAAGACCCGCCCCTCAGAGGTCTCATGAGGACGGCGCATCAAGCACGTCCTGAGCCGGCCCGCTGCAGGCGCGAAGTCAGATGTGCCTCTGCTCGTCGGCGGCGGAGCGACGACCTCCGTACGAGGCAACCAGAGCGTCAGCGACGGCGGCTGCGTCTGCATCGGCCACATCCGCCGGGTACTCCGGCAGCAGGTCGTCCCAGACGGGCATCCACGACCCGAATAGCTGGGCCTGCCCCTCGGGCCGGGCGAAAAACCAGAGGTGCAGGTGTGCGGCTCCGTCCCCGAACCGGTAGACGTGGGCCCGGGAGATGTGAGGCAGCGACTGCACGTGGCGGACGATGTGAGTGGTGAGCACCCCAAGTTCGGCGCCCAGCTCATCGGGCAGATCCGCCATGTCGTAGTGGTCGCGTGGGTAGAGCATCAGCACCAGTGGCACACCGACGCCCGGTATCCGGGCCAGGCGCCACCGGTCGTTGAACCAGATGCCTTCGTCTCTGGCGCGGCACACGTCGCAGTCCGCCGGGTCCTCACCGTGCCGCCCGGGCTCGGGCAGAACGGGCGGGCGCAGCGGCGCGACACGAAGTCCCTCCGGTTCGAACGGGCTGATGTCCCATCCGGTCATCCGTGCCAATGGAAGCCGAAGCTCATCATCCGCAGCCGCACGTGCGTGGTCGTAGAACTCATCGGGTCGCAAGGCCATGATCGGAAGACTAGCGGCGCCCTGCAGGCCGATGGTGACCTGGCTGATCAGCTGATGAGTGGACCCGCACCCACAGACGGGCGTGCACTCTGCTGTGGGGCCGTCTGTGGGCCTTTGCTTCTCGTGGCGGCGGCGCGGACTGTGGCACCACGTTCCCCTCGACGACCGATTCGTTGATCACGCACGGCTCCGTGGGTGGGTTCCCGCGCAGCTGAATGACGATCAGCTTGTGCAGATCGCGGACACAGTCTTCCCTGACGATGAAGCATGAGACGCCGCCCAGAGAGACCCCAGGATTGCCCGCGATTGATCGTGGATGTTGTGCCTTGAGGGGCCAGGGCTAGGCTCGTGGCTGATCACGGTTACCGACGAGGGGGTTCAGAGGCATGAGCGGGAGAGTGACGGCGGTCAGCAGCAACGGGGAGTACTCGTTCACCAAGCCGAGCCGGGACAGCGTCAGATTGCTCGCAGGGCTTGGTGTGGAGGGGGACGTGCACGCCGGTGTGACGGTCAAGCACCGCTCGCGCGTCGCGCAGGATCCCACCCAGCCGAATCTGCGCCAGGTCCACCTCATTCATGAAGAGCTCTTCGCCGACGTCGGCGAAGAAGGGTTCAAAGTGGCGCCCGGCGAACTCGGCGAGAACATCACCACGCGCGGCATCGATCTGCTCGGCCTGCCGGTCGGCACATTGCTGCGCATCGGCGACTCCGCAGTCCTGGAAGTCACCGGCCTCCGCAATCCCTGCCTGCAGATCGACAACTTCCAGGACGGGCTGCTGAAGCAGGTCGTCGGCCGTGACGAGGCGGGGAACATCGTGCGCAGAGCCGGAATCATGAGCATCGTGAGGGAAGGCGGTGTGGTGCGCCCTGGCGACACGGTCGAAATGGAACTTCCCAGCGGTCCGCACCGACCCCTGGACCGGGTCTGACCAGCTTCCCGGGCAGCCGGTGACATGACGACGGCTGCGCGGGTTCTTGAGGTGTGAAGATCACTGCGGCGTCGCACGCCAACATCTCGGCGAGTTGACCGAAGAACTCGCGCCGCGCTGGGAAGCGCACTGCGAGTCCGCGCGGCACGAACGGCGCCGGGGCGCGCGCCGACGGCATGCCGGAGCCGGCCCCGAGGCACGAACTCGTCTTCATCGACCGGCTGCCGGCCACCCTGGTTCACCTGCGCACCGGCCCCACCCACGAGGCTCTCGGCGTGATCTACGAGGTGGGTCCCCGACCGGTCCGGGCCGGCGACTGCACACCCTGGAGGACGTGTTCGCCCACGCCGCCGCCGAGAGCATCAGCCTGCGCATCGACGGCACCGAGACCCAGGTCCGGCGCCCCAGGGCCAACCGGCCTGGCAGGCGGGCCTTCGTCTCCGGCAAGCGCAGGCAGAACACCATCAAGACCACCACCATCAGCGATCAGCAGGGCCGCACCCTGTGGCCCGGCGCGATGCGTCCGAGCAGGGCCTCCTTCAGGCGGAGCTTGCGCCTGCGCCGGATCCGCTGACGCTCGACCTGTCCGTTCTGTTCTTCCTTCCCGCACCTTTTTCTCGGGCTGCTTCCTGCTCCTGCGCGGCTTCTTCCAGGGCTTCCATGAGGTGCTTGCTGACGCGCATCCCGGCGGCGTCATGGTGGGCGCGGACCGTGGTGGAGTCCACGCCGACCGGCGACAAGTTCGTTCTTCCCACGCGGGCACCCTCGGCGATCAGGCCTTCCAGCAGGGCGGAGAAGACGCCGGCGTCCCGCCACACCCGGAAACGTCCGTAGACGGTGGCCCAGGGACCGAACTCGGCAGGCATCTCCCGCCACTGGGCACTGGACCGGAACCGCCAGATCACACCCTCGAACTGCTCCCGCAACCGCTGCGGGTACGGGCCGTACCTGCCGATCGGCAGGTACGGCCCGATGAACTTTCACTGAGCATTGGTGAGTTGCCTGCGTGTCACGACCACAGTCCTACCGGATCCCACTCCGCGAAGAGTGAAGAACTCAGAAGCTGATCACGACATCACACAGGCCCTAGTACTCCAGCAGGATTTCGCTGCCTGACGCGCAAATAGATCGCTTCCAAGGTCACCAAGGCCCTGGCGCCTTCGATTTGCGTACCCCACGGCGGGCGGCGAAGCCGCCCTGGGTCGCTGACCTGCGTTTTTCGCCGGGTGGCGGGAGTGTAGCGGGACTTCGATCGTGCAGGGGCAGTCTTATGGAGAGCGCCCCTCGATCGTGCGACAACGCCGCAGGTAGTGACAGCGGCGGGCGACTGCTTGGCGTCGACGGCGCCAGTTCGACCAGCTCAGCGCGTGGTGTCGTCCTCGGTGCCCTCTCAGGTGCGGGGGCCGGGCACGACAAGCTGCCAGGAGTCGCCGAACCTCCGCCACTGTGAGCTCGATGACCCCGGCTGTCCCACCTGTTCCGCCCCCTTTTCCCGGGGCTGGTGTGCCGTGGCGGCCAGGAAGGCGTGGGCGAGCATGGCCAGAGTGATGTGCCGATACCAGCCCACGTAGCGGCGGACTTCGTACTGGTCCAGGCCGCATTCGTTCTTTGCGGCCTGGAAGCATTCCTCGATCGCCCAGCGTGCCCCGCCAACCCGCACCAGCTCCTGGACGGTGACCTGAAGGGGTGCGTAGGCGAGGTAGTAGGCGATCTCGTCGGGCTTGCTGATGCTGCGCCGGGCCAGTGCCCACCGCATCCGGTGGGGGACCTCGCCCTGATAGTCGAACTCGGCGACGGCCGGCAAACGCACGGCTGCCCAGTGGTAGACGCGGGGCCCCTTCGCGCCGTCGCCGCATGAGATCTTCTCCCAGGCTTCGTCCGGGGCCTGCGCGAACAGAACCTCTATGCGTGAACACCCCACGGTGAACTGGGACTTGGGGACGGCCAGCACGTAGCCGACACCCGACTGCTCCAGCAGCCGGCGGAATCGATTGTCCTGACCGTGCTGGGCCAGTTCGCCCTTGGTGGCGAACTCCCGCTCGTCGGGGACCCTTGCGGTGCGGCAGCGTTCCCGGTCCTCGGTCCAGGACTTTGGGAGGTAGAGCTCTCGGTCGACCAGAGCCCTGCCGCGGGTGGTGGCGTAGGCGGCGAAGACGCCGATCTGGCAGTTCTCGGTCCGGCCGGCGGTTCCGGAGTACTGGCGCTGGACCCCAGCGGAGGTGGTGCCCTTCTTGATGAACCCGGTGTCGTCGATGATCAGGACACCGTCGACCTCGCCGAGCTTGTCGGCAACGTATTCCTGCAGGTCGTCGCGGATGTCATCGGGCTCCCACTTCGATCCGGCGAGGAGGTGCTGCAGGCCGTCAGGGGTGGAGTGGCCGGCCTGTTCGGCCAGCTGCCAGCTGTTCTTACGGGCTACCGGGGCGAGCAGCCCGCGCACGTAGTCCCGCATCCGGCGGCGGAGCTCAACTCGGCCGAAGCGGTGCCCGATGGTCAGGAAGAGGTCATCCAGTTCGAGGTCCCATTGCGCGGCGGCAGACTCGGTGATCACCCTCGGAGGCTGCCCCGCTGCTGTCATTACCTGCGGCGTTGTCGCACGATCGAGGGGCGGTCTCCGTGAGACCGCCCCCGCACGATCGAAGTCCCGCTACACTCCCGCCACCCGGCGAAAGACCAGGTCAGGCAGCGAAATCCTGCTGGAGTACTAGTCGTGCTTGGGCCAGATGAGGCCCTGATCGGTCCAGATGACACCCTTGTTGCGGCAGAGGCAGAAGGGGTGGCCGACGGGGTCGGCGTAAACGCGGAAGCCGTAGCCGTTGGGGCCGATGCAGTCCCGCTGCAGGGTCGCGCCGAGGGCCAGGACGCGGCGCTGTTCGGCCTCGATGTCGTCGACTTCGAAGTCGAGGTGGAACTGTTTGGGGTGCTCGCTGTCGGGCCACTGCGGGGCGCGGTAGTCCTCCACCTGGATGAAGGCCAGTTCGATCTCGCCGAACTGGATACCGGCCCAGTTCTCGTCACTGCCCTCCTTGACTGGGAGCCCCGTCACCTCAGAGTAGAAGGCTGCCAGCTTCATCGTGTCCGGGCAATCGATGATGAAGTCGGTTAGTCGTAGCATCCCGCGATCTTGCCACAAGATCAAAAGAGCCGGAGTTTGAGACAGGCCCCAGCCGTTCCTGCCAGTTCCCGGGGTGCTCACGCGGCCCGGAAACCGGGGGGTGCCGCCGCTGGCGGCACCCCCCGGGGGTGGCCCCGCCAAGCACGGTGGCGGGCGACGTGCCGAACGTCGGCGGCAGATGCCGCCAGGCACAGCCGCTGGTCAGCGCGTACACCACTGCCGTGAACACGGCCCGCTCGTCACACGGAGCGGTCCCACCACCTTGCGGACGAGCAGCGAACGACGGCAGCAACGGGGCGGCCGGCTCCCAGAGTTCATCAGGCACCAGATGCTTCGATGGATCAGCACCCACGACCGGCGTCATGCCGCACGAACATCACGTCACGTGAGACAACCTCTAAGCCTTGATTGGTGCCGCCGACCTGGCGGCCCGCTCGATCTTCGCGCAGTAGGCCGCACGGGCTTCCTCGTCGATCTGCTTCTCGTATTCGGCGCGCACCCCGGTCCGGCCGTCGAGGCCCTCGCGCAGGATATCGGCATGCCCGGTATGCCGGATGGACTCGCCGAGGACATGGACCATGACGGCGAACAGGTTCGTGTTGGGATAAGGCTCCAGCCACCACGGCACGTGGCCGCGGGCGTCGAGGGGAAGCTCGTTGATCGTCGCGTCCGAGTGTTCCCACGTGCGCCGGTAGAACCCGATGATCTGATCGCGGGTCTCGTCCTCGGTCGCCCACAGATCGCTGCCGTTGTAGTCCTGCCACCGGGGCAGCGGTTCCGGGGAAGGGCGGTCGAAGACCTCGCCGAAGTACCTGGCCTCGACGGTGGCCACGTGTTTGACCAGGCCGAGGAGGTTGGTCCCGGTCGCTGTCAAAGGTCGGCGGGCGTCGTATTCGGACAAGCCGTCGAGTTTCCAGAGCAGCGCCTCGCGGTCCCGCCGCAGTCTCCCGTGCAGGTTGTCTTTCGCGAATTCATCGATCATGCGGCATGAGCCTGCCATGGGCTGTTCGTGGTCTCAAGATCCAGTACATGGTCCGCAACGACTGGCAGAGCCGAGGCCTGGCCATGGCCGCCGCCCTGACCTGCTACAAGAAGCTCGCGAAACTTGCCACGTGAGACAACCTCCCAGTGACCACCGATAGCTGGTGTGACGGGCCGTTGATGTAGTGCCTGGGTCGGTGTTGTCACCTGGGTGGGTGTGCAGGTTGATTGGCCGGTGTGCGGGTCGCTGGGTGTCCGTTGTGGTGGTCGGGGCTGTCTGATGGGCGGTGCTGGCGGTTGCCAGGCGGGGGTGGTGGCCTGGTGTTTTCTCGGGTTGGCCGGGTTTTTCAGGTGTGCGTAGGCGTTCTGGTTTTTGTGCAGGTGTAATGGCCCGTCTATAGGTAGACGTGTCGGGGGCGTTGCTGCGTGGTGTGGATCCCGCCCAGAGCAGGTCGTGGGGCGGGAGTACGAGCCGACCCAGGCCGAGGGCTTTCGCGGTGTGGTCGAGGAAGCCGCGGTCGGCCTGGGGGTGGGGTGTGCGGGCGAGGTGCCGGGCGAGGGCGACGGTTTCGGGGTAGGTGACTGGATCGCGGCCGGTCAGCGCCCAGGATCGGCCTTGGGCGGGTGGTGGGTTGGTGTCCGCGAGGCGGGCCGGCCGGTTGTGCCAGCGTCGGGTCACGTGTACTGGGCGTGGACGGTTTCGCGATCCTTGTGCCGTCGGCGTCCGCGGCATGAGCCCGGCAAGCTCCACGCGGACAAGGGCTACGACTACGCCCACCTGCGGAAATGGTTACGCGGACGCGGCATCACACACCGCATCGCCCGCAAGGGAATCGAGTCCTCGCAGCGGCTGGGCAGCCACCGCTGGACCATCGAGCGCGCGATGGCCTGGCTCGCAGGCTGCCGCCGCCTCCACCGCCGCTACGAACGCAAAGCTGACCACTTCCTCGCCTTCACCAGCATCGCCTGCACCCTCATCTGCTACCGCAGACTCACCTAATGAGATGACTTCTTAATCGAGTGCGAGAGTCCCGGTCCGGGTGATACAAGGTCCGCGTGACTGATCATCTCTACTTCCCCACCCTGCTGCGGATGATTGACGAGCGTTCCGCCGCGTTCCGCGCCGCCGTCGCCGCGGCCCCCAGCCTCGACGCCGACGTCCCGTCCTGCCCGGGCTGGACGCTGTACGACCTGGCGAACCACCTCAGTGAGGGGGACCGCTTCTGGGCCTACATCGTGCTGAACACCGCGCCGGGCGACGAACGGCCGAGCAAGGACGGGCTGGCGGCGCCCAGAGAGCGCGAGGAGCTCATAACCTGGCTGGCCGACTCGACGGAGCAGCTGCTCACTGCTCTGCGCGAGGCCGGCCCGGACCGGGGCTGCTGGGCCTGGTGGGAGCCGCTGGCCTCGCCGCACACGGTGGCCGCCGTCGCCCGCCGCCGCGTCCCGGAATCGCTGATCCACACCTACGACGCCCAGCTGGCCTCCGGTACCCCGCAGGAGCTGCCGACGACCGAGGCGGTCGACGCCATCGAGGAGTTCCTCGCCACCGTCTGCACCGGCACGGTCCCGTGGCCGGGCGAGCCCGCCACCATGGACTACCACGCAGCCGAGGCCGGCTCCTGGCGCCAGACGGTGGACGCCGCCGGTTCCCGCTTCACCCGCCTCACCGCGGCGGAGGCCGCCGAGAGCAAGCCCACCGCCGCCATCTACGGCACGGCGAGCGAGATGGCCCTGCTTATGTACATGCGCATCCCGGCCTGCTCGCTGCGGATCGAGGGCGACGCCGACCTGCTCCAGCAGCTGCAGGACTGGGGCTGAGGCCGACCGGCAGATGGATCACTTGAGGCGTCGGGTGGTGGGGCGGCCGTTCCAGCGGTAGCGGCTCGTCGAGCGTCGGATGAGCATGCGGAGCCTGACGAGAGTGGCGGCGAGGAAGAGGTGGACGTCCACGACGCGTAGCCAGAGCCGTGGACCAGCGCGAGCACGATGTACTCGAAGACGGTCCGGTCTGGAATCCGTCGCCGGTGGCAACCCAGCGGATGGCTCTCGGCGTATCCCTTCCGCACGGCAGCAGAGCGGCGAAGCGGTCCCACAGGGGTTCCGAAAGGCATGCTGGGACCGCAGGCACGAGCCCTCCGGGTGATCACAGAGCGTCAAGAACTCCATGATCCCTCAGGCTCGTGCCTGCCTTGCGTTCGAGCCCGCCTGGGCTGCCCCACCCACCATTTGCCGGTCGGTCTAAGCTTGACTGTGTCGGGGATCTTGGAGTCGCCGGGGTCAGGTGCCCAGGGTGCGCCAGGACTTCGGCCGGGGGATCTCGTGCTGATCGAGGTAGG
>NZ_JBEORW010000064.1:0-27552 GCF_040302565.1 Streptomyces sp. NPDC097981
TGCTCGTGTTGCTCTTCTTACTCACTGCCAGGACTGCTTTCTCCGGGACCTTCCGTCCCAGTATCAGGCTGTCCACAGCACAGGGGGAACTTCAGTGCGGTCGATTCCCCCGGCGTGGATCGCGCAGACGAAGCCGGGTGGGGTGATCCTCGCGCCGTGGGAGTCGCCGTGGTTCTGCTACGGGCTGTTGCGACTGACCGTGGACGGATACGGGGCTGCCTCGGGCTCCTTCTCCCCGCACTCGGCGTTCATGCTGATGCGCGGACAGCGCACGGACCTACGGATCTATCGCGATGTGGTCCGGGACGAACAGCTGCCGGTCGAATCCTGTACTCGGCTGCCTCCGTGGGCCGTCTCCAGCGACGACTGGGCAGCTCAGTTCGCGGTCGGACTCCAGCTTCGCAACGTCTGGCGGACCTGGCAGGACAACCCAGACGTGAAGGGCGTCGCCTCGCGGTTGTGGCTGGCCACGACCGATGCCACGTCATGGGCCGCCGTGGATTGGGATGGCGAGACCTCCGACCGGTTCATCGTGTGGGAGTACGGGCCGCGGCGCTTGTGGGAATCGGTCGAGGGCGCCTACGGCTGGTGGCGCGCTGTGGGCCGCCCCGGGCCCGAACGCTTCGGTCTCACCGTTCGCCCGGACGGAACCCGCATGGCTTGGTTCGACACGCCGGACCGTGCCGTGCCCGACTTGAGCTGACCGATGGCCCCTTTGCCCCGTCGGGTGTTGGCTCGGCGGGGCACTTTGGTGTGGGGCCTTCCGTCGCGGGTGGGCGGGGCGTCTTCGCGTAGCAGGGTTGGCTGTCCGGGAGGACACGCCCTGGAAACAATTCTGCAATCTCTTGCGCAAAGTCTTGCAGGGCCCTTACCTGGCCCCTACGGTCGCTGGCATCCCCACCTCTTCCGCCAGGAGGCCCCCCGCATGCCTGCCAGAGCCGTCAGGGCTGCAACTCTTTTCGCCGTCACCACACTTGCCGCCGCTGCGCTCACCGGCCAGGCGCCGCGGGCCGTTGCCGCGGCGCCCGGTGGCAAGGACGTCACCGCCGTTCTGTTCGAGTGGCGCTTCGACTCCGTCGCCAAGGCCTGCACCGATTCGCTCGGGCCCGCCGGGTACGGGTACGTGCAGGTCTCGCCGCCCCAGGAGCACATCCAGGGTTCGCAGTGGTGGACCTCGTACCAGCCCGTCAGTTACAAGATCGCCGGGCGGCTCGGGGACCGGGCGGCGTTCAAGGCCATGGTCGACACCTGTCACGCCGCCGGGGTGAAGGTCGTCGCCGACTCGGTGATCAACCACATGGCCGCCGGTGACGGGGTCGGGACGGGTGGGTCGTCGTACACGAAGTACGACTATCCCGGGATCTACTCCGGCGCCGACATGGACGACTGCCGCGCCACCATCTCCAACTATCAGGACCGGGCCAACGTCCAGAACTGCGAGCTCGTGCAGCTGGCCGATCTGGACACGGGCGAGGACTACGTACGCGGGCGGATCGCCGGGTACCTGAACGACCTGCTGTCGCTGGGCGTCGACGGGTTCCGCATCGACGCCGCCAAGCACATGCCCGCCGCCGACCTCGCGAACATCAAGTCCCGGCTGACGAACCCCTCCGTCTACTGGAAGCAGGAGGCGATCTTCGGGAGTGGCGAGGCCGTCTCGCCGAGCGAGTACCTCGGCAACGGCGACGTGCAGGAGTTCCGTTACGCCCGGGACCTCAAGCGGGTCTTCCAGAGCGAGAACCTGGCGTACCTGAAGAACTTCGGTGAGGCCTGGGGGTACATGCCCTCCGGGCAGTCCGCCGTCTTCGTCGACAACCACGACACCGAGCGGGTCGGCGACACCCTGAACTACAAGGACGGCTCCGCCTACACGCTCGCGAGCGTCTTCATGCTGGCCTGGCCGTACGGGTCCCCCGACGTGCACTCCGGGTACGAGTGGACCGACAAGGACGCCGGACCGCCGAACGGCGGCTCGGTGAACGCCTGTTACGCCGACGGGTGGAAGTGCCAGCACGCCTGGCGGGAGATCTCCTCCATGGTCGGGTTCCGCAACGCCACGCGCGGGCAGGCCGTCACCGACTGGTGGGACAACGGCGGCGACCAGATCGCGTTCGGGCGCGGTGCCAAGGGGTACGTCGTCATCAATCACGAGGGGTCCCCCCTCGCCCGTACGTTTCAGACCTCGCTCGCGGCCGGCGACTACTGCGACGTGCAGAGCGGCCGTACGGTCACGGTGAACTCCGCCGGGCAGTTCACGGCGACCGTCGGGGCCGGTACCGCCCTCGCCCTGCACGTGAACGCCCGTACCTGCACCGGCACGCCGGCGAACCCCGCCGGCGCCGCCTTCGCCGTCAACGCCGCCACCGTTCCCGGGCAGAACATCTACGTCACCGGGGACCGCGCCGAGCTCGGCGGCTGGAACACCGGCAGCGCACTGAAGCTCGACCCCGCGGCCTACCCCGTCTGGAAGCTCGACGTGACGCTCCCGGCCGGGACCGCCTTCTCGTACAAGTACCTCCGCAAGGACGCCGCCGGGAACGTCACCTGGGAGAGCGGTGCCAACCGCACCGCGACCGTCCCGGCGAGCGGCACGGTCGTGCTGAACGACACCTGGCGCAACTGACCCCCTCCGCACCCACAGACCAGGGCCGCCCGGTGTTCCACAACCCTGCCATCCGCCGGGCGGCCCTCACGTACACAAGGAGACCCGCCTTGATACGCCCCGCCGCAGGAGTGATCGCCGCCGCCCTGGCCGTGACGCTCCTGCCCGCCCTCCCGGCAGCGGCCGCCGCGCCGCCCGCCCCGCCCTCGGACGCGAAACTGGCCGCCGAGCCCGCACGGCACGACCTGACCCGGGAGCAGTTCTACTTCGTCCTCCCGGACCGGTTCGCGAACGGCGATCCGCGCAACGACGCGGGCGGCCTGACCGGCACCCGGCTGGAGACCGGGCTGGACCCGACGGACAAGGGCTTCTACCAGGGCGGCGACCTCAAGGGCCTGACCGACCGGCTCGACTACATCAAGGGGGTCGGCACCACCGCCATCTGGATGGCGCCGATCTTCAAGAACCAGCCGGTGCAGGGGAAGGGGGCCGACGTATCCGCCGGGTATCACGGGTACTGGATCACGGACTTCACCCAGGTCGACCCGCATTTCGGCACCAATGCCGACCTGGAGCGGCTGATCGACAAGGCGCACGCGAAGGGGATGAAAGTCTTCTTCGACGTCATCACCAACCACACGGCCGACGTCGTCGACTACCGGGAGCAGTCGTACTCCTACCTGTCCAAGGGGGCCTTTCCCTATCTGACGAAGGACGGGGTGCCCTTCGATGACTCCGATTACGCCGACGGGACGGGGGCACCTCCCGGCGGCAGCCGGGGGAAGAAGTTCCCCGCGGTCGGCGCCGGGTCCTTTCCGCGGACGCCGTTCGTGCCCGAGGGGAAGAAGAGCCTGAAGGCTCCCGCCTGGCTCAACGATCCGACGATGTACCACAACCGGGGCGACTCCACCTTCGCCGGGGAGTCCTCCGAGCAGGGCGACTTCTTCGGCCTCGACGACCTGTGGACCGAGCGCCCCGAGGTCGTCAGCGGGATGGAGAAGATCTACGAGAAGTGGGTCAAGGACTTCGCGATCGACGGCTTCCGCATCGACACGGTCAAGCACGTCAACACCGGGTTCTGGACGCAGTGGGCCACCGCCCTCGACAAGTACGCTGCCGCGCGCGGCCGGAAGAACTTCTTCATGTTCGGCGAGGTCTACTCTGCCGACACCGCCGTCACCTCCCCGTACGTGACGCAGGGGCGCCTCGACGCCACCCTCGACTTCCCGCTGCAGGACGCGATCCGCGCGTACGCCTCCCAGGGCGCGGCGGCTTCGCGGCTGGGCTCCGTGCTGGCCGACGACTACCGGTACACCACGGACAAGGCGAACGCGTACGAGCAGGTCACCTTCCTCGGCAACCACGACATGGGCCGCTTCGGGAGCTTCCTGAAGCAGGACCGGCCGGGAGCGGGGGAACAGGAGCTGCTGGACCGCTACCGGCTCGCCAACGAGCTGATGTTCTTCTCCCGGGGCAACCCGGTGATCTACTCCGGCGACGAGCAGGGCTTCACGGGCGCGGGCGGCGACAAGGACGCCCGGCAGCCGCTGTTCGCCACGAAGGTCGCCGACTACCTGGACGACGACCAGCTCGGAACGGTGCGCACACATGCGAGCGATGCCTACGATCCAGAGCACCCGCTCTACAAGGAGATCAGTGCTCTCTCGAAGCTGACCAAGGCCCACCCGGCCCTGCGTGACGGCGTCCAGAGTGAACGTTTCTCCGACGGTTCCGTCTACGCCTTCGCCCGTACGGACACCCGGACCCGCACCGAGTACCTGGTCGCCGCCAACAACGGAACCGAGGCGCGGACCGTCGAGCTCGACGCCCCGGCGGGCGCCCAGTACCGCACCCTGTACGGCGGCACCGCGCTGATCCGGTCCTCGGCGGCCGGCAAGCTCACCGTCCCCGTCCCCGCCCTCGGCTCGGTGGTCCTCCAGGCGATCGCCCCCCTCGCGGCCCCCGCCGCCAAGCCCGCCCTGACCCTGAAGGCCCCGGCCCCCGGCGCCACCGGCACCGCCGAGCTGTCCGCCGACGTCACCGGAGGCGGCCTCAACCGGGTCGTCTTCGCCGCCCAGACCGGCACCGGCCCGTGGCAGGTCCTCGGATCCGCCGACCACGCCCCGTACAAGGTCACCCAGCACATCACGGCCCCGGCCGGCACGGCCCTGCGCTACAAGGCCGTCGCCGTCGACTCTGCCGGCCGCACCGCGAGCACCCTCGCCGGGTCCGTCTCCGGCCAGGTCCCGCCCGCCCCGGTCCCCACCGCCACCCAGCGCGACTACGCCGTCGTCCACTACCGCCGCCCCGACGGCGACTACACGAACTGGCGCCTGTACGCCTGGGGCGACCTCGCCGACGGCGAAGCCACCCCGTGGCCGGCCGGTCACGACTTCACCGGCCGCGACGCGTACGGCGCGTTCGCCTACGTCAAGCTCAAGCCCGGTGCCTCCTCCATCGGCTACCTCGTCATCGACAAGGACGGCAACAAGGACGTCGCCGCCGACCGCACCCTCGACGTGACGAAGAGCGGTGAGATCTGGCTGGATCAGGGCCAGGAGGCGGCCCGCACCGACCGCCCCGCCTACCCGCCGCAGGACCCGGCCAAGGCCGTCCTCCACTACCGGCGCGCCGACGGCGCCTACGACGGCTGGGGCCTGCACGTCTGGACCGGCGCCGCGAACCCCACCGACTGGTCCAAGCCGCTGATGCCCGCCCGCACCGACTCCTACGGAGCCGTGTACGAGGTCCCGCTCGCGGAAGGCGCCACCAGCCTGGGCTACATCCTCCACAAGGGCGACGAGAAGGACCTCCCCTCCGACCAGTCCCTCGACCTGAAGGCCACCGGCCACGAGGTCTGGATGCTGGGCGGCCGGGCCCCGTACCTCCTCCCGCAGTCCGCCGGCTCCTCCGCCGCCCTGGACCTCGCCAAGTCCCAGGCCGTCTGGATCGACCGCGACACCCTCGCCTGGAACGCCCCCGCGGCGGCCGCCTCCGTACAGCTCCTCGCCTCCCGCGACGGCACCGTCACCGCGGAGAACGGCGTCCTGCACGAGAGCGGCGCGCAGTGGCTGCGCCTCGCCAAGTCCGAGCTCACCGCCGCCCAGAAGCAGAAGTTCCCGCACCTGGCCTCGTACGCCGCCTACACCGTCGACCCGCGTGACCGGGGCCGCGTACGGGACGCCCTGCGCGGCCAGCTCGTCGCGAGCGCCCGCGCCGCGAACGGCGCCGTCCTGGCCGCGACCGGCGTCCAGCTCGCCGGCGTACTCGACGACCTGTACGCCAACACGGCCGCGCTCGGCCCGGTCTTCAAGGACGGCCGCCCCACCCTGTCCGTCTGGGCCCCCACGGCCCGGCAGGTCGCCCTCGAACTCGACGGCCGCACCGTTGCCATGCACCGCGACGACGCCACCGGCGTCTGGTCGGTGCGCGGCGAGCGCAACTGGACCGGCAAGCCGTACCGCTACGACGTGACCGTGTGGGCCCCGAGCACCCGCCAGATGGTCCGCAACCTCGTCACCGACCCGTACTCGACCGCCCTGACCACGGACTCCACGTACAGCCTGGCCGTCGACCTGGCCGACCCGAAGCTGGCCCCGCCCGGCTGGGGCACCCTGCGCAAGCCCGCGCCCGTCCCCTTCACCTCGGCGCAGATCCAGGAGCTCCACATCCGCGACTTCTCGGTCGCGGACCGCACGAGCGCCCACCCCGGGCAGTACCTGGCGTTCACCGACACCGGTTCGGCGGGCATGCAGCACCTGCGGGCCCTGGCCGCGTCGGGCACCTCGTACGTCCACCTCCTGCCCGCCTTCGACATCGGCACCATCCCGGAGAAGGCCTCCGACCGCACCGAACCGGCCTGCGACCTGAAGGTGTACGCGCCGGACTCGCCGGAGCAGCAGGCCTGCGTGGCCGCCGCGGCCGCGAAGGACGCGTACAACTGGGGCTACGACCCGCTGCACTACACCGTCCCGGAGGGCTCGTACGCGAGCGACCCGAACGGCACGGCCCGTACGGTCGAGTTCCGCAGGATGGTCCAGTCGCTGAACGGGGCCGGCCTGCGCACGGTGATGGACGTGGTCTACAACCACACCGTGGCCGCCGGCCAGTCCGACAAGTCGGTCCTGGACCGCATCGTGCCGGGCTACTACCAGCGGCTGCTGGCGGACGGCTCGGTCGCCAACTCCAGCTGCTGCGCCAACACGGCTCCCGAGAACGCCATGATGGGCCGGCTCGTCGTGGACTCGATCGTCACCTGGGCCAAGGAGTACAAGGTCGACGGCTTCCGCTTCGACCTGATGGGCCACCACCCGAAGGCGAACATCCTGGCCGTCCGGGGGGCCCTCGACGCGCTCACCGTCGCCAAGGACGGCGTCGACGGCAAGAAGATCATCCTCTACGGGGAGGGCTGGAACTTCGGCGAGGTCGCGGACGACGCCCGCTTCGTCCAGGCCACGCAGAAGAACATGGCCGGCACCGGCATCGCCACCTTCTCGGACCGCTCGCGCGACGCGGTCCGCGGCGGCGGCCCCTTCGACGAGGACCCGCGCGTCCAGGGCTTCGCCTCGGGCCTGTTCACGGCCCCGAACGCCTCGCCCGCGAACGGCACCCCCGACCAGCAGCGGGCCCGTCTGCTGCACGCCCAGGACCTGATCAAGGTCGGGCTGTCCGGCAACCTCGCCTCGTACGCCTTCACGGACACCACGGGCCGGCACACCCTGGGCTCCGAGGTGGACTACAACGGCGCCCCGGCCGGCTACGCGGCGGCTCCGGGCGACGCCCTCTCCTACGCGGACGCCCACGACAACGAAACCCTGGCCGACGCCCTCGCGTACAAGCTCCCGCAGGGCACCTCCACCGCCGACCAGGCCCGGATGCAGGTCCTGGCGATGGCCGTCGGCACCCTTTCCCAGGGCCCGTCACTGTCCCAGGCGGGCACCGACCTGCTGCGCTCGAAGTCCCTGGACCGCAACTCGTACGACAGCGGCGACTGGTTCAACGCGATCCACTGGGACTGCCGTGACGGCAACGGCTTCGGCCGGGGCCTGCCGCCGGCCGCCGACAACGGCTCCAAGTGGCCGTACGCGAAGCCCCTGCTGACCGGCCCGGCACCCGCTTGCGCCGACATCACGGGCGCCTCGGCGGCCTACCGCGACCTGCTGAAGATCCGTACGACGGAACGGTCCTTCGCCCTCACCACGCCGGAGGCGGTCCAGGCCGCGCTGGCCTTCCCGCTCTCCGGCAAGGAGGAGACCCCGGGGGTGATCACCATGACCCTCGGCGACCTGGTGGTGGTCTTCAACGCCACCCCCGCCGCGCAGCCCCAGCGCATCCCGGCCCTCGCGGGCACCGCCTACGCTCTGCACCCGGTCCAGGCGGCCGGCTCCGACCCCGCGGTCAAGCAGGCGACGTACGACGCGCGGACGGGAGAGTTCACCACCCCGGCCCGCACGGTCGCCGTCTTCACACGACGGTGAGCTGATCGAGCCGCTTCTCCAACAGGATGACCCCGTACACGCGGCCGTCCTTGCCCTCCTTGTGGGGGAACTCCCCGACCACCCGGTAGCCCGCGCCCAAGTAGTACGCGAGCAGCCGGGGGTTGGTGGAGACGGAGTCCAGCCGCGCCCGCGGCAATCCGGACCCGGCGATCCGGCGCTCGGCATGTTCGAGCAGCCGGCGCCCGGCCCCCGCGGGCGCGGTTTCGCGTTCCACCATCAGCCGGTGCACGTAGCCGGCGACCGGCGGCTGTACGCCCCAGGCCTCCTCGTCGGAGAACCACAGCTCGTACGCGCCGATGATCCGCCCGTCGCTGTCCCCGGCGAGCCACACCTCGCCCTCGCGCATCTTCGCCAGGAAGTGCGCGGCGTCCTTGTCCCCGGGCTTCCACTGGTCGATCCCGTGCTTCTGCATCCACCGGGCGGCCTGGTCGTACAGGGCCACCAGCGTGCCGGCGTCCTTCTCCACGGCCCGCCGGAACAAGATCCCTTCATCAATGATCACGGGCGTATTATCACGCGGATGATCAACAGGGGCCGGGCGCCCCGGGCTCCGCGGTGGCGGGGACGAGGCCGACGAGCCGCCCGACCAGCTCCCCGAAGGGCCCGTCGGCCGGCTCGTCGGCCAGGATCCGCCCGAGGATCCGGGCCATCTCCGTGTTGTACGCGGCGCTCACGGCGGCCAGCGCGGCGAAGTCGTGCACGAGCTGGAGCTCCAGCTCGCCCCGCGGGATCCGCCGCCCCTCCAGCCAGATCAGCGCGGTGGATTCCGCGAGCGACACCCAGGAGCGCACGACGAGCTCCAGCCGCGCGGGCGGCTTCTCGATCCCGATGTGCTTGAGGATCTGGTCGCACGCGGCCTGCCGGACCTCGTCGATCATCGCGTTGGTCCGGTTGCTGCCGACCGCCGGCCCGCCGCGCATCAGCGCCGAGAAGCCGGGTCCGTGGTCGTCGACGAACGCGAAGAACCGGCCCATGACGCGCAGCAGCCGCGCCCCGAGCGGTCCTTCCTGCGGCTCCACGAACCGCTGCGCGAGCTCGTCGGCGGCCCGCCGCAGCGCGGCCTCGTACAGGCTCAGCTTGCCCGGGAAATAGTGGTAGACGAGCGGCCGCGATATGCCGGCGGCCGCCGCGATCTCGTCGATCGACACGTCGTCGGGCGACCTGTGGCTGAACAGCTCCAGGGCCACCCCGATCAGCTGCTGCCGCCGCTCCTCGACACCCATCCTGCGCCGCGTCCCGGTAGTCATGCGGACACCCTACTGGGCGCGCCGCAGGGCTCAGAGGTCGAGGACCAGGTGGTCGTCCTCGGCGCGGGAGACGCACAGGAGCATCGAGTCCTCGTGTTCCCCGTCCGTGAGGAGGGTGTCGCGGTGGTCCACCCCGCCTGCGAGGACGCGGTGTTGGCAGGTGCCGCAGAAGCCCTGTTCGCAGGAGTACGGGGTGGCGGGGAGCTCGCGGCGGACGGCGGTCAGGGCGGATTCGTCCGCCGCGACCTCGATCGTGCGGCCCGAGCGGTGGAGTTCCACCGTGAAGGGGCGCGAGGTCCCGGTCGCGGAGGACGGAGCGAAGCGTTCCAGGTGGACGGCCGACGGGTCCGGGGCTGCCGCCCGGACCGCCTGCATCAGGGGGTCGGGGCCGCAGCAGTAGACCAGGGTGCCCGGGGCGGTCCTGGCCAGCCCGGACAGGTCGGGGAGGCCCGCCTCGTCCTGCGGGACGATCGTGACCCGCGGACCGTACGCCTCCAGTTCGCCGAGGAAGGGCATCGAGGCGCGGGTGCGGCCGCCGTAGAGGAGGGTCCAGTCCGCGCCCGCCGCCGTGGCTGCGCGCAGCATCGGCAGGATCGGGGTGATGCCGATGCCGCCCGCGATGAACGCGTAGGACGGCGAAGGGGCCAGCTCGAAGCGGTTGCGCGGCGGGCGCAGGTGCAGTTCGGCGCCCTCCACCAGCTGCGCGTGCGCCTCGCGAGAGCCGCCGCGGCCGTCCTCGACCAGGCGGATCGCGATCGTGTGGCGGCCCGCGTCGGCCGGGTCGCCGCAGAGGCTGTACTGGCGGATCAGGCCCGAGGGGAGCCGGACGTCCACGTGGGCGCCCGGGGTCCACGGCGGGAGCTCCGGGGATTCGAGGGTCAGGGCCATGACCCCGTCGGCCGGCTCCGTACGGGACACGATCAGCGCGGGCAGCCATCGGCGCGGCGAGTGGCCCGAGACCGGGGTCTCCAGCGCCGGGAGGGGCCACAGGGGGGAGCGGGCGATGCGGCGGCGCAGGGCGCGGCGGGCCAGCAGCGCCGCACCCGCCAGCGCCGCCGCCTTCAGGGCGCGGCTCATGCCGTGGCACCGCCGTTCGCGCCGGGGGAGGCGGCCAGGTAGGCCGCGGCCTGGGCCGTCGAGCCCTCCTGGGAGGGGTGGTACGTACGGGAGAGGTATGTCGGGATCGACTTGAGCATCGCGCCCGTCGAGGGGAGCGTGCCCTGCTGCCCCGCGCGGAAGAACTGGCCGAACGAGGCCCTGGCGCCGGGCAGTTCGGGGTCGTTCTCCATGAAGAAGCGGGTGCCCCGCTGCCACAGGAAGACGAGCGCCGTGAACGCGGTGGCCCAGGTCCGGGCCCGGCGCCGGTAGCCGCCGTCGACGTGCATGAAGAGGTCGAAGGCCACCGAGCGGTGCTCGACCTCCTCCGCGCCGTGCCAGCGCAGCAGGTCCAGCATCACGGGGTCCGCGCCCCTGCGGTCCAGTTCGTCCGCGTTGAGGACCCAGTTGCCGAGGAACGCCGTGTAGTGCTCGATCGCCGCGATCATCGCGACCCGCTCCATGAGCCACCAGTGGCGGGCCTTGCCCGGGGGAAGCGTCCGGTCGCCGAGCAGCTTCTCGAAGAGCCAGTCCACCTGCGCCGTGTAGGGCGTCGGGTCCAGGCCCAGCCGCTTCAGGTGGGGCAGCACGTCGTCGTGCGCGGCGGCGTGCATGGCTTCCTGGCCGATGAACCCGACGACGTCCGCATGCAATTGCTCGTCCTCGATGTACGGGAGCACCTGCTTGTAGACGTGTACGAACCAGCGCTCGCCCGCGGGCAGCAGCAGGTGCAGCACGTTGATGGTGTGGGTGGCGAACGGGTCGCCGGGCAGCCAGTGGAGCGGGGTGTCCTCCCAGCCGAAGGACACGTTCCGCGCCTTGAGCGCTGTGTGTTCCGACGCCACGGAGGCGGGCGCGGGCGGCGTATTAGACATGGCGTCAATGTACTGAGGGGTAGGGGAGAGGAAAACCCCTCTGCGCCCACCACTTCACGCAGGAGTCCCCCGGGCGCGCACCGCGCCCGGGGGACTCAGGTCTGCCGTCCGGCTCGTCCGGCTTGTTCGGCTAGCGCTCGGCGTGGCCGCTCGCGATGGCCCACTCGCGGTTGAGCGTGCCCAGCGGGATCTTGCGCTCGAAGAGCGGCGTGCCGAACAGGGAGAGCTGCAGCTGCAGGTTCCCGCTCAGGTCGAAGCCGCCGTACAGCGCCCAGGCGCCGCTGAGGGAGGTCTTGCCGTCACTGGACGCGGACGCCTTGGCGTCGGCCTCGCCGCGCAGGTAGGGGGCGAAGTCCGCGCTGACGCCGACGGCCCCGTACAGGCCGACGGAAGCCTCGGCGCCGAGCGCGCCCTTGACCTTGCCGGAGGCGGCGACGGTGGCCGTGACCGGGGTGCTCTTCACGTTCGACGCGCTGACCGGCGTCCAGCCCTTGCCCAGCGTGTAGGTGCCGCCGACCTTGAAGTCGCCCTTGACGTCCTGCTGGACGTCGAGGGTCACGCGGCCGTCCGCCTCCACCTGGACGTAGCAGGTCAGGTCGAGGTTGACGACGACCGGCACCGGGCCGACCTGGATGACGGGAGCACTGTGCAGCTTGGCGAAGGGGATCCGCTTGGGCGCCCCGGTGCTCGCGGCGGCGCGGCCCTGGAGCTTCCACTGCGAGGACCAGTCGCCGCTCATGCCGAGGGAGGCGGACCGCGGACCGGTCGCGCCGCCGTCGTACGAGAACTCCACCTGGGGGGCGAGCTGGACGAACCCGGACACCGAGGCGCCGGCCGAGGCGGGTGCGTCGGGGGCGGTGTCGACGGCGGCGTTCACGTCGAGGCGGAGGTTGCCGAGCGGCAGCTTGGCGCTCTGGGGGCCGAACTTCACGCCCTGGCTCTTGGCCCAGGAGAACGTGACACCCTTCATCAAGGGCTCGACGGTGACCGATGCCGGGTCGACGGGGACCTTGCCGTCGGCCTTGTCGTCGTTGAGGACGGAGGCGAGTGTCGTGGAGGCGGTCTTGACCTCGGTCCCGCGGTCGGTCTTCCCGACGACCTCGGTGACCTTGGCGAGCAGGCCGTTGGGGGCGCCGGGCGCCGGGGCGCTGGCGATGACGTCGCCGACCGCGACGGGCTTGTCGGCCTCGGGGGACTTGCCCGGCTCCGGGGACCTGCCCGTCTCGGGGGACTTGCCGCTCTCGTGGGACTTGCCCGGTGCGGGCGACTTGGGGGCGGGCCCCTGCGGGGCCTTGGCTATGACGGCCCGTCCGCTCGCCTGGTCGTACGAGGCGACCTTCAGCGAGGACTTCTCGGTCTTGCCCTTCCCGTCGGCGCGGGCCACGGCCGCCGGTGTGGGCGTTCCCTGAGGCGCCGCGGCAACTTCGAGCTGCTGCGACGTGCCGTCGCCCGCGGGCGCGAGGGTGGCGGGGGCGGCCGCGTCGGCGGCCCCGGTGTGGGGGGTGGAGGAGCAGCCGGTGGCGGTGAGCGCCAGTGTGGTCAGGCCGGGAAGCAGGAGGCGTCGGGCGAGCGTGCGCACGTGGTTGACCTTCGGTACGTGAGGGGTGTGGGGGGTTACCGCTTGGTAACCGGAATCCGATCATGCCATGCGAGCGCCATGGCAGTCATGTCCGGATCCCGCCAACTCCCCGGCCGTCCTTGACGGTTGAAGGTTCACCCACCTGCTGGGGCTACCGGAGCACCCCCGCCTTGGTACCGTCCGTGAGCTTGCCCGCCAGCTCCACCTGCGTGCCCGCGGGCGCCTTCAACGCCAGCCGGTTGCCGTTCGCCGTCCCGTTCACCTCGCCGCCCGACACCGACAGCGACGCGAACTGCGCACTGCCCGCCGCCAGCACGTACCACTGACCCGCCTTCGACTTCCACAGCACGCCCGCCAGCACCCGCGGCTCCCGCGGCCCGCACGCCGGCGTGCCCTCCGCCTTCGCCGCCTGGGCGGCCTGCGTGGCGCCCGGGGTCAGGAACTGCGCCTGCACCCGGTCCTCGGTACCCGCCCAGGTCTCCGCCCGGGTGCACAGCCAGGCCGCCGTCCCGTCGCCCTCGGGCAGCGGCTGCTTCGCGTACGTCCAGGCGTTGACGCTGCGGACGCCGTGCGAGCGGACCGACGGCAGCAGGCACGCGATCCGCGACCAGTCGCCGAGCTCCGCACCTGCCGCCACATCGCGCTCGGCGCCCGGCGCGCCCGAGGTGAGCCGGGCCGGGGTCAGCTCGCCGAGGTCGGTGACGAGCCTCGTCGCGCCGTCGCCGGTCAGGGCCAGGGCGTTCCAGCCGGTGCAGTTGCCCGCCGGGGCGGGGCTCGCCACCGGCGGGGTGATCCCGTCCCGGCCCAGCTTCAGCGCCGTCGGGGCGTCATCGGGCTTGAGCAGGTCCCGCAGCGCCGCGCCGGTGACCCACGGCGCGGTCAGGTAGCGGACGTTCCCGTCGACCCGGCTCAGCACCAGCGCGGTCGAGGTGTCCGCCGAGGCGCCGTCGGTCCGGGCGAAGTCGAGTGCGGCCGCCGACGTCCCGGTGCGCGGCTCGGCGTACCGGACCACGCGCAGGCCGTCGTACAGCAGGACCACCACCGCCTGGTCCACCGTCCCCGCGAACAGCAGCTGCGGCGGGCCCATCGGCGGGCCGGGCGGCGTGCCGGGCGTGGCCGAGGCGGTCACCGCCGGGCCGGGCCGGGCCCAGACCGCCAGCGCCCGGCGCAGCAGTTCGGCGTCGTCGGTGCGGTCGCCGCGGGCGGGCCAGGTGGAGAAGCCCGTACGGGAGGACGTACGCCAGGCGGCGGGCGCGACCCGGACCAGCTTCCCCGGATCCAGGGCCTGTTCCGCAGCCGCGTTGCGTGCGTACGGCGGGGCGGCGGCCCCGTCCGCGCCCCAGCCGCCGCCGGGCAGCGCGAGCAGTGCCCCGCACACGGCGAGCGCGGCACCGGCGGCCAGGGCGGCCCGGCCGAGCCGCCGCCGGCGCAGCAGATCGGTGGGCCGCGCCTGGAGCACGCACGGATCGAACTCGGGGGAGGCGAACAGGGCGTCGTTGGCCGGATCCCCGGATTCCGCGACCGCGGCCGCGGGGTTCGCCACCCCTGCCTCGGTGAGTACCCGGAGCACCTCCGGCTCCGGCAGCCGTTCCAGGGCGCGCAGGACGCAGGCCGCCCGGCCGGGCCCGTCGAGGGTGGCCAGCCACTGGTCCAGGGCCAGCTCCTCGGCCCCGCCGGAACGCGGGAACAGCCGCAGCCCCCACACCTGGGGGAGCAGCGGAGGCAGCTGCGCCCGCCGGGGCAGCGCGCCGAAGGTCAGCGGGATCCCGGCCTCCAGGGCGGCGCGCAGCACCCGCAGCCGGACGTACGCGTACCCGGTCTCGGCGCCCGCGGTCCCGCGCTGGCCCGGGACCCCGCCCTGCACCGGGGCCTCGGCGCTGGCGCCGCGCCGCCCGCGCGGCAGCGCCCGCTGGGCCAGCGAATGGGCGGTGAGCACCCGCCGGTTGCGGCCGAGCGCGGGCGGCAGCACCAGATAGGCGAGCCGCACCAGCCGCGGGTAGTGCTCGACGATGGCGGCCTCGGCCAGCTCGACGTCGGGAGGCACGGGAGACGGGGGGCGGGTGGCGGTGTCCGGCGCAGTCACGTTCGGCAGAACGAGCGAATCGCCGGATGGTCACCCGCCCCCAGGTCGCACGTTCGGGTGGAATGCCGGCCGCGGCCGGTCCCGGGACCGGCCGGGGGACGGGTCCGGATCAGGCCGTCAGGCGGGCGCGCAGCGCCTCGACCGCCTCGTCGGGGACGCCGAGTCCCTCGCGCACGTACTTCTCCATCGAGCCGTAGCGGGTGGTCACCTCGTCGAGCGCGGCCTCCAGGTACTCGGGGAAGACCCCGATCAGGCCCAGTGCGATGTCCGGGTTGCCGCCGGCGATGGTGAAGCCCTCGATCATCGGCGCGAAGGCCTGCTTGACCGCCGGATTGACGGACAGGTACTCGGCCATCAGGGTCTCGTCCTCCGCGCCGAGCAGCGACAGGACGACGGTCGCGCCCCAGCCCGTACGGTCCTTGCCGGCCGTGCAGTGGAACAGCAGCGGGCCCGCCTGCGGGTCCGCGAGCTCGGTGAGCAGGGTCCGGTACGCGGCCTGCGCGGAAGCGGTCGACACGAAGGACCGGTAGGTGTCGGCGAACAGTGCCTGCACCTTGCCGCCGCCCAGGTGCTCCTCCGCGACCGCCGGGTCGGACAGCAGGTCCTTGAGCTGCGTGGCGGCCGGGATCGTCCCGGAGTTCAGCTTGTCCGCGAGGACGTCGCCGACCAGGAGGCGCGCGCCCTCGGGTATCCGGTCCGGGTGGGCGGCGCGCTCGGCGTCGGTGCGGAAGTCGATGACCGTACGCAGGCCCAGCGCCGCCACGACCGGGTCGGAGCCGACGTCGAGCCGGTCGAGCTGGCCGGAGCGCAGGGCCAGTCCGGGGCGGACGGTACGGCCGCCGGAGAGGGGGGTGCCGCCGAGGTCGCGGAGGTTGGCGACGGTGGTGGAGGGGGTGGTGGTCGTCATCGTGGCGGCTCCAGCGGTGTGCGTACGGTGCGGGTGGTGCGGGTTGTGCAGGTTGTGTGCAGTCACCCGATTTTCAGTGGTTTCGTCCCGGATCGGCAATCGAAGGCGAGCGAGAGTCCGACCCCGATCCCCAGCGCCGCCAGGTGCCCGGCGTCCGTGAAGGTCCGCCCCCGCTTCAGCGCCGGCAGCGCGGCGAGGGCCAGCAGCCCCACCCGGGCGGCCGTACGGACCGGGCCGCGCGGGAGCGCGGAGGTCAGCGCCCCGAGCACGGCGTTGAAGCCGTAGCTGGTCCCCACGTCCAGGGCCCGCCGGGTCGGCGCGTCGGCCGGCCCGCGCAGGGCGCCGTACACGAGGAGGGTCGCCGTGGCGTGCCCGAACAGGAACACCCCGGCCGTCCACCACGCCCCGTACGCGTACTCCGCGTACCCGAGGACCGCGACGAGCAGCAGCGCGTACGGCAGCGGCATCGGCTCCTCGACGGTGAAGGCGCTGCTCAGCAGGGTCTCCCAGCGGCCGGCGGCGAGGTTGTCGACATTCGTCGAGCAGCCCCGCAGCACCCGGTCCCGCTCCACCGCCCCCAGCCGCTCCAGGGCGTGCGCGCCGAGCTGGACCCCGCCCGCATACACCACGCCGAGCAGCGGCGGCGGCCATGGCAGTGAATTCATCGGATCATGATCGGATACGGCCCGTGGGCTGGCGGAACCGGGTCCCGTGCGAGCATGTTCCTGCCATGCAAGAGATCCCCGCGCCGTTGCGCGCCGCACGAGCCGCGATGTTCGCGGCGGTGTGCACCGCGCTGGGCGCCGCGGGGCATTCGTACATGTCCGGCACGGAAATCCCCCTGATAGCCCTTTTGGGGGCATACGGGGTGACCGGCGGGCTCGCGTGGCTCGGAGCCGGGCGCCGCCGGGGGCCCGTCGGGATCAGCGCGGCGCTGCTCACCGTCCAGGGCGTACTGCACCTGGTCTTCTCCAACAGCCGGGCGGGGCACTCCGGCGGCACCGCGATGTCCGTCCCCGGGCCGATGCCCGGCCACCACCCGGCGGGCGCGGTCCTGCCGGAGGCGGCCGGTGCGGGCGGCATGGACGGCATGGACGGCATGGCCGGGATGGCGGACATGCACGGGATGGCCGGCATGGCCGGGCACGGAGGTCTCGGCATGATCGCCGCGCACGTGCTCGCGGGCCTGTTCTGCGCCGCCTGGCTGGCATGGGGCGAGGCCGCCGCGTTCCGGCTGGCCGCGGTCCTCGGCGCCGCCGCGCTGCTGGCGGCCCGGCCGCTCGCCCGCGCGGTCGCACTGGTCCGGGCCCGCGTGGCGACCGCAGCGCCGCCGCCCGCGCCCCGCCCCTCGTACGAAACCCCGCGCAGGCTGCGCGGGGCCCTGCCCGCCCATGCCCTGGTGCGCCGCGGCCCGCCCGGGTGGCGAGACACCCGCGCCACGGCCCCCGGCCGTCCTGCCTGCGCCTGACCGGCGCACCTCCTCCATCGGCGAGGCGGCGGGACGGGGGGCCGGTTCCCCCGTCTTCGCCAACACCCAGGACCCACATGTCCCTCGAAGAGGTTCAGGACGTCCGCACCCCGGACTCCGCCACGCCCGCCACGGCCGATTCATCCGCCGCGGCCGACACGACCACCGCGGCCGACGCGCCCGACGCACCCGCCGCGCCCTCGAAGCCCGGCACCTGGGCGGCCCTGCGGCCGCTGCTCCTGCGCATGCACTTCTACGCCGGAATCCTGATAGCCCCGCTGCTGTTCCTCGCCGCCGCCACCGGCCTCCTCTACGCCGGCTCCTGGCAGGCCGAGAAGATCCTCTACTCCGACGAGCTGACCGTCGCGAAGGCCGGCGAGAGCGCACTGCCGCTCAGCGCCCAGGTCACCGCAGCCCGGGGCGCTGCTCCCGACGGCAAGGTCGTGGGCGTGTGGCCCGCGCCCGACGCCGAGGCGACCACCCGCGTGATCATGGAGGTCCCCGGGCTGGAGGAGGGCCAGACCCGGACCGTGTTCGTGGATCCGTATACGGCCCACGTCAACGGACAGCTGACCACCTCGGGCGACGCGCTGCCGCTGCGCGCCTGGCTCAGCGAGTTCCACTCCAGCCTCCAGCTGGGCGAGTTCGGCCGGAACTACAGCGAGCTCGCCGCGAGCTGGCTGTGGGTCGTCGCCCTCGGCGGACTCGCCCTGTGGATCGGCCGACGCCGTTCGCGCAAGGCCCTGCTCGTCCTGCCCGACCGCGCCGCCACCGGGCGCCGCAAGACCCTCTCCTGGCACGGCGCCGTCGGCCTCTGGGCCGTCGCCGGACTCGTCGCCCTCTCCGCCACCGGCCTGACCTGGTCGAAGTACGCGGGCGAGCACATCGGGCAGCTCCAGGACAGCCTCGGTGGCGCCACCCCCTCCGTGTCCGCGGCCCTCGCGCCCGGTTCGGCCTCCGGATCCGACGAGCACGCCGGGCACGTGATGACCCCCGGCATGGAGATGCCCCCGCCGCCGCCCACCGCGGACATCGGCATCGACAAGGCCGTGGCCGCCGCCCGCGCCGCCGGCGTCACCGAGGAGCTCCGCGTGACCCTGCCCGCCAAGGGCAAGGGCTACGTGATCAAGGAGCAGGACAAGCAGTTCCCGGTCCACCTGGACTCCGTCGCCGTGGACCCCGCCGACGGCCGGATCATGGACGAACTGCGCTTCGCCGACTACCCCGTCCTCGCGCAGCTGACGCGCTTCGGCATCGACCTGCACATGGGGAAGACCTTCGGCCTCGCCAACCAGATCGCGCTCGCGGCGCTCGCCGTCGCGCTGATGTTCCTCGTCTTCTGGGGCTACCGGATGTGGTGGCTGCGCCGGCCCACCAAGGACCGCGCCCTCTCCGCCGGCCGCGCCCAGCCGCGCGGGGCCTGGCGCAAGGTGCCGCTGACCATGCTGCTCCCGCTCGCCGCCGCGACCGCCGTGGTCGGGTGGTTCGTACCGCTGCTGGGCATCAGCCTGGTCGCCTTCCTGGCGGTCGACGTGCTGCTGGGGGCCGTCGCGGCGCGCCGCGCCAAGGCGGCGCCCGCAGCCTGACCCGGACCTGACCCGGACCTGACCGTGGGCCCGTACTCCGCAGCGGAGTACGGGCCCACCGTCGTGTCAGCTCACCGGCGCGGCGGTTGCGGGGCGTACTTGTAGCCGACCCGGCGCACCGTCTGGATCGCGCCGCGGCGGGCCGCGCCCAGCTTGCGGCGCAGGCGGGCGACGTGGACGTCCACGGTCCGGCCGTCGCCGACGTGGCCGTAGCCCCAGACGGTGGTCACCAGCTGGTCCCGGCTGTGCACCCGGTGCGGGTGCGCCACCAGGTGGGCCAGCAGCTCGAACTCCAGGTACGTCAGGTCGAGGACCCGGCCGTCGACCTCGGCGGTGCGCTGCGCCGCGTCGATGCGGACCAGCTCGTCCCCGGCGGTGGCGGCGGGAGCGGAGGACGGCGCGGGGGCGGGAAGGGGAACGGGCTGCGGGGCGAAGGCGATCGGGGGCTGCTGGTCCGCCGGGACGAGGACCAGGTAGCCGACCATCGGCGGCTGGCCCGGCAGCGCGGGCAGGGTGTGCTGGGGTGCGGGCAGCCAGGTGGCGCCGGGCGGGAGCAGGTCGGCCACGCGGGCGACCTCGTCCCGGTCCACGGCGCGCAGCCGGTGGCGCGGGGCGCCGGCGTGGGGAAGGTGTGCGGTCGCAGCGGATCCGGCAGGGGACAGCGAACGGGTGTGGGTCATGAGTGGTCAGCTCTTTCACGCGGAGTGGTCGGCAGGAGACGTACGTACGTCAACGCGTACCGCGCAGACCGAAGGCCTCGGGGGAAGGTCCGTTGGGGAGGTCCCGGAAGGCTTTAGAGGGCCGGCGCGTTCTTCGCGCGGCAACACACCCGGTCGAAATCGTGATCCTGACGGGAGGGCCAGAACGGTTCGAGGTCTCCGTGACCCGTCGAGGTGTGCGAATAGCCGGCCATGGCCTCATTGAAGCAGATGCCCGGGGCCCGGGGCAGACCTTGTCTCAGCCAGTGGATCGGAATCTCAAACTCAGTGACCGGTCGACATACCGCCCCGGGCAACAGCGGACAGACCGTCAATCGATCAGCCGCTGCCGCCAGTCCGTCCCGGTCACCCGTATCGCATGGTGGGCGGATCCGTCCCAGACCCGGCACGGGGAACCGACAGCGGCGCCCGCCGGGCCACGGGGGCTCGGCGGGCGCGCGTCGGGTGCCGGTGCGGCAGGCGCAGGTCCTAGACCAGGCCTTCCTTCTTCAGGCCCGTGCAGCAGGTGTCCGTGATCAGGCGGGTCACCACGTACGGGTCCACGTTCGCGTTCGGGCGGCGGTCCTCGATGTAGCCCTTGCCGTCCTTCTCCACCTGCCACGGGATGCGGACCGAGGCGCCGCGGTCGGAGACGCCGTAGCTGAACTCGTTCCACGGGGCGGTCTCGTGCAGGCCCGTCAGGCGCTCGTCGATGCCGGCGCCGTAGTTCTTGACGTGGTCCAGCGGCTTGCTGCCCTCGCCCAGCGACTCGCACGCGGTGATGATGGCGCGGTAGTCCTCGCGCATCGCCTTCGTGGAGAAGTTGGTGTGCGCGCCCGCGCCGTTCCAGTCGCCCTTGACCGGCTTCGGGTTCAGCGTCGCGGAGACGTTGAAGTCCTCGGCGGTGCGGTAGAGCAGCCAGCGCGCGATCCACAGCTGGTCGGAGACCTCCAGCGGGCCCACGGGGCCGACCTGGAACTCCCACTGGCCGGGCATGACCTCGGCGTTGATGCCGGAGATGCTCAGGCCCGCCGCGAGGCAGTGGTCCAGGTGCTTCTCGACGATCTCGCGGCCGAAGATCTCGTCCGAGCCGACACCGCAGTAGTAGCCGCCCTGCGCGGCCGGGAAGCCGCCCACCGGGAAGCCGAGCGGCCGGATGCCGTCGAAGAAGGTGTACTCCTGCTCGATGCCGAAGATCGGCTCCTGGTCCGCGAACTGCTCGGCGATCGGACGCAGCAGCGCGCGGGTGTTCGACTCGTGCGGGGTCATGTCGATGTTCATGACCTCGCAGAGCACGAGGACGTTGTCCCCGCCGCGGATCGGGTCCGGGCAGGAGAACACCGGCTGCAGCACCCGGTCGGAGGCGTGTCCCTCGGCCTGGTTGGTGCTCGATCCGTCGAAGCCCCAGATCGGCAGCGCGTCGCCGGCGGCCAGGATCTTCGTCTTGGAGCGCAGCTTCGCCGTCGGCTCGGTGCCGTCGATCCAGATGTACTCAGCCTTGTAGCTCACGGGCCCCATCCTTCGGTGCGTCGCTCCGGCGCAGACTCTGCGGGTGCTGCGTTCGAGGTGCTGCGATTGCGTTGCGGTATGCACCGCAGCGTGCCCGCCCGCGATTTCTCCTCCGTTGCCCGTGTGTGAACCCCGTGTTACCGAGGTTTACCCCGCAGTTCGAGTCGGTTGTGCGGGCCGGTGGTAGCACACCCGTCCGAGTGGGGCAGACTGAGCGGGTGAGCATTTCGTACGATTTGACCTCGGCCGGTGACCCTTCGGACTCCTCCCGCCCGCCGGCCCGCCCCCGGGTCGGCCTGCTGGGCACCGGTCCCTGGGCCCACCGCACCCATGCCCCCGCCCTCGCCGCGCACGCCGGCTCCGACTTCGCCGGAGTGTGGGGCCGCCGCCCCGGAGCCGCCGCCGAACTGGCCGACGCGTACGGCGTGAAGGTGTACGAAGACCCCGACGCGCTGTTCGCCGACTGTGACGTCGCGGCCTTCGCCCTGCCGCCGGACGTACAGGCCCCGCTCGCCGTGCGCGCCGCCGCGGCGGGCTGCCACCTGCTGCTCGACAAGCCCGTCGCCACGACCGCCGACGACGCCCGGGCCGTCGCCGGCGCCGTCGCCCGGCACGGCGTCGCCTCCGTCGTCTTCCTCACCCTGCGCTTCGCCGAGCCGGCCGCAAGCTGGGTCGCCGAGCAGGCCGCCCGCTCCGGCTGGTTCACGGCGAGCGCCCACTGGCTCGGCGCCGTCTTCCCGCCCGACGGTGCGCCCAGCGCGTACGCCGACTCGCCCTGGCGCAAGGCCAAGGGCGGGCTCTGGGACGTCGGCCCGCACGCCTTGTCCGTCCTGATCCCGGTCCTGGGCGACGTCACGGCCGTCACCGCCGCCCGCGGGCCCTCCGACGCGGTCCAGCTCGCCCTGCGCCACGCCTCGGGCGCAGCCAGCACCGCCGTGCTCAGCCTGGGCGCACCGACCGCGGCGGCCGGGGTGGGGCTGGAGGTCCGCGGGGCGGAAGGGGTGTTCTCGCTGCCCAGGTGGGCCGATGTGCCCGGCGCGTACGGGCGCGCCCTGGACGCGCTGCTCACCGCCGCCCGGACCGGGGTGGCGGACCCGCGCGACGCGGGGTTCGCGGCCCGGCTGACGGAGATCCTGGCCGAGGCGGAGGCGCAGCTGTCGTCCTGAGGCGGCCGGTTCGGGACCGGGCTACTTGATGACGGCGTTGGCCACGATGATGGCGAGGCCGATGGTGGCGTCCGCCGCGCCCATGAGCAGGGCCGAGCCGAGCCGGTAGCCGACGCGGAGCGCCACGAAGGAGCCCCAGGCGAACAGCAGGGCCGTGTTCAGGCCGAGCCCGACGGCGGTCACCCCGTAGGAGTCCCAGTGGGCGAGCCCGGCGGAGACCAGCAGCAGGACGGTGGGAAGGGTGGCCACGATGATCGGCCACTCGTTCCACAGTGCCCGCGAGAGCACCCGCCACCGGTGGGTCGCGGAGCCGGCCTGATGGCTGGTCATGTGGTGCGAGTACCCGTGCGCGAGCGCCGCCGCGCCGGCGGTGACCAGCACCCAGCTCGCGTCCTGGAACGGGGTGTACTCCCCGCCCGACTGATTGAGCGCGGCCAGCAGCCCGGAGGCGAGCACGGTCCCGTAGACCCCGCCGAACAGCCAGTCGGCGCTCCGGCGCGGCGGCGGGAGGCGGGGTCCGGCCGGGGCGGGGCGCTGCTGATCCGGCTGTTCCTTCATGGTGGGCCCCTTTCGTGCGTTTCGTCCCCTTTGGTGTTTCCTCACCCTACGAGGTGAGCAGCGGATAAAACCGAGGGCCCTCCCGGGAGGAAGGGCCCTCGGGGGCCATCGGCCCCGCAGCCACGGCAGCTACGGCACTATGCCGTCAGCGGCATTCGGGCAGACCGTTGTGGAACTCGGCGTTGCTGTCCACGTACCCGCCGTACGTCCACCCCTGGTAGCCCGGCATCCAGCCGCTGGAGCGGTAGTACTCCATGTCGACCTTGTACCAGACGTTCCCGTTGCCGAGGTTGTCCCCACGGGTCCAGCACAGGGTGTGGACCGCGTCCCCCCGGAACAGGTCCGGGGCCCCGACCTTGCCGGAACCCGCGCCGGGGCCGCTGTACACACCCACCCCGTGCGAGGTGCTCAGCCAGGTCCACTGGGACGCGGACGCGCCGGCCGCCCCCAGGCCCAGCCCGCCGGCGGTCAGCACCGCGACCGTCGCCGCCATCGCACCACGGCGCCCGAGCTTGAACTTCATTGCTTCCTCCTGGAGAAGAGAACGACCGGTGAAGGGTTTCTCGCCATGTCCGTGCCGACCCCCCGGTTGCGTCCGGCACGAGGGCAACCATCGGCATCGGCGCAGGTGTCCGACAAGGCGTCCCGACGTCCTTGGACGACCCTGGACGACCCGGGACGGCGGCGCCCGGAGATGGCCGGATGGTCCATGTCGGGGCAGGGGGTGCCCGCCGTAGGATCCGGCCGCCCACCCGGCGTTCGTGGATCGCCATGGACGGCCTTGGACGTCTTCGGACGGCCGGATCCGGTGGTGGGCCGGGGAGGGACGGGGAGTCGTGACCAGTTCGGATCGGGGCGGACCGGGGCCGGGGCCGCAGGCACTGCACACGGTGGGGGAGTTCATCGAGGCCTTACGGGCGCTCAAGGCGCTGGAAGGCCTGTCGCTGAGGGAGCTGCAGCGCCGTACCGGCCTGCCGAGGACCACCATCGCCCACGCACTGCAGACGCAGCGCCCGACGCTGCCCCCCTGGGACCGGGCCCTCGTCCTGCTGCAGGCGTGCGGCGTGCCGGAGGCGGAACTGCAGCAGTGGAGGGAGGCATGGACGAGGCTCCGCCTCGGCTCCGGGGAGGAGCCGGCCGAAGCGCAGGACGCGGCAGGACCCGGATCCGTCGACGACCCGCCACGCCGGCGGAGCCCGCGGTGGCGCCGCACGCTCACGCACGCGGCCACCCTCGCCCTCGGCATCGCCATCGGCGCCGGAGCCGTCACGGGCCTGACCTCGGCGTCGTCGGCCGGGACGCACGTGAGCTATCCCGTGGAGGAACAGCCGTGCCCGCCCGGAACCCCCAAGGAGAACCCGGAGCCCGTCCTGCCGCCCGCGGGCAGCGCCGGACCCGCGTCGGAGCAGGGCCCCGCCGTGTGGGTGGCCCGTCCGGCCGGTGACACGGAGATACTCTCCGGCACCGATTTCGTCCTGCCCGTCGTCACCCAGGTGACGGAAGGGGACGCCCTGGTCGTCAGTCTGATGCTGAGCGCCACGTGTCCGGGCCGCATCGAGGTGACGGACACCCTGGGGGACGAGTTCCGGATCGTGGGTGACGTGACCGATGCGCGCAAGCACCGGACGGTGGTCCTGGCCGCATTCCACGCCCGGCCGCTCACCACGGCGGACTCGATCCGCGTGGTGTACCCGCACGCGAGCAAGTACCACGTGGCGGTGGACGAGTTCCGCGGCATCAGCAGGGCCGTCGGCCACGCGCAGGCCCACGGCGAGGCAGGCGGGACCGCCTTCAGCACCAGCTCCAGCCGGCTCGACTGCGCGCCGGGCGACCTCGTGGTGGGCGTCGTGGGCACCAACTCCGGGACCGCGCCGGCCTTCACGGCCGAGTGGACCGCGCTGGCGGTGGTGAAGAAGTCGTCCTACCAGCTGTCCACCGCCTACCGCGTCGTCCCGGCCGCCCAGCTGTGCGCGGCCACGGGGACCACCACGGCCCAGTGGGGAGCGCTCGCGGTGGACTTCCGCTGACGTTCCGGCCGGGGCCCGGCGGGCGGCGAACCCGGTGCCGGCGCAGGTGGCGACCTCGACGCCGTCGTTGCCTGCGCCGCCGCCGCACGCTGTCCTGAGCCGGCCTCAGCGGTGGGGCGGCGGCGCGGGCGCCCCGAACGGCTGTCCGCCCAAGGCCGTCGCGAGCGCCCCCAGCGCCCTCCCGAAGGCCGCCTCCGGCGGCGCCGCGTACCCCACCACGAGCCCTTCCCGGGCCGCCCCGGCCGCGGCCGGATGCCGGTATTCCGAGAGGCCGTCCAGGGCCAGGCCCGCCGCCCGGGCCGCCTCCAGCGCCACGGCCTCCGTCCCCGGCGGGAGCTCGAGGACAGCGTGCAGCCCCGCCGAGATGCCCGTCACCCGCAACTGCGGGGCCCTGGAGGCCAGTACGGAGACCAGCTGGTCGCGACGGCCGAGGTAGCGGTGGCGCATGCGGCGGATGTGGCGGTCGTAGGCACCGCACTCGATGAAGTCGGCCAGCGCGAGCTGGTCCAGGGCGCTCGCCCAGGACTCCCGCAGGCCCTTCGCCGCCAGGACCCGGTCGACCAGGTGGTCCGGCAGGACCAGCCAGCCCAGGCGGATCGCGGGGGAGAGGGACTTGCTCAGCGAGCCGGCGTAGACGACGTGTCCGGGGGCCAGGCCCTGGACGGCGCCGACCGGCTTGCGGTCGTAGCGGAACTCCCCGTCGTAGTCGTCCTCCACGATCAGGGCGCCCGTCGTACGGGCCCACTCCACGGCGGCGGCCCGCCGGGCCGGCAGCAGCCGGGCACCCGTCGGGAACTGGTGGGCCGGGGTCAGCAGCAGCGTGCGCGCCCGGGCCGGGATCCGGTCCGTGCGGGCGCCGTCCTCGTCGACGGCGACGGGGTGCGGGCGGACCCCGGCGGCTTCGAGGATGCCGTGGTGGAAGGGGAGTCCGTACTCCTCCACGGCCCAGTCGCGGGGCCGCAGCGACGCGAGGAGCCGCAGGCCGTTCGCGAAGCCGGAGCAGACCACGACGTTCTCCGGGCCGGTACGCACGCCCCGGGCCCGGGACAGGTACGCGGCCAGCGCCCGCCGCAGCTCCGGTCGCCCCCGGGGATCGCCGGGCCCGAAGGCCTCGCCGGGCGCCTCGGCCAGGGCCCGCCGGGCGCTCGCGGACCAGGCGCCCCGCGGGAAGGAGGCGGGGTCGGGCTTGCCCTGGAGGAGGTCGTGGCGGGGGCCCTCGGGGGCGGCCGCGGCCGGGGCCGCCGGGGCGGCGGCGGTGGCCGCCCCCGAGGCGACCCGCGTGCCGGAGCCCTGCCGGGCGGTGAACCAGCCTTCGGCCACCAGCTCGGCGTACGCGTCGGCGACGGCATTGCGGGCCAGCCCGAGGTCGGCGGCCAGTGCCCGGTAGGGCGGCAGCCGGGTCCCGCCGGCGAGCCGCCCGCTGCGCACGGCCTCGCGGAGGGCTTGGGCGAGGGCGGTACGCCGGGCACCGTGCGCGGGAAGTTCGAGATGCAGGTCGGCGCCGGTGCCCGTGCCGGGCGTGGTGCCGATGGCGGTGCCGGTGTCCGTGCCGGGTGCGGTGCCCGTGCCAGGTGCGGTGTCCCTGCCGGACGCGGTGGCGGTGTCGTCGGACGTCATACGGGCGAGCGTAGGCGGCCGCGCCGTGCCGCCGGCGGCCCGCGTTCCGGCGTGGCCGCGGGCCCGGCCGTTCGGCCTGGCGCCGGACGCCGGCGAGGGGACGCGACGGGTCGGCCCTCCCGGTCGACCCCACCACCACCCTCGCCCGGAGGCGGCGGATCCGGTCCCGGTCGGTCCGGGCGCGCGGGCTCAGCCCCGGCGGGACAGGGCCTCGCGGACGGCTTCCTCGGAGCGGGCGACCACCGCCGTGCCGTCCTCCGCCGTGATGATGGGGCGCTGGATGAGCTTCGGGTGCGCCGCCAGGTGGGCGATCCAGCGGTCCCGGGCCGCGCCCGTCTCCTCGCGCGGCAGGTCCCGTACGCCGGTCTCCTTCGCGAGCGGGTCCGAGGTGCGCGTGATGTCCCACGGCTCCAGGCCGAGCCGCCCCAGGACCTCGCGGATCTCGGCCTCGGAGGGCACGTCCTCCAGGTAGCGGCGCACCGTGTACTCGGCGCCCTCCGCGTCCAGCACGGTCAGCGCACTGCGGCACTTCGAACAAGCGGGATTGATCCAGATCTCCATGGCCCCAGCCTAGTCAGAGCCTGTCTGGCCAGGGTCAATGTCAGTGGTCGCCGGTAAAATCGAGGGAGAACGACAGGAAGCCAACTACCGTTTGGGAGGCTGTAGATGGCCACTGCCATGACCGTTGTGCCCGTCAAGAAGAAGCCGCTGCCGGCGGGCCTGCCCCGCGAGTGGTACGAGAGCCACAACCGCCGTCTGAAGGCGATGCGGCTGGCGATATCCCTGCTGGACTCGGGGACGTACGACGCCCGTCGCGCGACCAACCGGAAGATCCGCACGATGGCGGTCCGCACCGGCATCCACCGCCCGTCGAACGTCACGTGCAAGATGGTCCGCGCCTTCATCGTCAGCAACGGCGGCTGAGCACCGGGCCGGGTCTCCGCGTCGGGCAGGGCGTCCTGCGACCGCGCGCTCCACCCACAGCCCGTTGTCGGTGGTCCTGCGCCAGGACCCGTACGCGCGGGAGCTGGTGCCCC
>NZ_JBEORW010000065.1:0-27353 GCF_040302565.1 Streptomyces sp. NPDC097981
GAAGTTCTGGCAGGCCCACCACTGGTACTAAGCCGCCAGCGGTAGCAGACGCACGAAAACGCTCGGCCCGGACTTCCCGGCCGAGCGTCTTTGCGCATACGCCCGCGGGCTCGGTCCTCACCGGCGGCGTACCCGCCGATCGGCAGTCGCGAGACCGCCTCTAGGCTCAGCCCCATGACCGCGTTCGACGACCTCACCCGCCTCGTTCCACCGCCGTCGCAGCCGCTGTTGGCGCACGGGGACTGGAACGAGGTGGAGGCAGCCCTCGGCCTGGCGCTCCCCTCCGACTTCAAGCAGTTGGTCGGAGCCTACGGGGCCCACCACTTCGCCGAATTCCTGACGCCCCTTGCACCCTTCGGCGGGCGAGACCTGCTGGTCGGCCCGGCGAAGCGGCTGCTGGGCCAGGAAAGCAGCTTCCGGAACAGCAACCCCGAGGACTGCCCGTACCCCTTCTACCCGGAGCCTGGCGGACTCCTGCCGTGGGCGGGAACCGACAACGGGGACCGTGTGTGCTGGCTCACCGACGGGAAGCCGGACGAGTGGACGGTCGTCTGCTGGAATCCGAGGGGTTGGTACTACGACGCGCATCCCGTGGGCGCGGTCGAGTTCCTGGTCGGCTGGCTGTCGGGACACATCAGCACCGACGTCTTCCCCGATGCCGTCGAGTTTGCCGAGGAGCACTGATCCGTCAGAGGCTCGCGACGGCGTCGCGTCGGCTCGCGAGGGCCACCGGCCCCCGTCCACAGCTCCACCCCGCCTGCGGCAAGGGCCCGGTCGAGGCCGTCCGACCGGGCCGACGGGATGTCCTCCCAGCGGCGGCCCTGCAGAGAGCACGCAGCGCCGCACCCGTCCGTCAGCGGAGAAGGGCCGTTCCACGGGCGCTGCCTGGACGGCGACCGACACCCTTGGCCGAGGAGGACGGTGTTCGGCATCGCCTGCGGACGTGGACGGAGGCGCCCGGTCGCTGCTGAGAGAGGCCCGCTGGCCGGGGGTTCGATCGCGGCCCCCCTTGTCCGCGGCGCCCCGCCAGGCGGCGGGGGTCCAGGCGGTCAGGGGCAGCTCTCGCCGAACTTCACCACGCTGAAGGCGACCGGCTGGCCGGTGAACTGGGCGCCGCCGGCCGGGTCCTGCGTGCACACCTGCCAGTTGGACTCCTGGAGGACCATGCGGCCCTGTTTCGCATCCTTGACCGTGATGCTCGCGTTGCTGGGGAGGGCCTCGCGGGCGACCTTCATCGACTTGCCGACGATCGCGGGCATGGTGCCCGCGGCAGCGGTCGGTGCGGGGGCCTCCGCGGCGGGGCAGCTCTCCTCGATTTTGACCGCCCCGAGGTCGATCTTCGTAGTGGCATCGATGACGCCGCCAGGCGCGGGTGTCTGAGTGCAGACCTTCCAGCCGCGGTCGAGGACCTGCGCGCGGCCGCGGCCGAGGGAGTCGTGGGAGGTGAGGGAGCGGAAACCGGCGGCCTGCGCCTCGTCCTGGGCGACTTGGAGGCCCTTGCCGACAAGGTTGGGGAGCGTGGCCGTCCTGGCGGTGGTCTTCGGTGCGGAGGTCGGACCGGCCGGTGTGGTCGGGGCCGGCTTGGTGTCGGTGCCGGACGCGGTGGGTGCGGGGTCGCAGGCGGTGAGGGCGAGGGCCAGCAGTGCGGCTGCGGCCAGTGCGGCAGCGCCGTGGTGAGTGTGCATCAGGACATGGTGGGCTCCTGGTGTCGAAGACATGGGTGGTGTGATCGTGCTGTAACACACGAACGTCCTGCAACGCGGTGACGGGGCGCTGGGCCGATGGTGTCCAGGCCGGCCGGAGTGGACGGCGACGAAGCTCCGCCGGGGTCTGGCAGCGGATGACGCAGAGGCGGACTGCTGGGGCTGCAGGGCTGGTGACGGAGCGCAGTGGACGGCGGGGCCGGTCACGCCGCGCTCCGCGCGGCTGCTTCCGCCCAGTCCCCGCCCCCCCCGCCGCCAGGGGTCCGTCATCGTGTGTCGCGGAGCTCCAGAACGTAGGCCGCGGTGAGCGCGACGGCCCGGTCTTCGTCCCGCGACAGATCGGCCAGGACGCGTGAGGCCGTGCTGCCGGGGATGTCCGCGAGGGCCTGTGCCAGCCGCAGCCGGGCGGATGGTCCGACCGCCTTGTTGCCGAGGCGGCCGACGAGCCCGGCGACGATGCGGTCCGCGAGCGAGGGATCACTCGCCAGCGCGCTGAGCACGTCGGCTGCTTCGACGTCGTTCGCCTCGTCGGCGATCATGTCGGTGAGCGTCGGAACCGCATCGGCCACCCCGCGTGCCCCGAGCGCCAGCGCCGCGCACCGGCGGACTCCGAGGTCGGGATCCGCGAGGGCGCCCTGCAGCAGTACGGTCGCCCCGTGGTCCGGGATCTCCACCACCGACTGCACGGCGCGTCTCCTCACCTCGGCCGCGGGCGACTCCAGTCCGTGCGCGAGTCCGGCCAGTGCGGCCTCGCCCGATTGGGCGAGCGCCCAGCGGAGCGCACCGGCGACGTTCGGCTCCGTTTCGCTCAGAGCGGCCTCGACCAGGGCCTCCACCGGCACCGCGCCCCCTTCGGCCGCGGACAGCGCCGCGCGCTGCCGCTTCCCGGCGCTCTCCGATGCCAGGGCATTCAGGAGCGCGACGATGCGCAGGACGTCCTCCCAGCCGGGGGGCTCCGCGGCGCCGATCCGCTTCAGCCGCGTGAGCAGCTCCGTCTCGGCCGCGATGCGTTCTCGTGTCTGGCGGACCAGTGTCTCGATGAGCCCGGAGGGCGTGAAACCCGGTTCATCCAGAGCCCGCGCGACGTCGCGCAGCGGCAGCCCGAGAGACCTTAGGCTCTCGATGTGGAAGATGCGGCGGACGTCCGCGTTCGAGTACTCCCGGTAGCCCGCCCCGGTACGCCCCGTCGGCCGCAGCAGGCCCAGCGACTCGTAGTGGCGGAGCATGCGGGCGCTGACCCCGGACCGCCGTGCCACATCACCGATCAACACGTTCTGTCACTCCTCCCGAGCGCTCGCGCCCAAGGACACGATCCGCTTAGCCTCCTCGATGGCGAACCCGAACCCGGCATCGGGGTCACGCAGCAGTCGTTCCGTGGCGATCGCGTGCTCGAGCACCCGAGGGGCCGGATCCGCCATAGCGGCGCGCAGGGCCGGGGTGACCGCTTCACCCAGCGCGACCAGCGCCCGACTCAGGCTCAACTGCGTCTCACGCCCGCCGCGCCCGAGCTGCGTCGCCAGCACCTCGGCCAAGTCGGCCTGCCCGCCGTCTTCGGGCACGAGGACGACCGCTGCCCGCCAGGCGCTGCGCGCCACCTCGTCGTCGGCGTCGGTCAGCAGAGCCCGTGTGATCGCCGGCCATGCCTGCCGGTCCCCGACCTTCGACAAGGTGTGCAGGGCCTGACTGCGTGCCTGTGCCCGCTCCGAGCCCAGCGCGTCGATCAGCTTCGGGACCGTCACCGAGGACGAGTGGCGCGTCAGCGCCCAGGTCAGCATGTCCCGCACGTGGAAGTCGGGCTCGACCGCGCACCGCTTGATCAGCGTGTCGACGGAGCGGGAGTCCGCGGCCGTTCCGACCGCCAGGGCCGCCCTCAGCCGCACCGACGAACTGCTGCTCTCCAGCCCCTGGAGAGCGCGCATCGTGTTCACTTCTTCTGCCCGAATGGTCATGGGGACCACCTCCTCGGCAGCAGTGAAGACCTTGTCACAGTGTCAAGGTCAAGCCGGGAGCCACATGGCCGCGGCACGGGCACCGTTCCGGCGGGGCCGGGGCCGGGGGAGGGCGCGTCCCGCCCAGGGCGCCGGACCACCCTGCCCCGGTGAGGGCTTCGGGGTGTGTTGCAGCCGGCACACCCCGAACGGGACGGTTACGGGCAGTCCGCTGTACATGGATGCCGACTACCTGGAACGCGTACCTCCCTCGCGTCCGATGCGAAAGGCGAGCCAGCGGTGGCACTGTGCACACTCCGACCACTCAGCGACCGCGAAGTCGCCGTTGCAGCGGCGGACGAGCCCGGTGTAGGTCAAACGCGAGGTGTTCTCCCCACACTGGCGGCATGCTGCCACGAGATCGTGAGATGTCACCGCTGACCCCTCTCACCGGGGCGTGCAGCGGCCAGGAGGCAGGCGGCTGCCGGCAGCAGCCAGTCTCCCTCCTGAAGGATGGCCGCCTGGGCCGAGGGGTACATCACCAGCACGACGCCCAGCACCAGCATGGCCACGAAGGCCACGCTCATACACGGCAGGTCTATCCTGAAGTCGACGAGCACGAGGGTCTCCTTGTGTGAGCAGAAGGCCGTTCCCTGCTTCCGCCCAGAAGCACCAGGGGGCGGCCTTGGCTTTTGTCGTAAGGCCTCACGATGCGGGCCTCCGGTGCAGCGGTTCGACGGATCACATGGGTGTGGGCTCCCTTCTCCTCCCGGCGCGGCCGGCGACGGCCGCTGCCCCGAGTCTGGTGCCGGGCTCCGTGCAGGGACAACGGCTGCGAGACGCGCGTAGAAAACCCCGGACGAAGGCGAACACTGCCGAACACTGGTGAAATTCCGTAGCACTGAGGAACAATGACGGACCATCAGTACCGTTCTGTGTCGTTCACGGGGGTGGGGACCATGCCTGGTCAGCGGACACCGGCAGAGCCGCCAGAGCCCCAGCTCGCCTTCGCGGCCGAATTGCGCGAACTCCGCCGGCGGACCTTCAAGAAGCCGACCGAGGAGACGCTTGCCCGGAAGATGGGGTGCGGTCGCAGCACGGTCTCGGCGATCCTGAACGGCCGGCGATTCCCGAACTGGGAGCACACGGTGGCCTTCGTGGAGGCCTGTGGTGAGGAACCGTCGAGGTGGCAGAACCGGTGGCTGCGGGCGGCCAGGCAGATCGAGGAAGCCTCCAAGGGCCTTCGCTCCCCGCTCCCGCAACCACCGCTCATCGGCGGGCCGGAGACTCCGGGGGATGCTCTGCTGGCTGCGCACTGGTACCGGGACAATCGGGAATTCTACGAGGCGGCTGCTGCGGGTGTCCGCCAGGCCCGCTCGGAGATCCGGGTCACGTACACGCGCCGTTACCCGCCCACCCAGTACACGACCCGGGCGTCCGCCGAGTACTTCAGGGCCATCTTGGACTGGGCCGGCGAAGACAGTGACGACGAACGGAGCGTACGGCGCATCATCGGCATCCCCGAACACAACGGGCTTCCTGACCGTGACATGTTCTCCTGGGCTCGTCAGCACCACGAGGACAGCGAGCACATCCTCAACTACGAGGCCAATGTGCTGCGGTGGACAGCGGCGGCTGACGGCCTGAACATGGCGCTGATCGACGACAGTGTGGTGTTCCTGGCGTTCTCCGGGGGGCCGCGTCAGAGGCTGAACGGCTTCAGCGTCGAGGATCCCACGTTCATGACCTACTTCGCCGCGTACTTCGATCAGCTCTGGGCGTCTCTCCAGTCCCTGGGCACCTACCTCAGTGAAGCGGACGGCAACCGTCTCGACATACCTGTGTGAACCTCATCCTGCTGTGCCGGACCCCTCTGGACCATGGAACCGACCGCGGACGCCTGGTCCTGATCGCGGCGTCCTTGCAGGGAGGCGTGCCGACGGCTACCGGCTGTAGGACCGCGGTCCCCGGCGTCCGCGTCCGGGGCGCTTCGGCGTGAGGCGGGTGGCAACCAGAGCAGGACACGGTCCCCGATGGCAGGCGTTACGGCCGGCCCGCCGTACGTCGCCGTCGCAGCACTTCTGGGGGCGTACGGGTTAAGACGTATCCATCATGACAGATCTGACGGGTTTTCCGTAGGGCGAACAGCACAGGCTCCCGGCCTTGTTCGGGGAAGGTCGGGCTTTCAGAATTCCTTTCATGAATCACTCGGCGAATATCAATCACGATGCTGTCCTGCGCGCCAGGGTTTTCCTCTTGGGGTCGGAGAAGCCCACGGTCCGTCAGCGAGTCGCGGCCTACCGGGTGCTGGTGCAGGTCAGCCCGCTGGCCTACCTGTCTCGCCTCGCCGTCGACCTCATCAAGTACAGCAAGGAATTCGCCGGCCGGCCCGAGATCGTACTGACCCTGCGGGCCGAATCCGTGGGCGCCGCCCGCCGCTTGCATGAACTGGAATCGGGCCGCCAGCGACTTCTCATCACATCGCTCGCGTCCCTGCGGGATCAGCTGAATCTCATGGGCCGCAAGGAGGAAGCGGCTGCCGTGACGGGGGAAATTGCCCTTCTCGAATCAGCCTTCCCAGAGGTGTAGGGCGCAGGCAGCCGTCCCCCGGGTTGTGCGACGCACCGCCCGGGGGAGCCGGCCGCGAGATCGGCCCGGCCGACATCGCCGCCTCCGTCCCCGCCACTCCCCGGGCGGTGCAGTACGCCTTCGCCCGACGCGGCTCGTGGCTCGCGCAGGAGACCATGGTGTTCCCGGCCACCGATATGCATCCTGTGTGCGGTCGGAGACGCCGACGGCCGCCGGTCCACGGCACGGCGTTCGGTGCCGGCCATACGATCAGCTGCGGCCGAGCGGCGCGCCGTGCCAGCGCCAGTGCGTCCGGCGGGGGCGATCAAGCGTCTCCATACGTCCGGTGGCCCACAGCAGAGTCGACCACGGGGTGTCGATGACGGAGATTTCGGGGAACAGCCGCGAGAGGACTCGCTCACTCAGGTCCTGCGGGGGCTCCCAGATGCGGTGCAGACCCTGGGCGATGTCGTGGGTGTGCACCAGCGTCTCGACGATGCCCATCGCCGCGAAGCCCTCCGGGTCGGCGGCGCCAAAGACGTGCGGGGCCAAGGTGGTTGAGTCGGTGATGTCGACGACGGCCGCGAGCAGGCCGCCGCAGGCCTCCACGGCGGTCAGGAGCCCTCCGGGGCCCGCCTCGCGGTCACCGAAGATGACATTGGCCGGGCCATCGGGCCGATCACTGGAAATGCGCAGCGGGACGCGCGGTACGGCGATGGGCTGCGCGAGCCCGAACCGCAGCGCGTACGTCAGCAGGTCGTCCGCGAGGTGCTCAAGAGTTTCCCAGCACGTCCACTCCAAGTCGCCGGCCCTGGTGTGCCATTGGGCAGCGGGGCCGCCTTCGAGAGTGTCGACACAGAGGGCGACGGCCTGGCGCACGTCTTTCCCGCTCACCGTCATGGGCGGTCTCCGAGCTGCGGCATACGGAGAGCCTACATCCCGATCGACTCCGGCCCGCCCGCTTGGTGGAGGGCGTGGCTCCACCCGTGCTCCACCCCTCGGCCGCCGGGCTCAGCCAGGAGGAGCTGGCGCACGCCGCGGGGGTGAGCGTACGGGCGCCGTCGGACCTGGAACGCGGCCGGTCCCGGGGACCGCAACGTCGCACCGTGCAGGCGTTGTCCGCCGCGCTGGGACTGGACACCGCCGGCGCCCAGGAGCTGGAGCGGGTCGCCAGCCTGGGCCGGCCCCGGGCCCGTCCCCGCACCCGCCCGGCCACCGGGCCGGGGCAGGAGCCCGCCCCGCACGCCCGCACCCGCCCGGTCGGCGGGCGGGCGGCCGGACCCGCTGCTGAGCCCACCCCGCTCCACACGCTCGCGCTGCCCCGCGACCTCCACGATTTCACCGCCCGCGGTCCCGCCCTGTCCCGGCTGGCGGCCCTCCGAACGGGGACAACGTGCGGTACGCCGCCGGTGCCGGCTCCACGGCGAGCGGCGATCAGGGTTGCCGTGCCGTTCGTGTTCAGCCGGGGCAGCGCTGCCTGGAAGATTCGGACCTGTGGCCAGAACCTTTGAGATCGTGTATCCCATGGTTGAACTGGTTGAACAGGTGAACGAGCAGGATCGTGTCGTCGGGATCGTCGACCGCGGGGAGGCGATCCGGGAACGATGGCTGCACCGCGTCGCGACGACGGTGTGCCGCGACGCCGACGGACGGATCCTCGTGCACCGGCGCCCGGATGACGCATCCCGCTTCCCGGGCCAGTTCAACTGGATGCTCGGTGGCGCCGTTGACGTGGGAGAGTCGTACGAAGAGGCCGCCGCGCGGGAACTGGCGGAGGAACTGGGCGTCCACGTCGAACCCCGCTTCGTGCTCAAGTTCCTGTGTGACGGCGCGATCAGTCCCTACTGGCTGGGCCTCCACGAGGTCGTCATCACCACGCAGGTACAGCCTGATCCCCGGGAAGTCGCCTGGTCCGACTGGCTGACCGAGCCGGAACTCGAAGACCTCGTACGCCATCAAGGGTTCATCCCGGATGCCCGCGAGGCGTTCGACCGGTATCGCGCCCTGGGCACCCCGAGCGCCGCGGCCTCGCCGTCGAGACCTGCGCCGGGCAATCAGCCACAAGTGAGGGGCCGAATCACGGGAGCCGACCTCTCTCCAAGGTGGGGACGGCAGACGTCGGCCGATGGGAAGCCCCCGCATCGGCGGTGACAGATCCCGGCGCCACACTCGACGCCGGACCACCCCGGTCGGCGATCGACCTGACGGCGCTGCGGGCCCTGAAGGCGCTGCGCACCGACGTCGAAACCCTCGACCGATGCGGCCGGTGCACACGGACGATGTCGTGCACTCCCGGGGTGAGTGCACGACATCGCTGGTGAGTGCACGACTTCGTGAATGAGCGTGAGCCTCCGCCAACTTGAAGTTGCAGTCCAAAGGGCTGGTGTGGCCGCTGGTCGGGGTACTCACGCTGGTCGTGGGCGGCAGTCTGCGGAGTAGATCGTCTGTCGGCGTGGAGAGATGCTCGCCGACTTTGCTCCGGGAAATCTCGCCCAGGCGAAGCCGGTTCCCCGCTTCGGCAAGTAGTTGCTACTCTGGCAAGTAGATGCCAGGTTGGGCATGGGGATGCCCGGGCGACGACGGGAGGGGTGTGCGATGAGCGAACAGATCGATGCAGTCGCAGCGTTGAAGGGGATTGCGCGGATCGAGGCGACCTCACGGGTGCGAAGCCGCTGGTATGTCGGCTACTTGTGGCTATTCGCCGTCTGGCAGCTGGTCCTGGTTCCCGCTGTGTTGCTGTGGCACGGGCCGATGGGGACACTGGTCAGCACGCTGGCGAATGCACTTGTGGTCATGGGGCTGTCCCTGTTCGCCGTGCGGCAGCCTGTGGTTCCGCACGGCTACGGAGGGCTGCACCTCAAAGTGATCGGGGCATGGGCGGGTGCCTACGTCTTGACCCTCGCGCTCGGCTTCACGGTTGTCGTGGACAGTGTCGCCTTCGCGGCCGTAGCCGCTTTTGCGTGCGCCTTGCCGGCCGCTGCGGCAGCCTGGCGGGAAGCGCGCGCTGTATGAAGCCGGAACCCTCGACGGGCGCGGGACAGGGCCCTCACCCGCGACACGCACTCGCGCCCCTTCTTGCCTCGGCCGTACGTCTGTCGATCGTCGCAGCCCTCGCTGTGGTGGAGAAGGCTGAGTTCGCCTATGTACGAGATCTCGTGGAAATCACCGACTCCGCACTGTCGAAGCAGGTCTCGCGCCTGGAAGAAGCGGGCTGGGTGACGGTCGAGAAGGGTCAGGTCGGACGTCGGCCGCGGACCTGGCTGCGTCTGACCGAGGACGGGATAGCTACTTACCGACGCCACCTCGCCGCGCTCACGGCAATCGCAGGCCCACTGCAATGACATGGGCGGGGGAAAGCGGCTGGTCACCGGTGCGGCCAGCCGTTCGTCTGAGCCTTTGACGGGCTGTCGCCGTTCGGTGATATGCCAGCTTGCCGATTTCTCCTCATTGCAGTCGGGATGCCTTCTGCGATCCGGTGCATGCTGGATCCCGAGCTGCTGGAACGGATCACCGCGCGGCGCGCGGAACTGGACGAACTCGAAGAACAGCTGGCCAAGCAGTTGGCTGAGGTACGGGCCGAGCGGGACGACCTCACCGTCGCCGAACGGGTTCTTGAGCGGGTGAGCGAACAGCTCGCTGGCGAGCGCGCCTCGGTCGTGCCGGCGCCGGGGCAGGTGGGCGGCCGGGCGGTGATGCTGATCCCGCACCGCACGCCGGACATGGAGGAGACCATGCTCCCGCCGGACTACCAGCGCATTCTCGCCGCTGTGCGCCAGGCCGCCGGGCCGGTCATGGCCCGGCAGGTCGGCGAGATCCTGGGAGTCGACGTCACCGTGCGGTCCAAGCTGGAACCGCTGCGCGGGAGACTGGTCAGACTCGTCGATCGCGGCTGGCTACGCAGACTGCCCGACGGCCGGTTCACCATCCGCCTGTGACCGGGGACGCTACCGCCCGGGGTGGTGCGCTGCGGGCGTAACCACGGCGCCCCCGGCGGCCGTTGGATTTGTGTGGCGAAAACCAATGAACGCGCCGAGGACCCCTGCCCGCTTGTTTACCAGTGCCGCCTGCCGCTGTCCACGCACACCGTCAACCACCTCGCCGACCTGCTTCGTCGCCACCTGAAAGCGATACGGTCCAGGTGGCGGATCCTGCCGCCCGGACGGATCGCGGTGATCGTCCTGGCCGTGCTGCGTCACGACCAGCGCCTGGCCGACATGGCGGGCGGCAACGACGTGTCCGAGTCCACCGTCCGCCGCTGGCGCGATGAGCTGATCGCCCTGCTCGCCGCCCAGGCCCCGCGCCTGGACCGAGCCCTGAAGAAGGTCGCCAAGCAGCGCGGGGAAGTAGTCCTGATCGACGGCACTCTCATCCGCACCCAGCGCCGCACCGGCAAGGCCGACCGGCGGAACTACTCGGGCTCAAGCACCGCAGCCATGGCCTGCACGTCCTTGCCCTGACCGACGAGAAGGGCCGCCTGATCTGGATATCCGCTGCCCGGCCCGGCCGCACCCACGACAACACCGCGGCCCGCCACGACCACGTCCTGGCCCGCCTGCGCGCGGCCGGCCAACCGTGTCCTCGCCGTCGGACGTGCACCGGTCGAGCACGGTTTCGCCCACCTCAAGAACTGGCGGACCCTCACCAGACTCCGCACCGACCCCGCCCGCGCCACCCGTCTCCTGCGCGCTCTGCTCGTCCTGACGAACCTCGAAGTCAACCGCTGACAGATGATCTTCTCCGTGGGCTCCCGCCCACGACCAGCGTGAGCAAACCGAGAGTCGGTCACACCAGCCCTTTGACCTGCGACTTCAAGTTGGCGGAAGCCCCGTGCATGACAGCTCCGGTGACGATGCCGCACTTTCACCCCGGTGCGCACAACGCCCGCCGGTGCGTCTGGTGGTGCTGTGCTCTACCGGAACAGACGGTCACCAGCGGTGGCCATGCGATGGGTGCCGCTGTGGCGGTTCACCCAGTCACGGACGAGGTTGACGGCGTTGGCGCACTGCCAGCTGTCGTCGTACTCGCGGACTCCGGTGAAGGCCCCGTAGCCCGCGATGATGCCGTCCACCCGCCCGTCGCCCAGCAGTTTGTCGACGTACCACGGATCGTTGTAAGTGGTCGTCCAGGACAGTGTGGCCGCGAGCTGTCCGGCGTCACGGTCTCCGGCGCCCTTCTTCAGTTCCGCGCACGTGTAGTGAGTGGTTTCGGTGCAGTTGCCGAACCCCTTGGTGATGTCGCTGTCGCCGTAGTCCATCACCCGGCGGCCGGTCGCGAATCCGGAACCGGAACGGTTGAAAGCGCCTTGGGCCTGGTCGCGGGTTCCGGTCGTCGTGATGCCCTCCAGGCTGCCGAGCCTGCCTTCCAGGCTCTTCCAGCCCCTGCCGCCGACGTCCGGGGTGCTGCCGCCGTGGTACTCGTAGAATCCGTAGAGCACCTGGATCCCGGCAGCCGTCAGCCGCTGCGCCTTGTCGCGCAGTCCGGCGACGCTGCACCCGCGGTTCTCCTGCTCTCCGCAGTAGTTCGGGTCCTTGATGTCCAGCCAGACCAGCGCCAGCCGGCGTCCTGCGTTGGCGTTGGAGAGAATGCGGTCGATCACGCTGTCGAAGCTGGGGCCCAGCCGGTTGTCACCGGCCGAGGAACAGTCGTGATAGGCCCGCCATTCGTTCGGGTTCCACCAGGCACAGACGTCTATCTCGATGCCGTTGGCGCCGTGCTTGAGCGCGGCGTCCACGCCGCCCAGGGTGTCGACGCGGTGCGCGATGGCGTAGATCGGGTGACGCTGATCGGCCGCTGCCGCCGTGGTCGTACCGAGCGCGGTGGTACCGATGATTCCGCACAAGGCCGCGATCAGCGCCAGTAACATCCGGGGGCCGGCACCAGACCTGAGATAAGTGGTCAAGAACATACTCCTTCATGTCGGTGTCCTGAAGCGGACAATTGATCTCACCCCGCATGTGTTGACACGCGATGAATGCGTGATGAATGAAGTTCGGGTGAGGGCGTCCCTTGAGCTACGGTCCGCGGGGTACGGTCCCTGCCCGCAGCCGCCGCCCCACTGCCGACGCGCTGACTCGGCGGTACCGGGTCCGTCGCCGGAAGCCCGCCGGCTTCCTGGGCGGCGACGATCCCCTCCTGATTGCTGGACCGCAGTGGGCGCCGGATCTGCTCGCGAATCATGTCGGCGAGTCCGGCCTCGGCGAAGAATCGGCCCACATCGCCCCGGCCTGGCTCCTCACACAGGACGGCGTGACCGGCCCGGTCATCACTCGTTCGGCATGCCGTGCCGAACGGTCACAAGATCGAGCAGGGGGGAACGAGCTGTGCGCCGCGTACATCTAGCAGTGCGGCGGGGCTCCGTAGGGGCATCGCCGCACGGTATCTGCACAGTGTGAGTGGTAAGGCGGGGCTGGGATGAAGGCAAGAGCGGTGGCGGGCGGTTCTCCGGACGACCAGGGGCTTGACGCAAGCACCACCGCAGGGGCAGGCCCTGACGACACAGCCACGGAACCGGACACCACGGACGTCGCCGGCTCCGAAGACGCGCCTGCCGTCGCGTTGCCCGCGGCTGACAGCACGGCCGAGGCCGACGCCGACGGCGCGCTCCTGACACGCGGTGCTGATACACCGGGCGATCAGCCCGAGAGGAGGGCCGAGGCCGGCGAGCCGGAGCCTGCGCGCGACACGGCCCCGCGGGAGACAGCCGCCGGGGACGACCGCACGGGGGCGCTCTCGCCGCCCGCACCCAACCCTGCCGCAGGAGGCAACGAAGCCGAGAGCAGCGGGGCGAAGGCCCGGCCCTCAGCCGGCAGCCACACCGACACCGCGGCCGAAACCGGTGAGACGACTGACGGCCCGCAGTCCGCGTGCGATACCGCCACGCCCGGTGACACCCCGAAGGCCGAAGCCGAGGCCGACGTTGACGCCGAAGCCGAAGCCACGGGGAAGGCCGCTGAGACTCGTTCCGACGCCGAGGACAGTGCCAACACTGAAGCGGGGGCCGCCCAGGTCGGCACCGCGGCCGTCGCCGCGGGCGACACGGACACGGAAGGCAAAGCCGGGCAGAAGGCCGACGACACGCAAGTGCTCCCCATGCCCGCACGCACCGCCGCCGAGCCCGAGAGCGACACCGGGGCCGATGGCACGGCAGCCGCGGCACCCGCGTCCAAAGCCTCCGCACCGGGCAGTGGCCCCAGGAGCGGAACTCGACCCACCCCTGACGCCGAGGCGCCGAGCGCACCCGATGCTGCCGCGGGGAGCGACGAACCCGAGCGCGGCCCTCGGCGCACCGCCGGCACCGGAAAGGAGACCGGGCCCGGGACCGAGCCGGACGACGCGCCCGCAAGCCGCACCGGGACCGCAGCCGAGACCGACGAGGAGGCCGGCTGCACGCCGACGCTCACCAAGCCGACGAGCGACAGGGCCAAGGCCGGGACCAAGCCCGCGACGCGCGCGGACGCGCCGGGTGACGGGACCAAGGCCGAGGACACCCCGGCCTCCACGGCCGACTCCGACGGCGGAGCCGGGGACACGCGAACCGTCGCGTTCCGCGCGCCCGAAGCTGCCGCGACCGGCCGGAAGCCCAAGACGGACACCGCGACGGACGCGTCCGGGGACGACAGCAAGGCGCTCAGCGATGCGAGCAAGAAGGCCTGGCCCGCAGTCAGAGCCGAAGGCGCCGACGAGCCGGGCGGCGGGCTTGACGCCCGAGGACGCCAGAACGGCTCCGCTGCCGAGGCCACGGCCGAGGACGACGGCCGGAAGCTGCCCGCGCGGGCTGGGGGAGAGGAGAGCGATTCCGAGCGGACGAGCCGGTTCGTCGCCCTCAAGCCGCTCGACGTGCCGGCGCCCGCCGCGCCTGGGCCCCAGCCGCACCCCCAGGCCCCCGCGCCCACGACGCCCAAGGCGCCGCTGGATCTGCTGGCCGAGCTCACCAACACCCCTTCCCCGCAGGAGACCCCCCGCCGGACCGCGCTGCGCCGCGTCAAGGTGTGGACGCCGATCCTGTTGCTCCTCGGCGGGGCCTACGCCGGCGCCCAGCTGCTGCGTCCGCTCCCCACCCCCCGGGTCGTCGCCGCAGAGACCGCGCACACCGTCGACGGGCAGTTCTCCATCCCCTGGCCCGCCAAGGGCCAGGGGGCCGTCCGCGTCCCCGGCTCCGGCGACGTCGGCGCATTCGGCGACCAGAAGCCCGTCCCCACGGCCAGCGTGGCCAAGGTGATGACGGCCTACGTGATCCTCAAGGGCCACCCCCTGCGCAAGAACGATCCGGGTCCCGACATCACGGTCGACGCGAAGGCCGTGGCCGACGGCAACTCCGAGAACGAGTCCCGGATCCAGGGGCTCACGGCAGGAACGAAGTTCAGCCAGCAGGACATGCTCAAGATGCTGATGATCCCGTCCGGCAACAACGCCGCCCGACTGCTGGCCCGCTGGGACACAGGGAGCGATTCCGAGGCTGCATTCGTGGAGAAGATGAACGCCGCCGCCCGGGACCTCGGGATGAAGGACACGACGTACACGGACCCCAGCGGCCTGGACGCCGGCACCGTCAGCACCGCCACCGACCAGTTGAAGCTGGCCGAGGCGGTGATGAAGGACGAGGTCTTCCGTACGATCGTCGCCATGCCCAGCGCACCCATCAAGGGGCTGGCCCAGCCGCTCGTCAACAACAACGAGCTGCTCAGCGTGCAGAGCCTGAGCGTACGCGGCATCAAGACCGGCTCCAGCACACCGGCCGGCGGAACGCTGATGTGGGCGGCGTACAAGTCGGTCGGCGACGAGACCCCGCTGATCCTCGGCACGTTGATGGAGCAGCACGTGGAGGGCTCGGACCCGAACGCGACCAAGAGCCTGGCCCTGGTGCAGACGAACAGCAAGAAGATCATCGAAGCGGTGCGGACGGCCCTGGCGTCCACGCCGCTCGTCCGCAAGGGCGACACGGTCGGCTACGTGGACGACGGCCTCGGCGGCCGTACTCCGCTCGTGGCCACCAAGGATCTGAACGTGATCGGCGTTCCGGGCCAGCAGTTCAAGCTTGCCGTCGCCGCCGGCGCCTCGCCGCTGCCGCACAAGGCGAAGGCCGGTACGGAAGTCGGCATCCTGACGGCCGGCGTCGGTGAAGGGGCCAAGAGCGTACCGGTCGCCGTCCGGAACGCCGTGGCCGAGCCCTCCGTCGGCACCCGGCTCACCCGCCTCGGCTGAGCGGTCCCGCCGCGGAATTCCGGGGCGCAGGGGTGGGGGTGTCCCCCGTCCAGCCCGGCTTCGTCCGCGTCGGCGGTCCCGCGCCGCCGGGTGGACGGACTGCCGGGTGTCAGGGGGTGTCACCGTCACCTTCGCCGCTGTCGTCGTCGGCGGCGAAGGCGAAACTGGCCGCATGGTAGTAGTCGGGGAGCTGGACGAGGTGGGTCCCCCGGCGTGGGGGATGGGTATCGGTCCAGGTCTGTGGGCCGAGGAGGTGTGCCGGGTAGTCGCTGGCGGGGACCGGGGGGACGAAGCGCAGGCGGAATGACTTCCCGTCCGGTTCCGCGGCGAACGTCCACAGTTGTCGTGTGCGGTTCGCACCGCGGATGCAGTCCGCCTGGACCACCTCGACGGCGTTGCCTCCTCCCGAGGTGCCGTCGAGGCACTTGCCGGTGCCGGTGTTACGTAGCTGGTAGGCCTTGTCGCCGGCCGCGATGCGTTCCCAACGCTGGGAAGGGTCCTCGGTGCAGACCTGGAGCTGGATGTACGTCGCGCCGGGAGCGTCGGGTCCGACGCAAAGCCCTGTCCTGGTGTTCAGGAGCCGGAAGCCGGCGGGTCTGCTGCTGGGGGAGGGGCTGTCGGGGTCGGGAGACGGCGCGGAGGAGCTGTCCGTCGTGGCGGTGGGGGTCACGGCCGGCGGCGAGGCGGCCGGGCGGGCCGTGGCACCTGCGTCGGCCTGTGTGCCGGGTGGTGTGGTCACGGGCAGCGGTTCGGGCGAGGACCGGGGCGTCCCCTCTTCGGCGAGGGAGACCATTGTGGTGATCGCGGCGGCGATTGCCGCTGCCAGGCCGATGCACAGCACCAGTGAACGGCTGTGGTGGCCCGTCCAGGCTGCGGCGGGCCACCGGGAGGCGCGTCGGAATGCGGAGGCCGCCGCAGGGCGCAGGGCCGTGACACCGTCCTGGGCGGTTGCAGGGGCCGGGCGCAGTGGCAGGCCTGCAGGCCACAGCATCAGCGCGCGGTAGAGCACGTCCCGGTTCCAGATGTGGATGGCCGTGAGTTCGATCCGGGCCGTACGGCACCTCTCGCACCAGGCCGTGTGCGTGTCGAGTTCGGTGTGCGCGGCGCGGTGTCGGACGGTGTCGCCCAGGATGGCGGTGAGGTGGCGGCAGGACCGGTCGGAGGTGTGGGCGCATGCCTGCAGGTACGCCTCCCAGAGTCCTTTGCGGGCGGCCTCGGCGTCAGCCCCGGTCTCGGCGGCCGCTGTTGCCGTGGTGAGGTTCTCCCAGAGCGTCGCCTGCCAGGTGTCGGGCAGTGTGCGAAAGCTGCGCAGGAGGATCGAGTTCTCTTCGGCCGCCTCCGCGGCGGACGCGCGCCCCTCGTGACCGGGCAGCGATGCGATCCACTGGGCGAAGCCGTCCGAAAGCCGTGGACCGTGCCCTTCGTCGGCCCACCGGGCGGCGGCACGTCGCACCGCGGTCACCAGGTACGGACGCCATGCCGCAGTGGGGCCGCTGCCGTCGCGGACTGCCTGCAGGGTCTGGGCGAATGCCTCGTTCGTGACCTGCTGCGCGTCTCGCTCATGGGGACAGTACAGACGCGCGTGAACGAGGACCGCATCCTCGTGCCGCAGGAGGACCTCGGACGCCGCCGACCGGTTTCCCTGCCGTATGAGATGGGCGAGTTCGGCGTCTGAACTCTCGGCAGCCATGGGCTCAGGCATGTGCTTTCCTCTCCCGTCGGCCGCAGGCTCCGAATCCGGCGGCACACTCGGGAGACCCCGCTGCGCGGCCGGAATAACAGAAAGTTCGGGTTCCGATTGGCTGCGTGCTGCTGTGGCCGCCTGCACACGTATGCGATTGCCCTCGCCGGCCGGACGACGACCCAGCGGCCTGCTCACGTGTCCGTGCGAGTAGGCTGACGCGGTAGGCGCGGCGGCCACCACGATGGTGATAGCACGGGCCCTGACCTGCGGGCCCCGCTGTACGACCCACCGGGAACGGCCCGCTCGACGGGCACGGGCCTGCTGGGAACCGACTCACGGAGAACCATGCGTTCAGAACTGCGGACGTTTGTGCGCCTGACCATCGGCAATTGGCTGTCGGGTTCTTACCTTGCCCTCGCCGCCTTCTTCCTGCTGTTCGGCTTTGGCGTGAACGGCAGCTACGTCGCAGGCTTGTTCGCGGGACTGCTTGCCCTGCCGACGGGTGTCGTCCTGATCGCCGTGGTCAACTCCCTCGGGGCGTGGGCCCAGACCGGTGTGGCGGCGGTCTGCATCCTCCTGTTCTCGTACACGTTCCAGGCGTTCCTCCTGGGGTTGTTCCTCCGCGCAGTCCGACGGCGATCGGCACGGTCCGGCCGGATCGCTCCGGCCTCGGATTCGCCTGCCACCCGGTCCGCTCCGACGGCTGGTGGACGTACGAGCTGAGCCTGACCGATGTCGTCGGAGGGCTCGGCGCCCATGCCGAGGTGATGCTGCCGCCGTGGCGGTGGTGCTGGCGACCTCTGCGGTCGCGCCGGGCTGCGCCGTACCCGGCGGCTCGTGCAGTGAGCGGACCGGGTGCTTCCGGACAGGTTTTCGAGCGTGCGTGCGCCGTCGGAAGGTGTGGAGGCCTTGCTTCTGCCCGGTGCCGCGGTGAGGCCGGGTGGCCGGTATTCGATGGTATTTCCTGTATGTATGGATCTCAGACCGCCCGGTGAGATGTCCGTACGCTACGGTAACTTCGCTGTCCGTTATTCCCCGGACGCACACTGCATCCCTCTGCCATCCACCGCCCCGGCACCCCCATGCCCACGGGCGGATCGCCACGGAGAGCGACACATGAGCACGACCGCATACAGCCGAATAGCCTCCTTAGGCGTCCGGCTCCCCGCAACAGTCCAGACCACCCCCCAACTCGCCGCCCGTGTCCCGGGGCTGGGCGACGTGGACATCGAGAAGATCACCGGGATCGCCGAGCGGCGCGTGTACGACCCCGAACCGGCCGCCGGCGAGGACTCGTTCGGGATGGCCCTGGCCGCCGCCCGGGACGCGCTGGCGTCCTCCCGTTACGGGGCCGCCGACCTCGACATCGTCATCTCCGCCTCGATCACCCGCTTCAAGCACGGCGATCGCTTCACCTTCGAGCCGTCCTTCGCCGCAATGCTCGCGAGTGAGCTGGGCGCCCGCTCCGCCATCCATTTCGACGTTTCCAACGCCTGCGCCGGAATGATGACCGGCGTCTGGCTGCTCGACCGGATGATCCGCTCCGGTGCGGTGCGGCGCGGCCTGGTCGTCAGCGGTGAGCAGGCCACCCGTGTCGCGCAGACCGCCGCACAGGAGATGACGGACTCCTACGACCCGCAGTTCGCCTCGCTCTCCGTCGGGGACTCGGCGGCCGCCGTCGTCATGGACGTCTCCACCGACCCGGCCGACCGCATTCACTACGTCGAGCTGATGACCTGCTCCGAGTACTCCCACCTGTGCATGGGCATGCCGAGCGACCGCACCCAGGGCATCGCCCTCTACACGGACAACAAGAAGATGCACAACCGCGACCGGCTCAGGCTGTGGCCGCGGTTCCACGGGGATCTCCTGGCCAAGAGCGGGCGGTCGTTCGCCGGTGAGGAGTTCGACTACGTCATCCAGCACCAGGTCGGCACCCGTTTCATCGACTACGCCAACGAGATGGCCGAGGACGAATTCGGCACCCCTATGCCTGCCTCCCTCTCCGTGGTGGAACGCTACGGAAATACCGCGACGACGTCGCACTTCCTGACGCTGTGCGAACACCTCAGGGCGGGGACCGCCCGCCGCGGGGCCAGGTTCCTGCTGGTGCCGGCTGCCTCGGGCGTGGTCACCGGTGCCCTGTCCGCGACCCTCACGAACGTGGGGGTGTGAGCCGTGGGCATGGTCATCACCGCCGCCGAAACCGCCGTCCCCGACCCGTCGGCTCCAACCACCGCACCGGGAGCTCCCGCTGGGGCCCCGGCTTCCGTCGTGGACCTCGCCGGCCGGGCCGCCCGTGGCTGCCTGGCCCGGGCGCGGGTGCCGGCCTCGTCGATCGGCGTGCTCGTCAACGTCGGCGTCTACCGGGAGCACAACACCTTCGAACCGGCCGTGGCGGCCTTGGTGCAGAAGGAGATCGGCATCAACCTCGACTACATCGCCGACCCCGAGCCGGCCGCAGGTTTCTCCTTCGACCTGATGAACGGAGCCTGCGGCGTGCTCAACGCCGTCCAGGTGGGGCAGGCACTGCTGGAGACGGGAAGCACCGAGCGCCTCCTGATCACGGCGGCCGACGTCCACCCGGGGGGCGACGCGGACCGCGACGCCGGCTACCCGTACGCGGACCTGGCCGGTGCCTTCCTGCTGGAGCGCAGCGCCGACCCGGGCGCCGGGTTCGGGCCGGTGCGCCACTACACCGCTGACCGGCCCACCGATGTCGAGGGCTACCTCGACACCGGCACCATGGGGGCGCAGGGGCGGACCACGATCACCGTCAGGCGTGAGCCGGGCCACCGGGCCCGGCTGAGCGAGCTCGCGGCGCGCGCTGTCACCGAGTACGCGGGGGAGTTCCGCGTCGACCTCGACCGGACCCTGGTGATCGGCCCGTCCGCGTCCGCGTCCGCGTCCGCGTCCGCGACCGCGACCGCGACCACGACCATGGCCGGGGCCGGGACCGGGGCCGGGGCCGGGGCCGGAGTCGGGGTCGGCGGAGAGCCGCACACCGCGGCGCCCGTCCTCGGCTACCTCCGGGCGATGGGCGGCGTACGCCGGGACGACTACGACCAGTTCCTGTTCGTGTCCGTCGGCGCCGGACCCAGCGCGGCGTGTGCCGTCTACCGGCCCGAGGGGTGGTGAGCCCGGTGAGGCGTACGAGGCCTGCCGCCGGTCAGACCGACACGGGGGAGGAGCCGACGGGGCAGCCCGCAGAGCGGCCCGAGGAGCACCTGGCCGACGCCACGGGCAGCGTACCGGGGTGGCTGGAGCGAAACGCCCGCGCCTTTCCCGACAAGCCGGCCGTGATCTATCCCGTCGGCCGCGGCTCCCGGTACGGCACCGTCACCTACGGGCAGTTGCAGGAGACGGCCGAGGAGCTGGCCCGCGGATTCGAGCGCGCCGGGATCACCAAGGGCACCAAGACGGTGCTGATGGCCCCACCGGGCCCGGAGCTGTTCGCGCTCGTCTTCGCGCTGTTCCGGGTCGGGGCCGTGCCCGTCGTCGTGGATCCCGGCATGGGTGTGCGGCGCATGCTGCACTGCTATCGGGCCGTGGGCGCCGAGGCGTTCATCGGGCCGCCCCTCGCCCAGCTCGTGCGCGTCCTGGGCCGCCGTACCTTCGCCGGAGTGCGGGTTCCCGTCACCCTGGGGCGGCGCCGGCTCGGCCGCGGGCACACGCTCGCCGCGCTGCGCGCCGCGCCAGGGACCGGAACCGGGTGCGGCAGTCGCGCGGACGGGGCGGCGCCGACGGGCGGGGACGACCTGCTGATGATCGGCTTCACCACCGGAAGCACGGGCCCGGCCAAGGGAGTCGAGTACACGCACCGGATGGCATTGTCCATCGCCCGCCAGATCGAGGCCGTCCACGGCCGCACCCGCGAGGACGTCTCCTTGATCACGCAGCCCTTCTACGGGGTGCTCGACCTGGTCTACGGCTCCACCCTGGTGCTCGCGCCGCTGGCCCCCGCGCGGGTCGCGCAGGCGGACCCGGTGCTGCTCGTGGATGCGCTGGAAAGGTTCCGCGTCACCACCATGTTCGCCTCGCCCGCACTGCTGCGGAACCTGGCCGGGCACCTCACCGGCGCTACCCCCGGCCGCCACCCGCTGCCCGACCTGCGCTGCGTCGTATCCGGCGGGGCCCCGGTGCCCGACGCGGTCGTGGCCACGCTGCGCCGGGTGCTCGACGAGAAGGCGCGGATCCATGTGACGTACGGGGCCACGGAGGTGCTGCCGATCACCTCGATCGAGGCGGCCGAGATTCTCGGCGACGGCGACGGCGACGGCGACCGCGACGGCGACGGCGACGGCGACCGCGACGGCGACCGCGGCCGCGGCGGTACCGCGGCCCGGGCCGCAGCGGGCGAGGGGACGTGCGTCGGCCGGCCCGTCCCCGGCACCCGCGTGACCATCGCCCCCGTCACCGACGGCCCGCTCGCCCACCTGGACCCCGCACGCAGCCTGCCGGTCGGGCGCGTCGGCGAGATCCTGGTCCACGGCGATTCCGTCAGCCGGCGCTACCACCGCGCACCGCAGTGCGACGCCATGCACAAGGCGACCGAGGAACGCCCCGGAGGCGAAGCCCCGCGCATCTGGCACCGCACCGGTGACCTCGGCCGCCTCGACGACGAGGGACGGCTGTGGTTCTGCGGCCGCGCCGCGCAGCGGGTGCGCACCGATTACCGGGACCTGTACACCGTGCGCTGCGAGGGAGTCTTCAACGCCCATCCCCTGGTCCGGCGCACCGCCCTGGTCGGCATCGGGCAGGCCGGTGCACAACGGCCGATCGTCTGCGTGGAGATCGAGACCGGGACGCAGGAGGCAGCGCTCGACGACAGCGGGTGGAGGATGCTGGTGGCCGAGCTGCGCGCGATGGCCGAGGCGCACGCCGCGACGACGGGCCTCCGGGAGTTCCTGCGCCACCCCGGTTTCCCCGTGGACATCCGGCACAACGCCAAGATCGGCCGCGAGGAGCTGGCCCGCTGGGCCGAGCGGCAGCAGGTCCGGCCGGCCCCCCTGTTCTCACGTGCGAGGCTCGCGACCCGGGGGCGGGCGCTGTGAAGATGCTGGTCACCGGAGCATCCGGATTCCTGGGCGGACACTTGGTCGACGGCGCCCTGCGCCAAGGCCATCAGGTCCGCGCCCTCGTACGGCCCGGCAGCGACGCCGTGCGGCTGCGCTCCCTGCCCGGGGTCGAGGTCGTCACCGGCGATCTCACCGAAGGCAGCTCACTGGCCCGGGCGGCAGAGGGCTGCGAGGCGGTGCTGCACAGCGCCGCACGGGTCGTCGACCACGGCAGCCGCGCGCAGTTCGAGGCCGCCAACGTCACCGGCACGCTGCGGCTGCTGGCGGCGGCGCGGTCGGCGGGGGCGCGGCGATTCGTGTTCGTCTCCAGCCCGAGCGCGCTGATGCGGGTACGGGAGGGGGACCGCCTCGGCATCGACGAGAGCACCCCTTACCCGGAGCGGTGGTTCAACCACTACTGCGAGACGAAGGCGATCGCCGAGCAGCACGTACGGGCGGCCGACGGTCCGGAGTTCACCACCTGCGCGGTGCGCCCACGCGGCATCTGGGGGCCGCGTGACCACGCCGGATTCCTGCCGCGCATGGTCGACGCCATGCGTTCCGGCCGGCTGCCCGACCTGTCGGGCGGCAAGCGGGTCCTGGTGTCGCTGTGTCACGTCGACAATGCGGTGGACGCCTGCCTGCGGGCCGCCCTCGCCCCCGCCGGGCGGGTCGGCGGCATGGCCTACTTCGTCGTGGACCGCGAGGAGACGGACCTGTGGCCCTTCTTGGCCCGGGTCGGCGCCCTCTTCGGCTGCCGGCCGCCCGCCCCGCGCATCCCGCTCCGCCTCGGCCGCGGAATCGCCGCGGCGGTCGAGACGGGTTGGCACCTGCACCGCCGATCCGCCGGCAGAGGCAGAGACGGAGGCCCGGAAGGGGGTCCGCCGCTGAGCCGCTACATGCTGGCGCTGCTGACCCGTTCGGCGACGTACGACACCACTGCCGCCCGGTACGACCTCGGTTACACGGCTCCACGGACCCAGGCCGAAGGACTGCGAGCGCTGCACGAGTGGGTGACGGCGGTGGGCGGGGTCGCCGCCTGGACCGCCGGCCCGGCAGCCTCCACCGGCTCCCTCGTGTCGGCCCGCCCCGCGCCGCGCACCGCACCCGACCACACCGGACAAGGGGACACCCAGCCATGACATCCCGTCAGGCCGCCGATGCGGCCGATGCCGCCACCCGCTACCGGCGCCCGGTGTCGCCCACCGAGCGCCTCTACCTCGCCGCCGGGCATGCGCGCGGGGCCATGGCCCTGCGCATCGTCGTCGAGGGGGACGGCGCACCCGACCGCGAGCGGCTCCAGGCAGCCCTGGCACAGGCCGCCGAGGCATGCCCAGGGTCCTCGCTCGTGCGCGTCGGCGCGATGTGGAGCGCCGAGGGGCCGCCGCCGCGGGTCCGGTACGCCGTACCGCGTGCCGGTGCGCACGCCGACTCGGCGCACGGGACCGTCGTGTTGCCCACCGGGTCCTCGCGGCGAGCCGAGCCGCCCGGCTGCGAGGTACTGATCGTGCCCGGCGCCGGCGCGGACGGGACGGCGACCACCGTCGTCTTCAGCGCCTCGCACTCCGTGATGGACGGTCACGGCGCCCTGACCTGGGTGCGGGAAGTCTTCCGCGCCCTGCGGGGCGAGGCTGCCCGGCCCGCGGTCGACGCGGACACCGACGCCGCGCTGCTGCGCCGGCTCGGCAGCACCGGGCTGCGACCCACGCCGAGGCCCGCCCGGCGTTCCCCGCTCGGCGCGTCCAACGGCAGCGGCCCGATCCGGACGCTGTGGCTGCGCCGTACCCTGCCCGGGCGCCATTCCGCGCTGACCGCCCGCCTCGCCCAGGCGCTGACCGACGCCGCGCGGCTCGACACCCGTGTGATGGTGCCGGTCGACCTGCGCCGCCACCGACCCGGGATCGCGGCGACGGGCAACCTGAGCCTGCCGCTGTTCCTGGACCTGCACCCCGGGGCCGACTGGACGGCCGCGCACACCCGCCTGCTGACCTCCCTTGCCGAGGGCCGCGAACTCGCCGCCGGATTCGAGACGGCCCTCGCGCGGCTGCCGTCGGCCGTGACCGCCGGTGTGCTGCGTACCGCGCAGGCCGTGGCGTTCCGTACCGACCGACATCTCGCCTCGGCGGTCGTCTCCCACCTGGGCCGCCTGGACCTGGCCGAACTCTCCGGCGGTGGTTTCACGGCGTCCGCGGCCTTCGCACTGCCGGTGCACGCCCCGCTGGTCCCGCTCTCCCTGGTCGCCGCCGAGACCGGAACGGCGACCGAGATCACGCTCGGCGTCCGCGGCGCGGGCCCGGACCTCGCGGCTCGTGCGGCGGAGCTGCTGGACGCGACGCTGGCCGGCTTCCAGGACACGGCGGCGGGGGTCCACCGGGCCCGGCCGGATGCTGCCGCCCAGCGGCCCGCACCGTCGGCGGCGCCACCGGATCCGGCCGTCCCCGAGCCCACCGTCGTGGACGTCTTCCGGGCCCAGGCCGCCCGTACCCCTGGCGCGCCCGCCCTCGACGGGCCCGAGGGCGTGGTCACGTACGCCGAGCTCGACCGGCGCTCCGAAGCGGTCGCGGTCGCGCTCGGGCGGCGCGGCATCGGACGCGGGGACCTGGTGGGACTGGTTGTCGACCGCTCTCCCGCCGGAGTGTGCGCCCTGTGGGGCATCCTCAAGGCGGGCGCCGCCTATGTGCCGCTCGACCCGGCCCATCCCGGCGCACGGATCAGGGAGATCCTCCAGGGCTCCGCCGCCGGGCTGTGCCTGACCCGCCGACACCTGGCCGAGGAACTCGCGCCCTTCGTGCCCGGGACCCTGTTCGCCGTCGATGACCTCCTCGACGGTCCCGGCCCGGACGCAGACGCGGTGGGCGCCGCCGCGGCCGGTGACGCCGGACCCACCGTCCCGGCGGATGTGCGGCCCGCCGCCGGGGACCTCGCGTACGTGATCCACACCTCCGGTTCCACCGGCCGCCCCAAGGGCGTGCAGATCGAGCACGGCAGCCTCATGGGATTCGTCCGGTGGATGACCGGCGTCGGCCGGGTCACCGGCCGCACCCGCTTCGGTTTCGCCTCCTCCTACGCCTTCGACATCTCCTGCTTCCCCCTCTTCCTGCCGCTGCTGGCCGGCGGTACGACCGTCCTCGCGCCCGGCACGCCCTCGCCCGCCGCCCTGCGGGAGCTCGTCACCGAACACCGCGCGGACACCCTTGCGCTCACGCCCTCCCACCTCGCCCTGTTCGGGCCCGGGAGCAGCCACCCCGCGCGCTCCCTGGGCACCCTGCTGCTGGGCGGGGAGCCCCTCACTCCCGCCGCCGTACGGTCCGCGCGCGCCGCCTTCGGGGCCGGATGCCGTGTGATCAACGTGTACGGGCCCACCGAGGCGACCGTCGCCGTGCTGGCCCACACCGTGGACGGCAGCGAGAGCGGCGCCACCGTCCCGATCGGCCTCCCCGGCCCGTACGCCCGGGTCGACCTCGTCGGCGACGACGGCGAGCCCATCGGCAGCCGTCCCGGTGACATCGGCCGCACCGGCGAGATCGTCGTACGCGGGGTCCAAGTGGCCCGCGGCTACCTCGGCCCGGCCGACGGCTCGTCCGCCGGCGGGCCTTCTGCCTTCACCACCGGCCCCGACGGCATCCGCGCCTATCGCACCGGTGACCTCGGCCGCCGGCTGGCCGACGGCGCGGTCGAGTTCGCCGGACGCATCGACGACCAGGTCAAGATCGCCGGGCACCGCGTCGAGCCCGCCGAAGTCGTCGCCGCCCTGGAGGCCCATGCCACCGTCCGCCGGGCCGTCGTCGTGCCCCGTCGGCGTCCGCACTCCACCTCGGCCGTGCTGTGCGCGTACGTGGTGCCGCACTCCGGCAAACCTGGAGCAGGCGCGGACCTGGCCCGCGCCCTGCGGGCCGAGCTCACCCGGACCCTGCCCGTGCACCTCGTCCCCGCCCACGTCTTCGTGGTCGACGCGCTGCCCAGCACGGTCAGCGGGAAGACCGATCTCGACGCCCTCCCCGACCCCTTCGCCCCCACCACGCCGAGCGCACCCGCGCCGGTCGAACCCTCGGCGGTCACTCTGGAAGCGCGTGTCAGGCACCACTGGGCGGCGATCCTCGGCGTCGACGGCGCGCGGCTGTCGGCGGACTCCGACTTCCACGCCCTCGGCGGCGATTCCCTGGCCCTCGTCGAGATGCTCACCGCCGTCTCCTCGGACCTGCTGACCCCCCGCCAGGCCCAGTTGTTCACAGGACGCCTGGACCGCCTGGTACGGAACCTGACGCTCGAACAGGTCTGCGCCCACCTGGCCGTCGCCCGCGAGGGGGCCGCCGCATGATCTTCGTCGGAGAGGGAGCCCTGCTGCGCCGCGCCGTTGCCCACGCCGCCACCCGCGGCCACCCGGTCGACCTGGTCTGCTCCGCCGATCCGCTGGATGCCGCTGCCGCCGACGCGCCCCACCTGGCGGTGGCGGACATCAACGCCCACGCCGCCGTGCTGGCCCGCGCCTGCACCGACGGCATCGTCTGGTCCCTCAACAACCGGCAGATCTTCCGGGAGCCGCTGCTCCGGGCCGAGGGCCTTCGCATCCTCAACATCCACAACGGGCTGCTGCCCCGGCACCGCGGCCTGCCCTCCGTAGCGGTCCTGTTCGCCCTGCTGCACGGCGACACGGAGTACGGTGCCACCGCCCACGAGGTCGACGCCGGCATCGACACCGGTCCGGTCCTGGCCGAACACCGCTTCCCCCTCGGGCCCGAGGACCGCTACCACCAGGTCATGCTCCGCGGCGTCCGCGCCTGCCATGCGCTGTTCGAGCAGATCCTCCCGGCCGTCGCCGCCGGAACGGCGCACCCCGCACCCGCCGGTGCGGGGGTGGGGCCGTCCGCCTACTACGGCCTGAGCGCCCTGGACCGGATCGCGGCCTATCGCGACCACCCCGCCTACGCCCGCGCCACCGACCTCGGCCCCTTCGCCGCCCACGCTCACGAGGTCGCCCGGGCGCTACGGCCGTCCCGGTCGCCCTGACAGGCTCCGGCCCCCGCGGGTGAGCCGGTACCGATCCCTGCATCGCCGGTGGGACGGGCCCGGCTGCTTCGCCAAGTGTGGCTGCCAGGATCTGCCGATGGTGAACCAATGGTGACTCTCGGTGAGTTTCGGGTGCCCCCGGGGTGAGCCGCCCCATAGGGCCCACGTCACATACGAACCGGGGTAGTGGCTCTCAGCGGGTCCG
>NZ_JBEORW010000066.1:0-26360 GCF_040302565.1 Streptomyces sp. NPDC097981
CCGGGCAGGGGTGGCACTGGCTCTTGGTGAACCGTGCCACGATCAGCGGGGCCGCGGTGGGCGAGGAGGTCGGGTAGGGGCCGTGCCAGCCCTGGACCGCGAGGCGGCCGTCGGCCTGCTGACCCGGCTACGGGCCCTGCACCGGGACATCTGCCTCGTATGGGCCGACGGCGGCTACACCGGCTCCCTCATCGACTGGGCCCGGCAGAAGCTTGCCCTGGCCCTGGAGATCGTGAAGCGCACCGACGATATGGAGGGGTTTGTGGTGCTGCCGAGGCGGTGGGTGGTCGAGCGCACCCTGAGCTGGTTGATGCACTCGCGGCGTCTGTGCCGGGACTACGAGACCCTGACCGCCACCAGCGAGGCGATGATTCAGTGGTCGGTGATCACGCGGATGAGCCGCCGCCTGGCGAGGCCACGAGCCTGCGGCCGGCACTGAACGCGCCTGACGCCTCCTGCAGCAACCACCCGCGCTCGGCCAGGCGTTTCGCCTTCGACCGCACTCCCTCGACCTTCGCCGCCACCGTCGCCTCGATCCCGAGGGCCGCCGCGATGTCCTTGGCCCGCATCTGCTCGTGGCCCGGCCGGTCCTGAAGCACGTTCAGGATCCGCTGGTTGTCCAGCGAGAGCACCGACACCGACAGCCCTGGCACACTTCAGGTCGAGGCTGTGCCACGGAGGTACGCGGCGAGAACGGCCCGGGGTGAAACGGTCGCGTTGACCGCTGTCCGGTGGAATACCAGCGAGTCGGTGAGGGCGATCAGTTCCTCGACATGCGCGTTCGAGCTGGGGAGTCCTGCCCTGGTGAGGGCCGACGCCGTCATCTGCCGGGTGATGGCGTGCACCTCGGAATCCGCCGTCAGCTTCGCTCGAGCATGCGGCTCGTCGTGGAGTTCGAGAATGAGAGCGTAACGGGCTCTCATATCGTCGCGGCGCGACGCGAGAGCCTCGACGAGTCCTGCGATCAGTGCGGCAAGCTCTTCGACATCGAGACTGCTTCCGGGCTCGAACCTCCCGTTCAAGACCGCGGCAAATTCTTCGGCGTCAGCCTTCGAACGGGCAGCGAGCGCGTCGACGATGAGTTCCACAAGCGCCAGCCGCGTCTTGGCGTGGTAGGAGGTCGATCCCTGCGGGATTCCCGCCTCACGGTCGACGGCTCGGTGCGTCAGAGCGCGAACACCGTCACGGGCGATGATCCGAATCCCGCTGCCGGCGATCGCCTCCCGCCGTTCACTGCCACTCGTCACATTCGAAGACACAAGTCGATACTACAGGTGTAGAGTCTCGATCGCGGCGACTCTACACTTGTAGCGGGTGATGGGTGTCGAACTGAAAGGCGTGGCAAAAGAAGAGGAGGGCTCAATGATCGACTTCGTTCCCAACCCGACCCTGTACCCCTTCGCATCACGATGGTTCGACTCGTCCGCCGGCCGGGTCCACTACATCGACGAGGGGACCGGGCCGCCGATCGTGTTCTGCCATGGCTCTCCCACCTGGAGTTTCCTCTATCGCCACATCGTGAAGGGCCTTCGCGGCCGCTACCGCTGCATCGCGGTCGACTACCTCGGCTTCGGCTTGTCCGAGCGCCCGGCCGGTTTCAGCTACACGATCGCAGAGCACACGGCAGTCCTAGGTGAGCTGATCGACCATCTGCAGCTCGATGACTTCGTCCTGATGGGACAGGACTGGGGTGGCCCCATCGGGCTCGGCGCGGCGACCACGCGAGCGGATCGCGTCAGGGGAATCGTGCTGGGCAACACCGCGTTCTGGCCCATCGAGCGGCTGGCGAACCGGGCATTCAGCGTGATCATGAGCAGCCGTCCCATGCAGCAGCGCATCCTCGAACGGAACCTTCTCGTAGAGCAGTTCCTGCTCGGCAGAACCGGCCCCACCCTGACAACGGCAGAGGCCGACCACTACCGCATGGCGCAACCGACGAAGGAAGCCCGGCACGGACTCACGGTCATGCCCAGAGAGATCCGCGCCGCTCGTCCCTTGCTGGAAGAACTCACCCAAGACGTGCCTGCCCGCCTCGGCGCCAAGCCCGCCCTCGCGATATGGGGCATGCGGGATATGGTGTTCCCGCCCAGAGCGTGTATCCCCCGGATCCGCTCCGCATTCACCCAACTCCACATCGTGGAACTCCGCCAGGCGAAACACTTCATCCAGGAAGAGGAACCCGATCAGATCACGGCAGCAATCATCCAACGATTCCCCTGAACCGCCACCGCCAGTAGCCGTATCTCAACCGATCATGGAACGTGCGGGTCGAACAGGTTTCCTGATGGGGTGATCTTCCGGCTGTACGCGCATGAGGGCAGGGCCTCTCGGTAGCTCGGGGATGCGGGTTGATGCACTCGCGGCGTCTGTGCCGGGACTACGAGACCCTGACCGCCACCAGCGAGGCGATGATTCAGTGGTCGATGATCACGCGGATGAGCCGCCGCCTGGCGAGGCCACGAGCCTGCGGTCGGCACTGAACGCGCCTGACGCCTCCTGCAGCAACCACCCGCGCTCGGCCAGGCGTTTCGCCTTCGACCGCACTCCCTCGACCTTCGCCGCCACCGTCGCCTCGATCCCGAGGGCCGCCGCGATGTCCTTGGCCCGCATCTGCTCGTGGCCCGGCCGGTCCTGAAGCACGTTCAGGATCCGCTGGTTGTCCAGCGAGAGCACCGACACCGACAGCCCCTCCCGCCAGGGCGGCACGATCGCTCCCGAAACCGACGCGGACGCAGGCCCGGGAACGGGAGTGGGCGCCGTTTCTCCCGCGTCCGCGGCTTCCGTCGCGGCAGTGGTCGCTTCGGCGGCTACGGCCAGGGCCTCGACGAGCTCTTCGCGTGCGATCACCCGCCGGTCCAGCTCGATCTCACCGGCCTCCAAAGCCGCAGCCGCACGGGCCGCCTCCTCCCGCAACACCGCCACCCCCTCACGGGCAGACGCTTCCCGCGCCTCCAGTAACCCCAGCATCGACGCCATCGCGCACCCCTCGACGAACAAGCAGAAGCAGAACGCCGAATGTCTCCCTCACCCCGACCGAGACCATGCCTGACCAGCAGGAATCAACCGATCACGTTCGGTTGAGATACGGCTTCTTAAACAGGACAGTCGATGACGTCAGTCAGTAAGTGAGTCAGACGCACCAGCAGAACCACCAGTCACATTCTCACTGTCAGTAAAGCGCGAGGCACGCCTTCGAAGAAGGGGAACGATGTCGCTCACCCCAGCGAATGCAAAGAGGTGGACCACGACGTCAAAGGTCCCCGCGGTACGGATTGATCTCCGAGAATGAGGCCCGAGTGTCTGCCAGGCGGTCAGGAAGGACCTCACCCTTACTTCAGAATGCTATCCCGCGCGCGCGTCGACCGCCCCTGGGAACGGACTGTGCGGGCGTCCGTCACCCCTGGTCACCTTTGATCGCATGGCGTTGATCACAGGCGTTCCATCCCGCTCAGGTCGAACAGACGAGAGACTTCTCCACTCGGCGGCCACCGCCGCCGACGTGCTCATCCTGGCCGACCTCGCGCCCTTCTCGCTACGCCGCGGAGGGCTACTGGGTGCTGTGAACGGGCGGCGCAGGCATCGTCCTGCTCGTCATGCTGTTATCGGGCCTGTTCACCAAGCGCACCGCCAAGACCCCACGGAAGAGTTGGGACCACCCTCGTCCATCTCCGCCGCCAACGCGTCGACCGTCAAAGTACCGCTCGACGGCGTACACACACCGACACCTCCAGTACCGGTCCGCGAGGCCCTGCGCACGGTGTGCCGGGGCTCCTCCGAGGCGCTGCTGCACACTGTTCGTGGACGACCGCGCTGAGCGATTGTCACGCGAAAACGGTCACGACGCACGTCCGGGCCGCCTCTTTAGCGAGGGGCGGCGGTGAGAAGCGGCATCCGAGCGCCGAGTGCGAGCGCGCAGATGCCGTGTCATTGAAGCCCGCTGCATGAGTCCGTAGCCTCGGATCCCGGCCACCTCACGCGGGATCGGACCGGCAACGGGCGGAAGGGCGGGCGAGGTTGACAGGGCAGGCGCAGCCGGGCAGGGCGATCGGGGGGCGCTACCGGCTCGTCGGTCCCCTGGGGTCCGGAGGGTTCGGACGGGTGTGGAGGGCGCACGACGAGGCGCTGGACGTGGAGGTGGCGGTCAAGGAGGTCTGGTTGCCGCAGCAGGCCGGCTCGGAGCACGAACAGGAAGAACGGCTGGCCCGTGCGGCACGAGAGGCCCGCAACGCGGCGAAGCTGCGCGACAAGGCGCACATCGTCGCCGTACACGACGTGGTGGTCGAGGAGGGCACTCCCTGGATCGTGATGCGCCTCGTGGAAGGGTGCTCCCTGAGCGAGTACCTGCGGGTGGAGGGCAGGATGCCGGCCGCGCGCGTGGCGAAGGTGGCCACCGCACTGCTCAAGGCCCTGAAGGCGGCCCACGCGGCGGGGATCGTGCACCGTGACCTCAAGCCGGCGAACGTGATGCTGACCCCGGACGGGGACGTGCTGCTCACCGACTTCGGCATCGCCGTCCACCTGACCGACACGAGACTCACCGTGACCGGCGGGGTCGTCGGCTCGGCCGAGTACATGGCCCCGGAGAGGCTCAACGGGGGTGAGGACCAAGGCGCCGGCGATCTCTTCTCGCTGGGCGCCACCCTGTACGAGGCGGTGGAGGGCACCTCGCCCTTCCGGCGCGACACCCCGACCGCCACGTTCGCGGCGCTGGCACTGCACGATCCCCCACCACCGCAAGGCGGCGACACCCCGCTGGCGTCGCTGATCACCGCCCTCCTCGCGAAGAGGCCCGGAGACCGGCCCACCCTCGGGCAAGCCCTCTCCCTGGCCGCCGCCGCCCCTCACAGCGGCCGGTACCACGAAGACGGCAGCGATCTGCTGCGCTGGAACGGCACCGGCTGGGACACCTACCGACGGGCCGACAGCCTGACCTGGACGCCGTACACGCCGGCCTGGTCGGGTCTGGCCGCACTCGGCTCGTCCGTCCCGGGCGGCCGGTACGCACGGATCGGCGACACCGTCCTGTACGTCGCCGAGCTGACCTGGGGCCCCGGAAGCAAGCTCGGTTCCGGCGAGGTCAAGGCGTCCTTGCCGCTCGCGGCGGCGGGAGTCGGCAGCACCGAGTGGGGCTGGCAGGGCACCGGTCGCTACCGCGACGGCACCCGCGGCACGTGGAAGGGACTCACTCCCGTCATCGCGCACGGCGGCAGTGTCGCCACGGTCTTCGCATGCCGCCCGAGGGACGGCGGCTGGGTGCCCCCGGGCCGGATCCCCTACACCTGGGCGGCCGGCGCGCACATGCGGATCCAGGGCGAGTACGAAACGGCCTGAGGCGCGGGCCGCGAGCGGCGGGGACGGCGAGAGCCGTCACCAGCTCGGGGAATCGGTTCGCTCCTACTGCTGGTCGGTCAGGGAGGCGACCGGGGCAGGCTTGCCGATGACCGCGACGGCGGTGAAGAAGTTGATCTGGCCGATCGCGAGGTGAGGGTGGCCAGGGCCTTGTCGTCGTAGTGCTTCGCCATCTCGGCGTACAGCTCGTCGGTGACCCGCTCCGCTGAAGAGGATGCGCTTCCCCGACCTTCGCGCGGCCGCCCCCGACGTGCTGGCCACCGCCCGGGCCCAGCGCTGGGACCCCGCCGAGGCCACCAAGCGCAACCCCCGCAAGCAGGCCAACCTGCCCACCGGCAAGACCTTCGAGTCCTGGGACGAGGAGGTCTCCTCGATCCCGGCGCCCATGCAGCACGCGCTGATGACCCTCACGACGCCGGGCTCCTCGATCTGTCCCGAGCCGTCCTCGACTCCGCCCACGTGCAGGCTAAAAAAGGGGGCGAACTCACAGGTCCGAGCCCCGTGGACCGGGGCAAGCCGGGCTTCAGGATGCACGTCCTGTCGGACGCGGCCGGACTGCCACTCGTCGTCGGTGTCCCGGCCGCCAACACCCATGACAGCCAAGCGTTGAAGCACATGGTGCTCGGTCACCAAACGGGACACGACCCCCACCGCGGCCGCCACTTCAAACCTCAGCGGCTGCACGCCGACAAGGCGTACGACATACCTGAACTGCGGAAATGGCTCCGCGGCAAACGGATCGGCGTCCGCATCGCCCGCAAGGGAATCGAGTCCTCTGAACGACTCGGGCGCCGCAGGTGGGTGATCGAGCGGACCATGTCCTGGCTGACCGGCTACCGCCGACTCAACCACCGCTGCGAGCGCCATCCCCGCAACTACCTGGCCTTTCTCGGGCTAGCAGCCGCCATCTGCTGCTACAAGCGACTCGCCCGCCTCACCACATAGGACACGGTCTAAGAGGGGAGCGGCTTCAAAAACGCGTGGGCGGAACAGCGGGAAGACACGAAGTCATTTGGTCAGGCGTATTTCGTACATTCACCCGATAGTGATGAAGTTCCTGGGAGTCGAACACACGCGATCACGGATCCAGAAGGGTTCCGTCTTCCCTGCCCGTCTCGTCTCCAGCTCGTGCTCGTGCTCGTACTCGGCCCGGCGGAGTGCGGTGTGGGGGTGCATCCCGGTCGCCTCAGAGAGTACCGGGCCGGGAAGAGCCGCTGAGGGACTGGGTGGATGCGCGTGGGTTGCGGGCCGTAGCCGGTGCTGTTCGGCGAGTCCGCGAAGGAGTTCGGCAGGTTCTGGGGCCCCTGCCTCGGGATGGCGGGGACGGTGAGCTCGCGGGTGAGTCGAGGGCTGGTGGTCCGCTTCAGAAAGTAGGCGATCAGGCAGCGACGTTGACCGACGGCTCCCGCGATGCAGTTGTCGATGTGCTCCGGGGGCGAGGTCGGTGAGACGTATCGGTCACGCGCGTCCGCCGACCGGGTAGGCGGTCACGGACCCGGTGGGCAGGCCGAAGGCGTGCCGGGGTAAGCCCACGGGAGGGGCAGGCTTACCCGGCGGGCGTGGCTTGAAGTCCTGCGCCGGTTCCGGGTCCACCCCGGCAGCAGAGGGCAGTCGGCTGCCGGTGTAAGGCGTTCCTGCCGCTGCGCGGTTCGTTTCCCGTCTTTCTGGCGCCGTTGCTCGGCCAGTCCGACGATGATGCCTTCCGGGCTGCGGACGTGGCAGAGCAGATAGCCGTCCTCGAACCGGGTGATCCCGCGGACCAGTTCGGCGCCGTGAGGGCGCAAGCGGTCAACAGTGTCCGCAACTTGCTGAGGCCTCTGCTTCGAGGCGGGTGGTGTCGGGGACGGGGGCGCATGCTCCGTGTCAAGTCTGATGCAGGTGTGTCTTCGTGCGGGTGAACCAGCCCGCAAAGATCGCCGGTGGCGTCGGGACACGAATCAGACTGGACGCACCCCGCATGTGCTGGCTCGGCCGGATGCCGGGTGAGTTCCTGCCCTTGCCTGACAGGGGCACCCTGTGTGTGGAAAGGCGGACGGATTCATGGCGAACGGCACGGTACTGCTGGCACTGCGTCAGGACCCACTCGGCGGCGGGGTCAGCGCCGAGCAGGTGCGTCGGATCGGCAAAGAACTGGAGAACCGGGGCCTGGAGCTGCGGCGGGCTGCTGACGCGCGTGATGCGCGGGCGATGCTGCAGACGGAGTCGGGTATTGCGGCTGCAGTCGTGGCCTGGGACCTGCCACGCCCGCCCGCCGCCGCCCGCGCCGAGAACGCGCGCGAGTCCTCCGGAGCACCACGCCCTGCCACAGGGGTAGCGGTGTCCGACCGCGGCGACGCCGGCGGGACTCGGGCGGAACTGCCCACCGGCGGGGCGGAGGTCCTGGACCGGATCCGTCACCGCTTCAAGGACCTGCCCGTTTTCCTGCTGATGACCGACAGTTCCGACCACGACTTGGAGCACCTGCCGCTGTGGGTGTCGGAGACCGTCGTCGGCTACATCTGGCCGCTGGAGGACACCCCCGCCTTCATCGCGGGCCGGGTCGCGACGGCCGCCCACACCTATCTGAGGGAGGTCCTGCCCCCGTTCTTCCGCACCCTCAAACGCTTCGACGACGCGCACGAGTACTCCTGGCACACCCCCGCCCACTCCGGCGGGGTCGCGTTCTTGAAGTCCCCGGCCGGGCGGGCATTCTTCGACTACTACGGTGAGCGGCTCTTCCGTACGGACCTGTCGATCTCCGTCGGCGAGCTCGGATCACTCTACGAGCACAGTGGGCCCATCGGCGAGGCCGAACGCAACGCCGCCCGCGTCTTCGGCGCCGAGCGCACCTACTTCGTGCTGCACGGCGACTCCACCTGCAACCGCATGGTGGGCCATTACAGCGTCACCGCCGACGAGATCGCCCTGGTCGACCGCAACTGCCACAAGTCAGTCCTGCACGGCCTGGTCGTCTCGGGCGCCCGTCCCGTCTACCTCGTGCCCACCCGAAACGGCTACGGACTCGCCGGACCCGTACCCCCCACCGCCACGACCCGGGCCGCGGTCGCCGCCCGCATCACGGCCAACCCACTCACCGCCGGAGCCCTCTCCTCCCAGGCGGAGTACGCGGTCGTCACCAACTCCACCTACGACGGCCTGTGCTACGACACCGTGGCCACCGCCAGCGCCCTCGCACCCAGCACCCCCCGCCTCCACTTCGACGAGGCGTGGTTCGCCTACGCCCGCTTCCACCCCCTCTACAAGGGGCGCTACGGCATGGCCGTGACCGCCGACACCCTTCCCACCCGCGACCGGCCGACCGTGTTCGCCACCCACTCCACCCACAAACTCCTCGCTGCGCTGTCCCAGTGCGCCATGGTCCACGTACGGCCCGCGCCCCGGGCGCCCGTGGAGCACGACCGCTTCAACGAGGCGTTCATGATGCACGGCACCACCTCCGCGTTCTACCCCGCCATCGCCTCCCTCGACGTGGCCACCGCGATGATGGACGGCCCCCAGGGCCACTGGCTGATCGACGAAGCAGTCACCGAGGCGATCCGCTTCCGCCAGGCCGTCGTCCGCACCGGGCGCCGCATGTCCGCCGCCGCGGACCGCCCGGACTGGTTCTTCGGTGTCTGGCAGCCCGACCACGTCACCGACCCCACCACAGGCACCCGCATCCCCTTCGCCGACGCCCCCGCCACCCTCCTCACCACCGAACCGGCCTGTTGGCAGCTCGAACCCGGCGCCCCCTGGCACGGCTTCCGGGATCTCACCGACGGCTACTGCCTCCTCGACCCCGTCAAGGTCACACTCACCTGCCCCGGCGTCACCGCCACCGGACAGACCCAGCCCTGGGGCATCCCTGCCCGCATCCTCACCGAATACCTGGCCACCCGCGGCATCGTCGTCGAGAAGACCGACAGCTACACCACCCTCATCCTCTTCTCCATGGGCATCACGAAGGGCAAGTGGGGCACCCTCATGGACGCCCTGATGGACTTCAAGGCCCTCTATGACGCCGACGCGCCCCTCGACCGGGTCCTGCCCGCCCTCACCGAACGCCACCGGGCCCGCTATCGCAACACCACCCTGCGTGAACTGTGCGCGCAGATGCACGAGCACCTCACCCGCGGCGCGTTCATCAACGCCCTCGACGAGGCCTTCCACACCCTGCCCGAACCCGTCCACCCGCCCCGGCACTGTTACCAGCAGCTCATCCGCGGCGGCACCGAACGCCTGCGCCTGGCCGACGCCGCACACCGGATCGCGGCCGCCATGGTGACCGTGACCCCGCCCGGCATCCCGGTCCTCATGCCCGGCGAATCCCTCGGTACCCCCGACGGCCCCCTCCTTCGCTACCTCACCGCCCTCGAAGCCTTCGACCGAGCCTTCCCCGGCTTCGGCAGCGAAGCCCACGGCGTCACCACCGACCCCGACACGGGCGACTACCTCATCGAATGCCTCCGCGCACCGCAGACACGACCCCAGTAGCGGCAGCGCCCCGTTACGTCAGGCCCACCCCAGACAGGCGGACGGGTGCGCTCCTACCGGCGCCCCGGTCCCATCCAGGTGCCGGATCGCTCGGCGTCGCCAGGCCGAGGACGCCCAGGCCTGACCCGACCGGCGCTCTGCCGTGTTCCCGGTGCCCGGCGGGGGAGCGTCTGCCGGGGACTGCACCGGGTTTGTCGGAGAGGGCGCTGGCCTGGTTGGCGAGGACGTCCGCGAGGCCGAGCGGTGCCCCCTCGTACCTGATGGCGGTCGCTGCTCGCCGTACCCGTACCCGCGTTCCCGTGGGCGCAGCGGGACGCCGCCGTCAAGGACGGCGTCCTGGCCCTGGTGCTCACCCTGCTGGCCTTCGTGCCGACCCTGTCGAACACCGGGGCGCAGCTGGGCGATCTGCCTGGGCGGCCGGCGGACGGCCCGACGGCTGTGCCCCGACGTGGTGGTGATGGACATCCGGATGCCCCTCCTCGACGGCATCGAGGCGACCCTGCGGCTGGCCGGCCCGGACGCCGTGGCACCGCCAAGGTGCTGGTCGTCACCACGTTCAACGTTGACTCGTACGTCTACGATGCCTTCCAGGCCGGAGCGAGCGGCTTCCTCCTCAAGAACGCGCCTTTGGCGGAGCCAGTAGGCGGTATCCGCACGGTCGCCTGGGGCGAATCGCTGCTGGCGCCCGCCGTCACCCGCTCGCTCATCGGCCACTTCGCCGAACGCCTGCGCCCCGCCGACACCTCCCGGTCGGCCAGGGAAGACCCCGTGCGCGCGCTGACTCCCCGCGAGCTGGACGTTCTCGTACGGATCGCCGAGGGGCTTTCGAACGCGGAGATCGCCACGGCACTGTTCGGCACGCCCGAGACCGTCAAGACGTACGTGTCGCGGATCCTGGCGAGACTCGGCCTGCGCGACCGTGTACAGGCCGTTGTCCTCGCCTACTGGGTAGGGCTGGTGTCCGGCACGGCCTGAGGGACGCGGTCGCCCGCGCGTTCGGGACGGGCTCGAGCCGGCCGGGAGGCGCTCAGTGGCGATAGGCGGCCGTCGCGATCCGGACGAACGAGCGGATCAGCGGGTTCGGGTCGCCCGTGTTCCATGCCGCAACCACGCGGCTCGGAGCCATGTCCGTCAGTGGTACGACGGCCAACTCCTCGCGTGGATTGTGCCCGAGCGGAGTCATTCCGACCGTGCCGTTCCAGAGCACGGCTTGCAGGCATTCCTGGACTGCGCGTACGACCGGGCCCTCGCGGGGCTCGCCGCTGTTCCAGTACGACTGCCAGAGCGGGTCGGTGCCGTCCGGGAACTGGAACCAGCGGCGGTCGGCCAGGTCGGCCAGCGCCAGACGCTTGCGGCGGGCCAGCGGATCGTCGGCGCGGAGTACCGCTCCCACCGGGTCGGCGCGCAGCTCCTGCACCGTGAGGCCGGTCTCGTCGAAGGGTGCGCGGGTCAGGGCGACGTCGACGAGTCCGGCGCGCAGCCCGCAGGTCGGGTCGGTCAGGTCGGCTTCGCGGATGCGGACCTCGACGCCGGGATACTGTCGGCGGTACGTGGCGGCCAGCCGCGTCGCGCCCCGGTCGGTGGTGTCGCCCAGGATGCCGACGGTGATGGTTGCCGCGCCGGCCGCAGCGGCTACGCGCTGGCGTACCAGGTCGGCCTGGGCGAGGAGGTTGCGCGCGTCGTCCAGGAGTGCCGCCCCGGCGGGGGTAAGGGTGACGCCCGTGGGGGAGCGGTGCAGGAGTACGGCACCGAGGTCGGTCTCAAGCTGCTTGATCGCCCGGCTCAGCGGCGGCTGGCTCATGTGCAGTCGGGTGGCGGCACGGCCGAAGTGGAGTTCCTCGGCGACGGCCACGAAGTAGCGCAGCGTGCGTAGCTCCATGCTGTGACGATACCCGTACGGTAGGGGAAGGGGGCACTTCGGCCGGCGGGTTTGGTCGGGGGCCCGTCCGAGTCCAGGACCGAGCAGGAGTTGCTGGACTGGGCGCGGGGCTGGGGGTTGGCAGGGGGGCCGCAGGCCGAGGCACGCTTTGGTGCAGCCCGGTTCACGGACCTGCCGCGGTGGTGTAGCCGGGGGTCTCGGATCCGCTGGTCCACGCGCGCGGATCGCCTGGCTGTTCGTCCTCGACGGCCACTTCGAGGAGGGGGCGGCTCCGGAGCAGGAGTCCGACACCTCGGCAGGCGTGCTTCGGTTCATGCCGCTGGGTCACGCCGGCCGGCCCGCGGAGCCCGCGTCCTCGTTCACGGCCGCGCTGGCGGAGCTCTGGCCGGAGCTCCGCGAGGGCATGGGGCAGGAGTTGTGCGCCCGCTTCCGCCGCCACACGGATGCCTACGTGCGCTCGTACCACTCGGAGCTGGCCGGTGCCCGGGGCGGGCGCGCCCCCGAGCTGGCGGAGTACGTCGCGCTGCGGCGGGACAGCGGGGCGGTGGAGACCTGGCTGGGGGGACGAGCTGGAGTCCGCTGGGCCGGGTACGACGGCCCGGCGGCGGCCGCAAGCGTGCCATCGATCTGGACCCCGCGCTGCCGGCGCTGGTCGAGCCCGATGAGCGCGGCGATCCGATGTCCCCGCTGCGCTGGACCACCAAGTCCACCCGCAATCTCGCCGACCAGCTCACCCGGCAGGGGCACCGGATCTCGGCGGACACCGTCGGAGAGCTGCTGCGCGAGGAGGGCTTCAGCCTGCAAGGCAACGCCAAGACTATCGAGGGACGCCAACACGTCGACCGAGATGCCCAGTTCGGCTGCATCAACGCGCAGGCCAAGCAGCACCTGGCCGCCGGGGATCCGGTGGTCGGTGTGGACACGAAGAAGAAGGAACTCGTCGGCGCTTACAAGAACGGCGGCCGCGAGTGGGAACGCGCCGGCCGGCCTGTCGCGGCTTCCACCCACGACTTTCCCGACAAGGAACTGGGCAAGGCGATCCCGTATGGGATCTACGATCTGGCCGCGAACACCGGCTGGGTGAACGTGGTCACCGACCACGACACTGCCGCGTTCGCGGTCGAGTCGATCAGGCGTTGGCGGCACGGCGCCGGGCACACCGCCCACCCCGGCGCCCGTCGGCTGCTGATCACCGCGGACGCCGGCGGGGTGACCACCCGGTTCTCAGGCAGGCCGACACCGCGCACCGAACCGCCCACGGCCTGGAGGCCTGCCCCCTCACGGTGCGCCCGGGAGCGACCAGCATGCGGTGGACATGGCCTTCGGCCCGGCCGAGGCCCATGTCGAGCGGTTCACCTTCGCCGCGAAGGCGCCGGCCGACCAACCCCATGAAGAGCTTTCGGTGGCGGTGGTGGTGTGCGCGCCTGGTGTGGGCGCCGGCCTCGCCCACACCAGGCAGGGCCTGGCACGGGTCTTCCGCGCCACGAGGGGAGGCTCTACCGCACGAACACGCCGAGCCTCCGCCAACTACGGCCGCGACAAGAGAGGAACAGACTACCCGGAGACAATGGACGAAGGCTGGTACGACACGTCAACAGACTCCCACCCGCAGAGACCTACTGGACCCACAGAGCCAACGAAGAGATCAATAGGGGTCCGAGGTAGGGGTACTGGCGGCATTGACGCTCTGCTAGACATGGAGACGACGGAACGTGCGTACGGAAGTGGCGAAAGGGTTCGAGCCTTCGAACTTGCATGCCACTTCCGCACCGGAACAGGGAGTCTTCATCCCCTTGATCGACAAACAGAATGCCGACGGCTGGATCCGCCGCTATCACGCCGCGGACGAAAGCCCGATCCGACTGGTCTGCCTGCCGCACGCCGGCGGATCTGCCTCCTTCTATTTCCCGATGTCCCAGGCGCTTGCCCCGGCGGTGGACGTCCTCTCCGTCCAGTACCCCGGACGCCAGGACCGCCGGCACGAGCCGGGGATCACCGACATCGGCGTCTACGCCGACGCGCTGACCAGCGCACTTCTCCCCTGGGTGGACCGCCCGCTGGCCCTTTTCGGCCACAGCATGGGCGCCGCCCTCGCCTTCGAGGTGACGCGCAGGCTGGAACGCGACCACGGCATCACCCCCGTCCGTGTCTTCGCCTCCGGCCGCCGTTCACCGTCGAGTTTCCGCCACGAAACCGTGCATCTGCGCGATGACGACGGCATCGTGGCCGAAATGCGGGAACTCAGCGGAACCCAGGCCGCGATTCTCGGCAACGAAGAGATCCTGCGCATGGTGCTCCCCGCCATCCGGAGCGACTACACCGCGATCGAGAACTACCGCGCCACACCGCAGGACACGGTGAACACCTCCATCACCGTCCTGACCGGAGAGTCCGACCCCCGGACCAGCGGCGAGGAAGCGGAAGCCTGGGAAGGGCACACCCTCGGCGGATTCGACATCCACCGTTTCCCCGGCGGGCATTTCTTCCTCGCCCAACATCAGTCGCAGATCCTGAAGATCGTTTCTGAGGAGCTCGCAGCGGCCACCCGGAAGGGCTGAGCCGCCCGCCGGGAGGCCGCACGACCGGCGGCCGACCCGGCAGCGAACGGACGAGACGGGCCCGAGGCAGGGCCGGAGAGCCCTCCCCGCACCGGAGGAACCGACCCCGCCCCGAGGGCCCACCCCGCCCGCGAGGCGGGCTCAAGGAGGCGCGACGCAGTGCAGTGCAGGGCAAGTTCAGACACTCAGGGGGAAGGGAACGCAGTGGTGGCAATGCTCGTCGAGCGCGAGAAGCAGTGGGAGACACTGAACGACTTGCTCGGCAGCGCCCGGCGGGGCCGCGGACGCGTCGCCGTCATCAGCGGGCCCATCGCCGCGGGCAAGACGACCCTGCTGGAACACTTCACCGAACAGGCCATCGCGGACGGGGCTTTGGTCCTGGAGGCCGCCGGCTCCCGCGCGGAACGCTACCTTCCCTTCGGTATCCTGCGCCGCATCCTCGACAGCGCCGCCCCCCTGGAGCCCGGCGTCCACGCCGAGGCCACCGCCCTGCTCGACAGCCTGGGCACCCCGACGACGGACACCCGGGACCCGGCAACCGGAACGGCCGGCGGCGGCGTCGAGGCCGGGATGCGGATCCTCCCGTACGTCTGCGCCTCGCTCCTGCGGATCGCCCGCGACCGTACCGTCGTCATCGCCGTCGACGACGTCCACCACGGCGACGAACTCTCCCGCGCGTTCCTGCTGTGCCTCGCCCGAAGGGTCCGGCAGGCCGGCGTCCTCATCGTCCTCACCGAGGCCGTACGGCTGCTGCCCGCCCAGCTCGCCTTCCACGCCGAACTGCAGCGCCAGCCCAACTGCACCAGCATCCGGCTGCCCTTGCTCAGCGCGGACGGAACCGGACGCATGCTGGCCGGCCGCTTCTCCACCGCCGCCGCCCAGCGCGTCACCGCCGACTGCCACGAGACTACCGGCGGAAACCCGCTGCTCATCAAGGCGTTACTGGAGGACGGCGTCGCGGCCCTCGGCGACGGCGAGCCGTTCCAGCCGCTCGCCCCGGCCGAGACCTTCGAACGTGCCGTACTGGACTGCCTCCACCGGGGCGACCCCGAAATGCTGGCCGTCGCCCGCGGCATCGCTGTCCTCGGCGACGCCTGCCCGCCCCTCCTGCTCAGCAGCATCACCGACGTCCACATCAAGACCTCCGAACTGGCCGTCCAGGACCTGGGACGCTGCGGAATCCTGCGCGGCGGTGCCTTCCGCGAGGCCGCGACCCGCGCCGCGGTGCTGGCCGCGACCCCACCCGGGGCGCTGTCCGTGCTCCACCAGCGGGCCGCGCGACTGCTTCACCAGGAAGGGGCCGCCGCCCTCGACGTCGCCCGCCACCTGCTCGCCGCAGGCAAGCAGGTGGAGGAGTGGGCGATCCCCGTCCTCCAGGAGGCCGCCGAGTACGCCCTCGTCGAGAACGACCCCGAACTCGCCCTGCGCTGCGGGGAACTGGCCGTCGACTCCAGCCCCGAGGGGCCCTGCCGCACCGCGCTGAAATCCCGCTTGGTCAGCATCGTCTGGCGCAGCAGCCCCGTCGCCGCCGAAGGCCACCTGCGCCAGCTGTCCCGGGAGTTCTGCGCCGGCCGGCTCACCGACCGCGACCTCCTCCACGCCGTGACCTGCCTGGCCTGGATGGGCGAGGCCCGGCATACGGGCGAAGCCGTCCGCCGCCTGCAGACCGCCGCCCAGGAGGCACTGGAAGCCGGGCAGCCCTTCGCCTACGAAACGGGCACCCTCGCCGCCGCACAGAGCTGGCTCTCGCTCGTCAGCCCCCCGGTCCGCGAGGTGTTCGCGACCGCCGGGCCCGCGCACCCCTCCCGGCCCGGTGACCCGCGTACGCCCGCCGCCGTGGGCGCCGCCTCCTACGACATGCCCGACGACGCCCACATCCCGGCCGTCGAGGCCATGCGCACCGCTCTGCGCGGTGGCCAGGGCGAAGCGGCCGTCGCCGGGGCCACCCGGGTGCTCCAGCGCTACCATCTCAGCGACCGCACCCTCACCCCCCTCGTCATCGCCGCCCTCACCCTCGTCTACGCCGGCCGCCTCGACCTCGCGCTCACCTGGACCGACCGGCTCCTCGGCGAGTGCTCCGCCCGCAACGCGCCGACCTGGCAGGCGGCGCTCGGCGTGGTCCGGGCCGAGGTCGCCCTGCGCCAGGGCGACCTGCCGGGCGCGGCCGCCCAGGCCCGCCAGGCCATGTCCCTGATATCGGTGCAGTGCTGGGGCGTCGGCATCGCGCTGCCGCTGGCCATCCTCATCGACGCCGAGACCCGGATGGGCAACCTCGACGAGGCGATGAGCCTGCTCGAACAGCCGGTGCCCGAGATGATGCTGGAGACCCAGGTCGGACTCCACTACCTGCGGGCCCGCGGCCGCTGCCACCTCGCCACCGGCCGCTACCACGCCGCCCTGCGCGACTTCCTCACCTGCGGGGAACTGATGCAGGCCTGGGGCATGGACGCCGTGGAACTGGCGCCCTGGCGGCTGGACGCCGCCGAGGCGTGGCTGGCCATCGGCAACATGCCACGTGCCCGCGAGTACGTGGAGCAGCAGCGGCAGCGCGAAGCGGGCCCGGCCGGAAGCCGGCCGCGCGGCGCCCTGCTGTACGCGCTCGCCCGTACCAGCGGTGACCTCACATACCGTCTCAAGCGCCTCACCGAGTCCGTGGAGGCCCTGGAACAGGGCGAGGACCGGCTCCAGCTGGCCAGTGCGTTGGGGGAGCTGGGCAGCGGCTACCGCGCGGCCGGGGACTTCAACCGGGCCCGGATGCTCGTACGCAAGGCCTGGCACGTCGCCAAGTCCTGCGGGGCGCAGCCGCTGTGCCAGGAGTTCACCCCCGGGCAGGGCGACGGCGAGGCCGTCGCCGCGCCGGCCGGGCGCGAGGCCGAACCGGCCCGGGAGGCGGATGCGCTGTCCGAGTCGCTCTCGGAGGCCGAGGCACGCGTGGCGCTCCTCGCGGCGCGCGGCCACACCAACCGGGAGATCGCCACGAAGCTGTACGTGACCGTCTCGACAGTCGAGCAGCACCTGACGCGGATCTACCGCAAACTGAAGGTCAAGCGGCGCCGGGACCTGCCCGCCCGGCTGTGGGACCTGAGCCTGCCCGGCATCGCCTGAGCCGCGTTCCGGGGCCGACGGGCCCGGCCCCGGTAGCGGTGTCCCCGGTTACCCGCGGACGCGGATACCGGGGACACCGGGGTGCCCCGGCACCTCTCAGGACAGCAGGCCCCGTTCCAGGGCCGTCATCACCGCCGCCGTGCGGTCCGACACCGACAGCTTCTTGAACGACCGCAGCAGGTGCGTCTTGACCGTCGCCTCGCTGATGAACAGCCGGCGTCCGATGTCCGCATTGGTCATGCCCTGCCTGACCAACTGCAGCACCTCGCACTCCCGCTCGGACAGCACCGGAGCCTCCACCACCCGGGCCCGGAACAGCTTCGGCGCCAGCGACGGCGTCAGCACCGTCTCACCGCGCGCCGCCGCCTTCACCGCCTGCACCAGTTCCTCGCGGGAGCTGCCCTTGAGCAGGTAGCCCGCCGCGCCCGCCTCCACCGCGCGCAGGATGTCCGCGTCGTCCTCGTACGTGGTCACGATGACCACCCTGCTGCGCGGCGACTCCCGCAGGATGTGCCCGGTAGCGGCCACCCCGTCCATCGTGCCCATCCGCAGGTCGAGCAGGACGATGTCCGGCCTCAGCCGCGCGGCCTGCAGCACCGCCTCCTCGCCGGAGCCGGCCTGCCCCACCACCCGGATGCCCTCGTCCAGCTCCAGCATGGCGCTCAGGCCCTCCCGGACCACCGGGTGGTCATCGGCGAGCAGCACCCCGATCGGTTCGTGCTCACTCATCGGCCGACCCCTGTTCCACCGGGGCGAGCGGCACCGTCACCTCGATGACCGTGCCCGCCCCCGGGCTGCTGCTGACCTGTGCCATTCCGCCGATCTCCTCCACCCGGGCGCGCATCCCGCGCAGCCCGAAACCGTTCCGCTCGCCGTCCGGCTCGCGCTCCGGCGCGCCGTCTCCCGGCTCCTGGTCCCGCGGCCCCGCGCCGGCCCGGAAACCCGCGCCGTCGTCACGTACCACGAGCCGCACCGCCTCCGGTGCGTACGCCACCAGTACGTCCACCCTACGGGCGTCTGTCGCGTGCTTGCGCACGTTGGCGAACGCCTCCTGCGCCGAGCGCAGCAGCACCACGCTGACCGCCATCGGCAGCGGCTGCTCCTCGCCGCGGGCCGTGCACCGCACCGCCAGCGCCGTCTCCTCCATCAGCAGGTCGGCCTGCCGGCGTACAGCCTGCACCAGCGAGCTCTCCCGCAGCGACGGCGGGGTCAGCGCGGAGACGAAACCGCGGGCCTCGGCCAGGCTGTCCTGGGCGACCCGGCCGGCCAGCCCGAGCCGGGACCGCGCCCGCTCGGGGTTGTCCACCACCTCCGACTCGGCCGCCTGCACCAGGCTGATGATGCTGGTCAGGCTCTGCGCCAGGGTGTCGTGGATCTCGCGGGCCAGCCGCTCGCGCTCGGCCGAGATGCCGGCCTGGTGCGACAGCCGGGCCTCGCGCTCCCGGCTGTGCTGCAACTCGTTGATCAGCTCGCCCCGGTCGGTGCTCTGCCGCACCACCCGGGTGATCCACAGGCCGAGCAGGATCGACACGCCGATGCCGAGCAGCGAGATGGGCAGCACCGACAGGATGTGCGGATCGAACTCCCCGCCCCGCAGCCACACCACCGTCACCGGCCACAGGTTGGCCAGCACGACCAACACGATCGCGGGCGGCATCGACAGGCTCATCATGAGCATGGGGACCACCGCGAACAGCGCGAAGGAGCCTGCGAGATCGAGCATGCTGGCCGAGGCGAACAACAGCAGGAGCCCGGCGGAGAAGACGATGTTCCGCCGGCCCGGCGTCCGGTGGACCATCAGCCTCCGGCCGAGCCCCGCGTACCAGGGCACGATCAGGGTCAGCGCACCGATGGCGAGGGCCCGGTGGGCCTGGCTTTCCACCGAGGTGAACAGGAAGATGACGGTGACGAGGTAGGAGACGGCGAAATAGCCGTCCCACAGACCGAACCAGCGGCTCCCCGAGTCGGGACCGTAGTTCGCGGCCGTCCGCGGGACCTCAGGCTGAGTGTCTATGTGCACGGAACCAGTCCTACCACGAGCTTCGCCGGTGTCCGTCGATCGGTTGACAGCGGCTCCCACCGATCGGTCGTCCCACCGACCGGGCCGCCCCGCCTACGTTGGAACCAGCGGAAGGAAGACCGCGACAACGGAGTTCGAGACACTGCGGAAAGGGCGGGTTCGCTCACGTGGGGCAGTTCACGACGGCACTCATCACCTGCGGAACGATCCTGGCCGTCATCCTCGCGACCGACACCGGCAACCGGCGCATCACCGCCCTGAGGATCGCCGGCCCCACACTGGTGGCCGTCCTCGTCACCGGCGCGTGCGTACACTCCTTTCCGACGGCGGGCAACGACACGTCGCTGCACCTCGCCGCCATCGGTGTAGGGGTCATCTGCGGACTCGTCGCGAGCTCCCCGCTCAGCGCCCACCGGGCCCCCGCGGGCGACATCCGCAGCACCGGCGGGTTCGGCCAGGCGGCGGTCTGGGTCTTCCTCTCCGGAGTCCAGATCCTCTTCGCCTACGGCTGCGAGCACTGGTTCGGCGCGCGCATCAACCGCTTCACCACCGACTACCAGCTCAGCGGCAGCGAGGTCCTCGTGAGCTCTCTCGCCCTGATGTCCCTGTCGATGGTGACGGCCCGGGCAGCCGTCCTCCTGTCCCGGCTGCGTGCCGTACAGACCGCGACGATCCCGCGATGATTCAAGATCCTTCAGGAACCAGGGTGAAGCAGTGCTAGACAACCAAGAACTGAGGCTCCGTCCGCCTCGCAACCGCGTCGAGAGCCGCGCCATCGGCTGGTGGACCCTCCAGTCGTCCCTGTTCGCCCTGCCGCTCCCGCTCGTGTTCGGCGTGCTCTGGCTCACCATCTCGCCGGCGCGCTTCGTCTTCGGCCCCCTCTTCCTCGTCGCGCTCGTCCCCGGACTCCTCTACATGGGCGTCATGCCCATCTGGCGCTACCGGGTGCACCGCTGGGAGATGACCGACGAGGCCGTGTACGCCGCCTCGGGATGGCTCTGGCAGCGGTGGCGGGTCGTCCCCCTGTCCCGCGTCCAGACCGTCGACATGCTCCGGGGCCCGCTCCAGCAGCTCTTCAGTCTCTCCGGGATCACCGTCACCAGCGCCTCCTCCGCCGGCGCCGTGAAGATCAAGGGACTCGACCACCGGACCGCCACGGAACTCGTGGAGCAGCTGACCCGGTCCACCCAGGCCGTACCGGGAGACGCCACGTGACACCGGACACCGCGGTACGACGACACCAGGACGACGCCGACCACGAAGGATGGGGACGGCTCAACCCCCGCCTGTTCCTGGTCAACCTGAGCGTGGTGGCCACACCGCTGGCCACCTTCAGCGCCACCACCGTCATCACCGGCGGCGAGATCAACCTCCAGGTCCTGATCACCTTCGCCTCGTTCCTCATCACCTGCCTCGTCATCTCCGGCATCAGCACGATGCGCCTGGTCACCACCCGGTACCGCGTCACCGACGACCGGGTGGAGCTCCACAAGGGATGGTTCTTCCGCAGCGAGCGCTCGATCCCCGTCGACCGCATCCGCAGCGTCGACCTGACCGCCAACCCCCTCCACCGGGTCTTCGGCCTCACCTCCCTGAAGGTCGCCACCGGCGACCAGGCCTCCTCCGGCGGCGGCTTGTCCCTGGACGGCCTCAGCGCCCGCGACGCCGACGCGCTGCGCCGTCAGCTGAGCGAACTGCGCCACGCCCGCCAGGGCCTGGAGACCGCCGACCTCGACACCGACGCCACCCTCGCCGAACTCGACTGGGCGTGGCTGCGGTACGCGCCGCTGACCCTCTGGGGCGTCGGCGGTGTCTTCATCGCCGTCGGCAGCGTCTACCGCACGCTGCACGAGATGAAGATCGACCCCCTGGAACTCGGCATCGTCAAGGACATCGAGGACCGCTTCGGCTCCGTGCCGCTCTGGTACGGCATCCTCGTGACCCTCCTCGCCATCGTCGTGCTCGGCGTCGCCGGCTCGACGGCCACCTTCATAGAGGGCTGGGGCGGCTACCGCCTCGACCGCCCCGAGACCGGCCTGCTCCGCGTCCGCCGCGGCCTGCTGATCACCCGCTCCGTCGGCATCGAGGAACAGCGGCTGCGCGGCGTCGAGGTGGCCGAACCCCTGCTGCTGCGCTGGGCCGGAGGCGCCCGCCTGAAGGCCGTTGCCAGCGGCCTCGGCGACGAGGACGAGAACAGCAGCCGCAGCCGGCTCACCCCGCCCGTACCGCTGGCCCTGGCCCGCCGGATCGCCGCCGACGTCCTCGGTGAGAGCGTGTCCCCGACGACCGCAGCGGAGCTCGCGCCGCACCCCCGCGCCGCCCTGCGCCGCAGGATCAACCGCGCCCTGACCTGGTCCGTCCTGCTCGCTGCGCCCTTCGTCGGCCTCGGCCTGTGGCTCACACCGGTACTCGTGCACACCGGCTGGATCGCTGCGGTCGTCCTGTTCGCCGCCGGTGTGGCCTTCGCCTTCGACGCCTACCGCAACCTCGGCCACGCCGTCCACGGCCCCTACCTGGTCACCCGGGCCGGCACCTTCACCCGCCGCACCGCCGCCGTCCAGCGGGACGGGATCATCGGCTGGTCCATCACCCGCTCGGTCTTCCAGCGCCGCGCCGGCCTGCTCACCCTGGGAGCCGCCACCGCAGCCGGAATCGGCGTCTACAAGGTCCGCGACGTACGCGTCGGCGAAGGCCTCGCCTTCGCCGAGGAAGTGGTGCCCGGCCTGCTCGCCCCGTTTATCGAACGGGTGCCCGCCGGCCGCTGACTCCCTGAAACCAACTGGCACACCCCCGGGAGACGGAGGGGCGGTCCTGACGACCGCCCCTCCGTCTCCATACGTACGGCCCGCCCGGTCCGGAGATACCACTCCGGATCCCACCCGGATTCAAACAACAGAATCCTTGCAATTGCCTGTACGTCGAGGGCATTATGATTGATCGCGCTCGCAGAATGACGACGCCTTCCACAGGGCCACCCCATAGGGGCCCCTAGGGGAGCGTTAGGGGTTTCTGCGGAGGCTCTCCCGTGCCAGGGTCAACTCTGGTCTTAGGTTTCTCTGCACGGAGTGATGGAGCGCGCGATGTTGAACGATTCCCAGGATTTCGCTGCCGAAATCGACGGCGCCTCCGAGGCCGGCGAAACCCAGAGCGAATCCGAATCCGGCAGCGCCGACAGCGCTGCGGACGGCATCGCGCAAGACACCACTGACGACACCACCGACAACGGCGATCAGTGGCGCGAGCGCCTCGCCGGGCTCACCGCGAACGAACAGCACACCGCGCTGCTCGACTGGGTGTCCTCCCTGGTCACCGCCTCTCTGCGGGACACCGCACCCGCCACCCTCGACCCGCACCGCTCCTTCCTCGACCTCGGCTTCGACTCTCTCGCCGCCGTCGACCTGCACGCCCGCCTCGTCGCCGGCACGGGCCTGCGCCTGCCCGTCACCCTGGCCTTCGACCACCCCACCCCCGCCCACCTCGCCCGCCGGATCCACGCCCTGCTCCTGGGCCTGACCACCCCTGCCGAGGCACCCGTCACCGCCGCCGTCAGCAGCGACGAACCGATCGCCATCGTCGGTATCGGGTGCCGCTTCCCCGGCGACGTGCATTCCCCCGAAGCGCTCTGGGAACTCATCTCCGCAGGCGTCGACGCTATTTCCGAATTCCCCACCGGGCGCGGCTGGAACCTCGATTCGCTCTACGACCCGGACCCCGACCGGGCCGGCACCACGTACGCCCGCGAAGGTGGATTCCTCCACGACGCCGACGAATTCGACGCCGCGTTCTTCGGGATCTCCCCGCGCGAAGCGCTCGCCATGGACCCCCAGCAGCGCCTGCTCCTCGAAACCTCCTGGGAGGCGTTCGACCGGGCCGGCCTCGACCCCGCCGGACTCCGCGGCGGCCAGGTCGGCGTGTTCGTCGGCGCGGAGACCCAGGAATACGGACCCCGGCTCGAGGACGCCGCCGACGGATTCGAGGGCTACCTCGTCACCGGCAACGCCGCGAGCGTCGCCTCCGGCCGCATCGCCTACACCTTCGGCTTCGAAGGCCCCACCGTCACCGTCGACACCGCCTGCTCCTCCTCGCTGGCCGCCCTGCACCTCGCCGTCCAGGCCCTGCGCAGCGGCGAGTGCTCCCTCGCGCTCGCCGGCGGCGTCGCGATCATGGCCAGCCCCGGCTCGTTCGTCTCCTTCAGCCGCCAGCGCGGCCTCGCCCCCGACGGCCGCTGCAAGCCCTTCGCGGCGGGCGCCGACGGAACGGCGTGGGGCGAGGGCGCCGGCATGCTGCTCGTGGAACGCCTCTCCGACGCGCGCGCCAACGGCCACCACGTCCTCGCCGTCGTCCGCGGCACCGCCATCAACCAGGACGGCGCCAGCAACGGCCTGACCGCGCCCAGCGGCCCCGCCCAGCAGCGCGTCATCCGCCAGGCACTGGCCAACGCCCGCCTGACGTCCGCCGACGTGGACGTGGTCGAGGCGCACGGTACGGGGACGCGGCTCGGCGACCCGATCGAGGCGCAGGCCCTCCTCGCCACGTACGGCCAGGACCGCCCGGCGGACCGGCCGCTGTGGCTCGGCTCCCTGAAGTCGAACATCGGACACACCCAGGCCGCCGCCGGCGTCGCCGGCGTCATCAAGATGGTCATGGCGATGCGCCACGGTGTGCTGCCCAAGACCCTGCACGTCGACGCGCCGACCCCGCACGTCGACTGGCAGGCCGGAGCCGTCTCCCTCCTCACCGAGGCCGTCGCCTGGCCGACGTCCGACGCCCCGCGCCGCGCGGGCGTCTCCTCCTTCGGCATGAGCGGCACCAACGCCCACGCCATCATCGAGGAGCCGCCGTCCGAGGAGCGCACGGAGGACGGCGCGCAGGACGTGGCGGACCAGCCGTCCGCCACGGCGGGCTCGCAGGAACCGGGGGACGAGGCCGCCGGCCCGCTGCCCGGCCCGCTGCCCTGGGCGCTGTCCGCCAAGACCCCGGAAGCTCTGCGCGCCACGGCCCGGCGCCTCGGCGACTGGCTCGACGCCAACCCGGATGCCACACCCCTCGACATCGGCCACTCCCTCGCCGCCACCCGCGGCCGCTTCGAACACCGGGCCGTCGTCCTCGGCGACGACCGCACCGCCCTCCAGCGTGCCCTGCACACCCTCGCCGACGGATCCGACGCCCCCGCCGTCGTCCAGGGAGCCCCCGCCGCGGGACGCCTCGCCGTCCTGTTCACCGGCCAGGGCAGCCAGCGACTGGCCATGGGCCGCGAACTGTACGAGACCCACCCGGTGTTCGCCGACGCCCTCGACGACGCCGCCTGGTACCTCGACGAACAGCTCGAACACCCGTTGCTCGACGTCCTGTTCGCCGACGAGGACACCCCCGAGGCCGCCCTCCTCCACCAGACCGCCTACACCCAGCCGGCCCTGTTCGCGGTCGAGGTGGCGCTGTTCCGGCTGGTGGAGTCGTGGGGTGTGAAGCCGGCGTTCGTGGCCGGTCACTCGGTGGGTGAGATCGCGGCCGCGCATGTTGCCGGGGTGTTCTCGCTGGAGGACGCATGTGCGCTGGTGGCGGCGCGTGGTCGTCTGATGCAGGCGCTGCCGGCCGGTGGCGTGATGATCGCTGTGCAGGCGTCGGAGGACGAGGTCCTGCCGCTGCTGACCGAGCGGGTGAGTATCGCGGCGGTCAACGGCCCGCAGGCCGTTGTGGTCGCGGGTGACGAGGACGCGGCCGTCGCGGTCGCGGAGGCCTTCGAGGCACAGGGCCGCAAGTCCAAGCGGCTGGCGGTCAGCCACGCGTTCCACTCGCCGCACATGGACGGCATGCTCGACGAGTTCCGCCGGGTGGCGCAGGTCCTGACCTACGGCACGCTCACCCTGCCCGTCGTCTCCCTCCTCACCGGGACCACCGCCACCGCCTCCGAGCTGGCCACCCCCGAACACTGGGTCCGGCACGTCCGCGAGGCCGTCCGCTTCCTCGACGGCGTACGCACCCTCCGCGCGCGCGGCGTCGACTCCTTCCTGGAGCTCGGCCCCGACCCCGTCCTCACCGCCATGGCTCCGGACTGCCTGGTCGCCGACCCGGAGGACTCCGCCACCCCCGCCTTCGCCGCCGCGCTGCGCGCCGGCCGCCCCGAGAACGTCACGCTGCTCGACGCCGTCGCCCGCATGTTCGTCCGGGGCGCGGAGGTCGACTGGGCCGCCTGCTTCGCCGGTACGGGCGCGGAGCGCGTGGACCTGCCGACGTACGCGTTCCAGCGGCAGCGCTACTGGATGAACGCCCGCACCCCCGCCGCCGAGTGGGCAACGGCGCCCGCGCACCGGGCCGACCCGGCTGACAGTGCCTTCTGGGACGCGGTCGAGCACGAGGACGTGGCCGCGCTCGCCGCCGCGCTCGAACTGGACGCGGACGGCGAACAACCGCTGAGCGAAGTCGTACCTGCCCTGTCGGCATGGCGCCGGCGGGTGCGGACGCAGTCCGAGGTGGATGGCTGGCGTTACCGGGTGTCGTGGAAGCCGCTGACCGTGTCGGGCGGGGCGGTGTTGGGCGGCGAGTGGGTTGTCGTCGCCCGCGAGGACGAGTCATTGGCCGCGGTTGTGGCGGGTGCGCTGGCCGGGCGTGGCGCTGCGGTTCGGCGGGTTGTTGTCGAGCCGGGTATGGACCGTGCTGCTCTGGCTGGGTTGTTGTCCGGTGTGGGTGCCGCCGCTGGTGTGGTGTCGTTGCTGGCGCTGGATGAGGCTTCCGGTGTTGTGCCGACGGTGGGTCTGGTGCAGGCGTTGGGTGATGCCGGGGTGGAGGTGCCGTTGTGGTGCCTGACCCGTGGTGCGGTGAGTGTGGGCCGTTCGGATCGTCTGGTGTCGGCTGTTCAGGCGCAGGTGTGGGGTCTGGGGCGTGTGGCGGCTTTGGAGGTTCCCGGGCGTTGGGGTGGTCTGGTTGACCTGCCTGAGGTGTGGGATGGGCGGGCTATGGCCCGTCTGGTGGGTGTGCT
>NZ_JBEORW010000067.1:0-25424 GCF_040302565.1 Streptomyces sp. NPDC097981
GAATACACCTCACGAAAGTTCCGGCGTGCCTGTCGCAAGCTGGGCGTCACCCAGTCCATGGGCCGCGTCGGATCATGCTTCGACAACGCCGTCAGCGAGGCCTTCAACAGCGTCCTGAAGGTCGAGTACGTCCACCGGCGCACCTTCACCACCCGCACCGAGGCCCGGATCAGGATCGCGACCTGGATCACCGACTTCTACAACGCAGGACGGCTACACAGCGTGTGCGGCTGGAAGAGCCCAATCGACTACAAACACGACTACAAAGCCGGCCTCACCGAGGAACTGGCTGCATAGGAAGGCCTCCACGTTCGGAGGGGATTGACAAAAGAGCCATCGCCCGGATCAAGACCTGGCGCGTCCTTCGCAAAGCCCGGACGAGTCCCAACAACCTGACGTCCATCGCGAAGGCCATCCTCACCCTGGAGACTCACCGCTGAAAACGCTCAGTGACCGCTGGCATCTGTGGCACAACGTGTGCGAAGCCGCCCTGCGCGAGGTGAAGGCGCACAGCAACTGCTGGGCCACTGTGCTCGACGCACCCTTGTATGACGGGCCGCGAGCCAAGACCACGCTGGAACGCTGGCACCAGGTCCACGAGCTGCTCAACCAAGGCGTGGGCCTTCTCGAATGCGGCCGCCGCCTCCAACTGTCTCTGAACACCATCAAGCGCTATGCCCGAGCCGACCGGCCGGAGCGGATGCTCCGCGTCCCGAAATATCGGTCCAGCCTCGTCGATCCACACCGCGAGCACCTGCGCCGACGCCGGGCCGAGGAACCTGCTGTTCCGGTCCAGCACCTTTTCGAGGAGATCAAAGCTCTCGGCTTCACGGGCTGCCTCAACCTCCTGCACAAGTACATCAGCCAAGGACGCGCGGACGCCGACCGCAGCTCATCTCCCCTCGCAGGCTCGCCCGGATGCTCCTGAACAGGCCCGAGAACCTCAAGCCCGGACATCGCGATCTCCTGGATCAGCTGACCGCTGCCTGCCCCGACATGACCCACCTGGCCACCACCGTCCGGACTTTCGCCCCGTTTCTGAAACCTCAGCCCGAGAACGCCGACGCACTCGATCACTGGATCGCCCAGGTCCGTGCCGCCGACCTGCCCCACATACACGCCTTCACCCGCGGCCTCGAGCGAGACCGCGACGCTGTGATCGCCGCGGTCACACTCCCGTACAGCAACGGCCCGACCGAGGGGATCAACACCAAGACCAAGCGGATGGCCCGCCAGATGCACGGACGAGCAGGCTTCACCCTCCTCCGCCACCGCATTCTCCTCGGATAACACCACCCTCCGTCACCACCGAATGTGAGACAGAGCCGTTCGATTGACAGACCCCCTGGAGGACTTCATCGGACGCTCCGTGCACGAACCGAAGACCCTGCGCGGGCGCACGGTCCGGCTGCTCGGATTCGTCTCCGCAGGCAAGAGCCCGGACACCTGGTACCTCAACCGCCTGAAGCTCAGCTGCTGCGCGGCCGACGTACGGACCCTGCATGTGGAGATGCACGGCGCGAAGGCACCCGACAACGACACCTGGGTCGAGGTCACAGGCGTCTTGCGGGCCGAGCACGTCACCGTCGAGAACCCCGTCCCGGCCATGGAGGTCGGTGTCCTGAAGCCCGTCGGTCAACCGCGCAACCCCTACCACGACGCGCCGCCCACGGACGGCTGAGTCCTCGATCGGGGGCTGCCACGCCTCCTGGTCCCGCCCCGGCCCGGGCATCGATCCCATCGAGACCACGGCCGCCCACCGTGACCAATGGGTTTCCCTTGTCGGAGCGCCAAGGCAACGCTGTGGCCGAGCTCCGCAAGGCGCCAGCTCTTCGTTTCCTGGTGCACATGAAGGGCGTAAGCGCACACATGAGCATGTCAGCCCCCACTCTGGGGTGGGGGCCGACCGGTGAGGCGTTGACCTGCGCCGACGGTTTCCGCACTGCTGCCGTCGTTGAGGGCGGCGAGTAGCGCTCGGAGCCGAGGGCCGCTGCGCAGCCGGAGCAGACTGCGATGGTAGCCAGGTGGCAGGTGTGATCGACGCCGTCGCCGGCGGCGACGACCGCGCGATCTTGGTGGTGTTGCGCCGATCAGGTGTGGGTCCACCGTCACGCCAGGCGCGTCGGCGGTGTGTGGTCCGCGGAGTCAGCGCAGCTCGCGGGAGCGGCGCTGACTGTCGGGGCGTCGTGAGCGTCAGGCGGTTTCGAGCTTCCGGGTGATGAGTTCTTGGGCGGTGCGCAGCGACGTGGCTGTGCGCAGGTCGTCCTCAGTGAGGCGGATGTCGTACTGCACCTCCAGGGCGATCAGGGGTTCCAGGCCGAGCAGGGAGTCGACGCCGAGGTCGTTCGCGAAGTGGGCGTCGGCGGTGACTTCCTTTGGGTCGAGTTCCAGGATTTCGGCGATGGCGCGATGGCCGCAGAGAGCGGACTCTCGAAGTTGACGGTGGGCTGGATCTGGAAAGCCTTCCAGCTCAAGCCGCACCAGGTCGACACGTTCAAGCTGTCCAACGACCCGCAGTTCATCGACAAGGTCCGCGACGTCGTCGGCCTCTACCTCGACCCGCCGCAGAAGGCCCTGGTGCTGGGCGTGGACGAGAAGTCCCAGAAGCAGGCCCTGGATCGGTCGGCCCCGTGCTGCCGATGATGCCCGGCATGCCCGAGCGGCGCACCCCCGACTACCTGCGGCACTGGATCACCACCCTGTTCGCCGCCCTTGACGTGGCCACCGGCGAGGTCATCACTTCCATGGGCATTCACCCCTGTGACGGCACACACGCGACCGCGGCCTCGCGGCGAGCGACGACCTCTTGGCTGTGGCGGACCTGCTGGCCGCGACGACTTCGACTGGCGCAGTAGGCGCGGCGGCTATGCCGTACGCCGGTTGACCGACGCGCAGCTCTCCAACTACTGCGCTGCCCACTGACTGCACGACATCGCTGGCCGGCTCGAAGACGAGCGCACCTACCGTGCTCCTGTCGAACCGGATGCCCTGCTCAAGCAGCTGGACGAGCTCGCGGACTGGGAGCCCAGCGGCCACGAGGACTGCGACTGGAACGGCTCCTGGCGTTGGCGCGAGGTCGTCAGCGACCTGCGACGCCGCGCCGAAATGAAGCGGCGCGCCACACCGCTTCCTGACTCGCACCGCCCGCCCGGCTGTCTGTGAGGGCTGGGAGGGCTCGAGGGCCAGGTGGCTTACCTTGGGGACCAGTGTCGAGCGTGTTGACGATAGTGGGGCGGTAGTCCACCGGGCACATCTGCATCGTCCGGTTCGCCACCACGGTCGCCGCTGCACCGACACGGTGCTCTGCCGCCTGAGGCCGTCCACGGTGGAGGCGCTCGACTCTGCCGTTCTCACTCCGTGGGGGCTGCCGGAACGTGCGGGACGGCGCTGTTCACCTGCTGCATTTGCGGTGCTGAGCGGCGGCGCTGCTGGCGCAGCCAGACGTACAGCGCCAGGCACGGCAGCAGCAGTCCGCAGACGCTGAGGGTGAGGAACGCAGTGAAACTGCCGATGTGGCTGACCAGCCAGCCGAAGTTCTGCCCGAAGAAGCCCACCACGAAGGACAGCGGGAGAAACACGGTCGCGACGATCGTCAGCCGCTCCATCGTGGCGCTCTGCCTAAGATTGATCTTGTTCTGCTCGACCGAGATCACCGCGATGTTCGCTTCCAGAACGGTGGTCAGAAGGTCTCGTTGGGCAGCGACCTCCTCGTTGACCAGCAGCAAGTGGTCGTGCACGTCGCGGAAGTAGGGCAGGAGTTCGGTCGGTGTCGTGCCGGGGAGCAACCGTCGGGCGAGCACGGCGAGCAGCGGGTGCACGGCGCGGTAGAAGTCGGTTGCCTCGCGGCGCAGGGAGTAGATGCGCTCGGTCGGGGCGACCGCCCCGGAGAACACCGTGGCCTCGATCTGTTCGATGTCGCGTTCCAGCTCCGCGACGACGGGCGCATAGCTGTCGACGACCTGGTCGAGGATCGCCCACAGCGTCGAGGTACTGCCGGTCCGTAGCAGTTCGGGTCGGTGCTCGAGTCTGGTGCGGGCGCCGGTCAGTTCGCTGGCGATGCCCTGGCGAACAGTGATCACGAACTGCTCGGCAAGGAAGATGCTGATCTCGCCGGTGTCGATCTCCTCGCGCTCGTCGTCGTAGCGTGCGGTGCGCAGGATGATCAGCTCCGTGCCGTCCTCGTATTGCTCGGCCTTCGGCCGCAGGTGGAAGGCCTGGGCGTCCTCGACCGCGAGTTCGTGCAGTCCGAAGCTCTCGCGTACGCGGGTCAATTCCTCGGGACCTGGTTCGAACATGCCCAGCCAGACGAATCCGCCCTGCTTGCAGTGGGCGGCCGCCTCCTCCAGCGGCATGGGCCCCACGTGCTGTCGGTGCCCGTCCCGGTAGTGTGCGCAGTCGACGATCATGGTCTACCTCCTGGCGTCCGGCCGACTGCGCCGCCTGTCGTCGGCGGCGTAGCGCGCCATACACGCCCCGTAGCTACAAATGCTCCTCCGATCCGGCCGGAATTTCCCTACTGCGGGCCCGGAGACCGGCGCCGTGGGACAGAGCCCCCGCGTGGTTCGCCCCGAGCGCGCCGGCCGCAATCGGAGTTTTGGGCTGGGACTCCTCGGGTCGGCGCGCCCGGGCAGCTCCATGGCGGGTGGTGATCTGCTCGGTGCCTTCGAGGTCATCCGGCAGGCGTTTCGGGCGGCGGTCAGCTGAGCCGCTCAGACGCCCGCCAAGGCAGGCTGGGGAAGTGTCGGCCGAACTGCCATGCCGCAACGGCGATAGATGCGGCCTCGGCCGACGTTGGTACGCATGGCGGGATCGCCTCCAGGAAGGGGGGAAAGATCCGATGTATTCAGCCTGCGACCACACGCGACCACCACGCCCACTGGAGTGCCGTGACCAGCGCGATTCCCTTGTCCGGGCGCGCCACGTGCAGCGATTTGACCCGGCTCCTCGGGACGCCCAGCAGATTCTTCGTCTGCTGGTGGTACAGCAGCTGCACCCATGCTGACCAGGGAAAACGGTAGTTGTCGAGGCTCCTCGTCGGGGGCTGGTCCGGGAATGGTCCGGATCTTGGTCCGGGCGGCCTTCAGGCGGAGGTGATGGGGTGGGATGTTCTGGGAGTGATCGGGAGCGGCGGGCTGTCGCTGGGGGGAACCGTGGCGAACCCGAGCTGCGTACGGCCGTCGGATGCGGCTCGGCGCAGCTGCCTGGAGCGGCCTTGTGGCGGGCTCGATCACAGGGTGCCCCACCTCGTTCACAGGGCCGGGTCGGGTGGCCGAGGGGCAGACGCCGTGCGGCGGATTGCGACGACGGCCGCGTCGTCATCGAGGTGTGCGTCGACGTGGGCCAGCAGGTCGTCCTGGAGGTGACGTAGGAGTTCGTCGGGGTCGTCCATGGTCCACTGTGGCGCGCGCTCGGTAAATGGGTAGAAGCGTCCGTCGGTGTTGCGTGCCTCGATGACGCCATCGGTGTAGAGGAGCAGCAGGTCGCCGACCTCGAAGGGGAATGTCTGGACGTCGTAGTCTGCGATGCCGAAGGCCCCGCCGAATCCGATCGGAAGGTGGCTCGCCTCGGCCACGAGCAGGATGAGCCGATTGCCGCGGAGGATGAGCGGCGGCGGGTGACCGCAGCTAATGAGGTGGACGACCGGATCGTCGTCGGGGATGTCGAGCAGCAGGGCGGTGGCGAAGTCTTCGATGGTGTCCGGCTCGGTCTGTGACCGCCACTGGCGGGTGTCCCAACGGAACGCGGCGTCCAAGTGGACGGCGAGGCGGGGAAGGGTGGCCTGCCGATGAGCTGCTGCTCGGAAGGCACCGAGCAGCAGGGCGGTCTTGCTGATAGCGCCCAGACCACTGCCGCGCACATCGCCGATGAGGAGCCGGGTGCTGTGGTGGGCGGTGCGTGCGGCCGCGTACAGGTCTCCGCCCAGCTCGACTTCCTCCTCGGCGGGGATATACAAGCCGGCGATCTGCAGCGGGCCGGCGCGTGCGGGCAGCGGCTGCAACAGCACTCTTTGGGCTGCCTCGGCCACCGACCGCACCTGGTGCAGCTGCTGTTCGCGCCGGCCCCGCACCACACAGACGGTGACACAGACGGCCGAGACGACGATCAGGGCAGCGATCTGGGCCTGGATATTGGCGGTGCCCGAGACACCTCTGAGCACGCCGATCAGCACCTGGGCCGCTACCGCAAGAGCCCCCATTACCGCCGTCGTACGGGCGCCGGCGAACGCCACCGTGATCGCGGGCGCTGCCACGAGCAGTGGACCGAGGTGGATGTGCGGCGGAGACAATACATCCACTACACACACAGTGACGATCAGCCCGAGCGGGATCACAAGCAGCGCGGGCGCGTGCCCCGGCCGCCAGGAACGCCAGACGTCCAGCCATGCTCGAAGGGCCATGCGCCAAGCCTTCCACCCATTTCGGCAAGGTGTGACGCGGCGCTCCGTGGAGGGGTGTCCGTGGCGGTGCGAGACGGCACAAGAACGCGAAGAGTGCCCGACAGCCTCCCCCGCGCCTGAGGCGGCGTCCGCTGACAGGCGCTTGTCCCTCGTACTCACCGCGCAGCGGTTGTGATCGTGGCTGTCATGGAGTGACCAGGCTGAGGCGGTGAAACGCCTTCGGACGGCCGGCTGCCATGAGGGCGGCTGTTCACAGATTTATCGCGAAGCGGACCCGATGCCCGTGATCCGGCGGATCGCCGGAGAGCTTGGGCACACCCCGAGGCATTGCGGAACTGGATCCGTCAGGACGAGGCCGACCGCGGGGGGCGTGACGACCGGCTGGCAACGACGGAGAAGCAGGAGCCGGAGCCAGCTGCCCTGCGGCGGGAGATCGCTGACCCACGGCGCTCGTGCCGCGCCCCGACCTGTTCCGTATCCGGGACTGGACCACCGGCGCGTACGCGTACCGGGCCGAGCTGTACGCCTTCGCCCCGGACCCGATCGTCTCCCCGCGCCCCGTCGTCGACGAGGACCCCGGCCTCCCCGAGACCTGGTGGAAGGAGATGGTCTCCGCCCTGGACGCCCTCGCCGACGCCCCGCCGCCGGCGGACCGCGAGGCCGTACGCGAGGGGTATCTGCGCCGCGTCATCCCCGAGTTCACCGGCCACCAGGTCGACGACGTCACCTGGACCACCGCCCACAGCGACCTCCACTACGGCAACATCACCCGCGGCCCGCACATCCTGGACTGGGAAGGATGGGGCCGCGCCCCGTACGGCTACGACGCGGCCACCCTCTCCTTAGTACGCGCTGCCGACCCCCGACGCGGACGCCCGCGTCCGGACCGAACTGGCCCCCGTCCTGGACCGGCCCGAGGCACGCACCGGACTGCTGACCGTGTGCGCCCAGATCCCCAGGACCGCATCGACTTCTACGCCGAGCTGGCCAGCCCCGTCCGCGAGCACCTGGCCCACCCACCTGTAGCCGCGCACCCCCACATTTTGGATGTTCTGGCCCCACCCGCGCGCGAGTGGGAACAGGCTTTGACGAATGTGAGGGCCCAGACAGCGGTGGTGGGGAGAACATGGTGCGCCCAGGCGCGAGCACGGAAACGCGGGAGAAACAGGCCCGTGATCTGGAACGGCTGAGGGAGCTGCGGGCGATCGTCGAGCAGGCCCGACTGGCGGCGGACCAGGCTGAGGCCGCGCTCCTGGACGCCTCTGTCGAGCTCATGCTGGACAGGGCGCTGAACCCCGGGGTGCTTTGGAGACCTCGGAGATCGCGAACGCGTCTGGCATTCGTTCCCGGATCCTGAGCAAGGCCGCAGGCTCTTCGCCTCAGTATCCCGAACTGCTGGAGGTGGCAAAAGAACGGGAAGATGAGGTGAGCCTGCCAGCAGGGTAATCTGCCCCCTCACGCGCTCCAGGCTGGGGTGGAACTGGTGAGCAGGTCCCGTATCCGGTGGGACGTGCGGGTGGCCTCGGCCGCGAGGTCCTGGTCGAAGCCCACGAGAACGGTCAGCTCGGCGGTGATCTCGTCGGTCAGTTCCAGCGAGCGCAGGGTGTGCGGCATCGTCCGTGCGGCGTCCGCGATCACGGCCGAGTCCTTCGCGTCGGTCTTCGCCTCGCCCGGGTAGAGGTCGGAGATCCGCCGCATGGCAAGGCTCGGCGGGCGGGCGACCTGGCAGCCGGCGTCGCGGGCGAAGGTCAGCGGCAGGGCGCCGATGGAGGCGGGCTGGTCCATGACGGCGAGGACGGTGCCGAACTTGTCGCGGAGCTTGTTGAAGACGGCCCGCAGCTCCCTGACCGTCGCTCCCACTGCACCTGCCGCTCCAGCAACCTCCCATCACTTAAGAGGGCGATAAGTGCCAACTTGATCAGATCTGTTCGGCTATCTCGGAGTCCGAAGTCCGGATGTTTCGGGCGCACCTCTCCGCTGGCGAGACGGGGTCCGACCGTCAAAGCCGACCAGCGGGGACGATCGCGTGAAAACCGCAGGCGATAGCCCGCTGCCAGACGGATCAGATCGTCACCAAGTGCAGCGAACCAGCTCTTATCGTCCTCTAAGACCGACCGGCAAATGGATCACTTGAGGCGGCGTGTGGTGGGACGCTGATCCCAGCGGTAGTGAATGGTGGCGTGGCGGATCGGCATACGGAGAGTGACGACTGCTGCGGCCAGGTGGAGACAGAACTCGACGACGGTGCTGTTCTTCTCGGTGCAGCGTCGTAGCTTGCCGTAGCTGTTCATCCACGAGTGCGTTCGTTCCACGACCCACCGCTTGCCGGCCTGGATCGGAGCGGGCACGCCCGTGCGGGCGATCTCACCGGTGAAGCCCAACTCCCGGAGCAGAGCGCGGAACGTGTTGCCGTCATAGCCCCGGTCGTGACGTTCACGTCGTCCGGCAGTGGCCCGACCTGGTCCATGGCTGCGTGGAGAGTCGGTCCGAGCAGGGGTGAGTCGTGGCGGTTGGCTCCCGCTGCGACCAGGCCGAGCGGGACGCCGCGGGCATCAGTGGCGACCGAGCGTTTCAGGCCCTGCTTCCCGCGGTCCACCGGGGACCGGCCCGCACTCCGGCCGCCACATGGGGTCTTGGTGATGCAACCGTCCACGGATATCTCGGACCGTTCCAGGCCGATCACCCGGTCGTACGCTTCCAGAGCCAGAACGTGCACCACTTCGGATATCCCCTGCTCAGACCACTCTTTGACACGTCGACGGATGGTCCGGTCAGAGCATCCGGGGCTGGAGACCTGTTCGTAGCCCGAGCCGTGGACCAAAGCGAGCACCACGTGCTCGAACACAGTCCGGTCGGGGACACGGCGGCGGTGGCAGCCAAGCGGGTGGCCCGCGGCGAACTCCTCCCGCGCGGGCAGGAGCACCACGAACTGGTTCCAGAGGGGTTCGAGCAGGCAAGATGGCAGTGCGGGCACGGCTGTCCTTCGTGATCACTGAGCGTAGAGGCCTCTACTCGCTCGACCTGCACCGCGGCCAGCTGCGGCAGCAAGTCCCCCACCCTCACGACACACACAGCCAGACTGCCACCGTCAACCAGCCGACACCATAGGCAAGTTGAAGCGATCACCGATTACGAAATCTTGTAAGAGCCGAACGATTTTCGGCAATGCGGTGTGACTTTCGGCCGGATGGCGTGCCGTGCCGGGGCGGATGGGTAGCGTCACAGAACGGTTGCTGATCAAGGGAGAGGGGAGCGGCAGCGCATTGGGAGCGACGCGAAGGTGGGCGGCCGGCCTGGCCGCGGCGGTGGCAGTGGCAGCGACCACCGCTCTGGCCGCCGTGGCGCCCGATCATGCCCGAACGACGGCAGGGCCGGGCCAGCAGGCCACCGTGGCCGCGGGCCCGGAGCAGACGGCCGAGGCTCGGGACGGACGTCCGCTGGTGATCGCTCACCGTGCCGGGACGGCGGATTTTCCGGAGAACACGGTGCGCGCGATCGACGGCGCGCTCACGCACAAGGTGGACATGATGTGGCTGAGCGTGCAGGTCAGCCGTGACGGCGTTCCCGTCCTGTACCGGCCCGCCGACCTGGCGACCCTCACCGACGGCGCGGGAAAAGTCGCTGACCACGATGTTGCCGAGCTGACGGCCTTGAATGCCGGCTACCAGTTCAAGGACGCCTCCGGCGCCTACCCCTACCGCACCCACCCGACCCCCCTGCCCACGCTTGAGGAAGCGCTGCGGCGGGTTCCGCTGCGGATGGGCGTGCTGCTGGACATGAAGTCCGCCGATGCGCAGGTACTGGCGCCGGCGATCGCCAAGACCCTGGACGCCCTGCAGGGCCAGGGCCGCCCGGAGTGGCAGCGCGTTCGGTTCTACTCCACCGAGAAGCCCAACCTCGACGCGATGGTCTCCTACCCGCAGGCCCGGCTCTTCGAGGACCGCGACGCCACCCGCACCCGTCTGGTCACCTCACGCCTCGTCGGCGAATGCCTCAACCCGCCCCAGGCAGCAGCCTGGGCCGCGTTCGAACTGCGCCGTGATGTCACGGTGTCGGAGAAGTTCACCCTCGGCGAGGGGCTCAGCCCCGTCAAGCGCGCCCTGATGTGGGACCAGGACGCCGCCGCCTGCTTCCACACCCGTCCCCAGGTGAGGACCGTGCTGATCGGCATCGAGACCAAGGACGACTACGCCACCGCCTGGGGACTGGACGCCCATGCGGTGCTGACCGACTCCCCCCAGCGGATGATGAAGATCAAGAACGAGGCGCACCCGCCACCTCGCTGAGGAACGACGAGCACGGCCCCGTTACTGCCTCGGCAGGTGGGCGCCCCGCGTCCCGCCCGGCGCCCACCTGCCGGGCTCGGTCATTGTCAAGCGTCTGGTGGCACGGCGCGGTGACGGCGGGGCTGGTCACGCCGTGCGCGGCGCGGCACGGCTCGGCCGTGTGGCGGCTTTTGCCGGCTGGCGGTGCCTGGTGGTGACCGGCCGGCGGGACAACGCCGTTGACACGATCACGGTGAGGGGGTGCGGCCCGCGGTGTGCGGGCCGCACACACTGAGTTCAGGACGACCGCGCCCGTCGGAGGGAACGCCCCGGACGGCAAGAGCCACGTGCCGAGGGCTCGCGCTGCGCCGCAGGGGCGCTCCTGCCATCCCACCGTAGGAGGGCTCGGCGCCCGTCGGCTCTCGCCCGGGGCGGGCCGTGGCGTCGGCCGCCCTACGGTGGGGTGGCCGAGATCGCCGGCTGGGGACGGTCCCCGGCGCCCGCTTCCTTGAGTGCGCCGGTGCCGAAGGGGATCCAGGCGAGCCGGTGGCTGCTCGCGGCGGTGCCTGAGCGACCGACCGTCACCCGGGCGCCCCGGGGGACGACGGCGGTCAGCCGGACTCCCGGGAAGCCGGGGTCCCCGGGATCGGGCGGGGCCTGGCGGGACTGCACGCTGGTGCGGCGGTCGGTGCCGTCTGCCGACACGGTGACCGTCAGCGTCGGGGCGCCGTCCCCGGTGACGTCCTCTACGGCGATCAGATGGCCGATGAGGAAACCGTCCGTCTCGGTCGTGCAGACGAGCTCATCCGCCTCGCCCAGGTCGAACTCGGTGGGCAGCCGGGTGAGCGTCGCCCGCCCGCCCACCGTGAGGTCGTTGACGGCCAGGTCCGGGCGGGCGACCGTGACCAGGGTTGTCAGCGCGTACTCGGCCTCCGCCGCGTCCCCGCCTTCCTCCGCCCGCACCCGTACCACCAGCGCGAACGCCGTGTCGCGGTGCAGCGCCGGGGAACGCCAGAAGCGGACGCCGGTGACGTCGACCGGCTCGCCGTCGTGCAGCATCGTGTACGTGGCCGCGGGCAGGCTCTCGCCGCGCCAGGTCAGCTCGGCGGGGCAGCCGCTCTGGACCAGGATGTACTGCGGCCGGAAGTCGCCCACCGTGAAACCGGCGGGCACCTTGGCCAACGGCCACTCCTGGTACCGGGTTTCCCCGCCGCCCTCACTCCTCTCGGCCACGGTCAGCCTGCTGGTCCCGACCGCCGCGTTGACTGCGACGAAGGCGATCGTCAGCTCAAGCTGGTCTCCGAGCCCGAGCGGACGGTCGCGCCGCGGGGTGAGGACGAACGACTGGCTGTCGGCCTCGTACTCGAACCGCCACAGCCGGTTGTCATCGATCCGGGGCTCGGCACTGCCCGGGGTGGCCGTCAGCTCGTCGGGGCCGCTGCCGACCGGGAACGAGAAGCGGACCTCCTCGACGCGGACCGGGTCGTCCCGGTGGTTGGTGACGGTGATCCGCAGGGTCGCCTTCGCCGGGGTCGGTCCCTGCGAGACCTGGATCGGTGCCGGGTCGGTCTCCACCGAGTACGTGAGCAGACAGTCCACGGCGCTGTGCTCCGCCGCCGCGCCGGTCAGCCCCACGCCGGGCCGATGCCCAGGTACGCGTACTCGAACAACTGGGCGCCGAGCGGGAACGAGGCGACTTCCTCCCCGCTGGACACCGACATCTTCTTCACCGAGTCCCCGCGATAGCCGACGACGAAGAGGTGTTCGCCGTCCGGGGAGACCACGACCGAGTTCGGGCGTTCGCCCTCCACCCGGACGGAACCCACCACACTCGCCGTCGCGATGTCGACCACCCGTACGTCGGGGCCGAGATCCGCCGCGTAGAAGAGCCGGGAGTCCGGGGACGCCGCCACGCACGCCAGATCCCGCCCGACCTCGACCAGGCGCGGGCCGCCCCCGCCCGACGTACTCCTGAGGGCGACGAAGCTGCTGCCCGAGCTGCGGTTGACGAGGCCGAGCACGGTGCCGTCCGGGGTGATCGCCGCCTCCGTGGGCCGGGAGCCGCCGTCCGCGCGGCGGACCACCTGACGTGTCGCGGTGTCCACGACGGCCACGTCGTCCGTGGACCGGCACGTGACGTAGACGTGGCTGCCGTCGGGGGACGGCAGGAGGGCGCCGGTGTCACTGCCGACGTCCACCGGGATCGAGGCGCCGGTGGCGAGGTCGACCACCTGCACGTACGGTCCGTCGAGGCTGCCGACGTACGCGGCGGAGCCGTCGGGCAGGGCCCCCAGGCCGTACGCGTTCGAGCCGGCCGGCACCGTTTTGAGCGTGCCGGCGGTGACGTCGACGAGGGCGAGCTGCCCCGACTGGTACGTGGGCACCAGCGCGAGGAAGCCGTCAGGGGAGAAGGAAACGTTCTGGGACCGGCCGATCGAGGTCTGCCGGATCTGCTGCCCGGTGTCGGCGTCGTACACCCGCAGCAGCTCCTCCGTGCTGTCGACCACCCCGAGGAAGGTGCGGTACGGCCACCTGTCCCGCAGCAGCTTGGTGCCGGAGGTGACGCGGTGCCGGTCGGTGTCGCACTCGACGTAGCGCTTGCCGTCCGGGGCGACGAGGTAGCCGTTGCTGGTGGCCGGGTGGCAGAAGGCCGCAGCGACGCCGCCGTAGACCTCGGAGTCCGGGTACGCGGTATTGCGCCAGATGTCGCCGATCTGGCCCTGCAGCAGGACCTCGTCGAACTCGATGTCGTAGTTGACGCACCGGCTGCCGCGGAACAGGTGGATCGTGCCGTCGGGCGCTGGCAGGCCGGCGTCGATGCCGTCGGCGAAGTCCGGGGCGTCCTTTCGCAGTCCGGGGAACTTGTCCCCGATCGGCACCGGGCCGGCCCCGCCCACCGGCTCGTTCCGCTCCATGTCGTACAGGAAACAGGTCGAGCCCTTGAACAGGTACACCCGGGCGGTGGCGGTGGAGCACGCGGCGTCGAACCCGTTCAGATAGGCGCCGGGCAGGTTGGGCCACAGCTCACGCGCGGCGGCTCCGCGCGTCGGAGGGGCCACCGAAGCGGCGTCGTGCCGGACGGCCCAGCCGCCGCGGACCATGTGGATGCCGGCCCGGGTCTCGCCCGAGTCCGGGACGCTGAAGGCCGCGTCGATGCCGCGGGGTACGAGGCCGGCGGTGGTTTCGGTCATGCTGACGACTCCTTGGAGCGGGGAGGGAGGGGGAGGGCGGAGCGCCGTACGAGGGTTCAGGACGGGGGTTCGCGCAGCGGGCCCGTGCCGAACGGGAACCAGGTCAGGGCGGCGGTGAAGTTCTCGTCCCCCTTGCGGACCACCCGCACGGCCGAGCCCCGGGGCACGGGCACGAACAGGCTCGCCTCCTGGTTGTCGGTGCCGCCGCGGGCATCCCAGGACTGGGTCGCGAATTTCTGCCGCCGCAGGTTCGGCGGGGTGACGAAGACGTTCAGGTGCGCCGGGGCCCCGTCGAGGGTGGTCTTGATGTAGCCCGTGATCAGGCCGTCGGTGTCGGCGACGTAGGACCTGGGCTCGCTCTCGGTTCCCCAGTCGACCTCCTGGGCCTGGCCGAAGAGGCGGACGGTGCCGTTGGCTTCGAGGTCGCCGACCTCCAGATCGGGCATGTCGACGGTCACGGCCGTGGTCAGCCCGTACGTGACCGGCACGCCGTCCCTCTCCGTGGAGCCCAGCAGCATGAACGCCGTGGCGGTGGTGAGAGCGGGGGAGGTCCAGGAGCCGTTGCCGCCGGCGTCGATGAAGCCGTTGACCGGGCGGCGCTGATCGCCGTAGAAGATCTCGTAGTCAGGGCCCACCTCGCACTTCCAGGTCAGCGTCACCGTCTCGCCGTTGGGGACGACCACCCGGTCGGGGCGGAAGTCCTCCAGCATCGCGTTCGGGGCCGCCTTGGCAAGCCGCAGGGCGTCGGAGGCGCCACGCCGGAGCAAGCCGCCCGGTCCGTCGCCCTCGACAGCGCCTTCGCTGACGCCGAGGGTGACCGTGCCGACCGTCCGGTTCACCGCGACACCGGCGAGCGTGACCACGAGCCGTGCGCCCGGCTTGAGTTGGGTGCCGGGGCTGGCAGGGCGCATGTGGAACACTCCGTCGCCCCGGTGCTCGGCGGACCAGCCGACGTCGTCGGTGTGCGCCGTGATGGTCTCCGGGGTGGCGGTCAGTGCCTCGCGCCCGTCCCCGGTCGGCAGGGTCAGGGCGATCGTGCCGCAGGTGACCGGATCCGGGCCCGGGTTGGCCATGGTGATCCGCAGCGTGGCGCGGCCGGGTGCGTCCTCGTTGCCGACCCGCAGGGGGGCGGGGCTGGTGTGCAGGCTGTAGTGCAGGGCGGTGGTCACGAGGTGCTCCCGGTGGTCGGTGCCGGGCCCGGTGCGGACGGGTTCTGCCGGCCTGTAGCGGCCTCGCCCAGCGCGCCGGTGAGCTGCAGGAACCCGGTGCGGGCGGCGGGCGTGGCGTCCGACAGGGCGAGTGCGGTGTCGGGGGTGGTCAGCGGGAGGGTGGTCCATGACCCTGGGCCCTCGGCGGGGACCGTGCGGCTCGCGGCCACCGGCTCCGCCCAGGACCAGGTGCCCCGCCGCCCGGACGGGCCGGGCATGACCACGTGCTCGGTCGGCGCCGCGCCCTGCTCTCCGGGCACCATGCGGGTTCCAGCCAGCAGGGGACCCATCCGGAACGCCAGCCTCATCCGACCGAGGGGCTCGCGTACCCAGGTCGGCGGCAGCAGCAGCCTGCCCACCGGCAGGATGTCGCTGACGGCGTGGACGGCCGCCCACGGGTCCGCCAGCAGGGTCACCCAGGCGGTGCTCTGCTCCTCCTCGGTGCGTTCCGCACGCAGGCGCGCGGGCGCCGACGCGGGGCGCGCGGGCAGGGCGATCTCGTGGCCGTCGATGGGGACGGCGTACTCGGCGGCGGACCGCGTCTCCGGTACGGGGACGGCGTGCAGCCGGGTGTACTCGGTGCCGAGGAAGAACCCGGCGAGTCCGTCGCCGAGCGTCCTGCCGGCGCCCAGCCGGACGTTCCACAGGTAGCTGGTGAACTCCGGCGGCTCCGGGGCGATCACCTCGTTCCAGGACGAGGAGGTCATCGCGGGCCCGTCGAGTTCCAGGCGCAGTCGGGAGCGCAGCAGTGCCATCGGGCGGCCCACCAGCGCGGCCAGGCTGTCGTCGTCCCCGCCGGGCGCGGTCGCCGACATGGACCGGTCGACGACCTCCAGCAGCTGCCGGAAGGCGGCCTCCCCGCCGTTCAGCAGTCCGACGACGAAGCCGTGCAGGTGGGGCAGGTCGGAGGTGAAGGCCTGTCCGGACCCGGTCGCGGGATCGGGGTCGGGGTAGGGCGAGTCGGGGAGCGGGTACCAGGTGGCGATCTGCCGGTGTTCGGTGTCCAGTACGATCCGGACCTCGCCGAGGCCGTGGCCCTCCGGTGCGTGCACGAGCAGGGAGCCGGCCAGGTGGTTGGCGATCAGCCAGCCGCAGACCGGGCTCTCGCCCGCGGCCTCGCGCGGCCCGGCGTCCACGTCCACGCGGTGGTGGTCGTCCCGCGCGGAGACGAACTCGAAGCACAGCCGGGCGGGTTGGATGAGCCGGGGTGGCAGCTCGACGTACCGGTACTCGTTCTCCGGGAACACCGGGATGTCCGGGGTGACGCTGAGCGCGCGGTGCACCTCTTTCGAGTCCACGTTGTCGGGGCTGATGACCGCCAGTGACCGGCCGAATCGGTCGATGACGTGGAGCTGTTCGAACGCCAGCTGGCCGGCCCGGACCGGGCGGAACTCACGGGGGTCGGTGCCGGAGGCCGGCCCCGGGTCGGGTACCTCGCTCAGCGGCACCCGGGAACGGTTGTTGTCCACGAGGTCGGCGAGTGCCTCGGAGGGGACCAGGTTGAAGGCCGGCGAGTGCTGGGCCAGCCAGTGGTTGATCCCGTCGATGCGCTGCGACAGCTGGTCCCAGTCCTCGGCCTTGGCGCGCAGCTCGCGCAGCTTGGCGACGGGGCCGCGCGGGTGCGTGCCGGCGTGCTGCGCCAGCCGGGACCGGGTGTTGAAGCCGGGCAGCGGGCTGAGCAGGGCGCGCCCGGTCAGGACGCCCGGGTCGAGTACCGCGTTGGTGCCGTTCCAGCGGTAACGGGTCCCGTCGAAGCTCCAGTTGTCCTCGTCGCCGCTGCGGTACGGGGTGGGGTGGCAGTTCATCTTCCAGATCAGGTGCAGGGGCGACCACGGCTGTCGCCACGGCCGCGTCCAGCGGGCGATCACTCCGATGACGTGGGTGTCGGGCGCGGACAGTGCCTCGTCCAGGGCGGTCCTGCCGGGTTCGGCCCCCGGGGTGACGGCGGCCCGGTCGAGGAGGAAGAACTCTTCCAGGAGCGCGGCCAGCAGGGCGGGTTCGGGGAGCCCGGACAGATCGGGGGCGGGCGGGTCGGTGGGCGGCTGCGTCATCTCGCCGCCGATGCGGATCGCGGTCACCGTCTCGGCGGCGACGCGGCAGGGCAGGGCGTTCTCGTCGGTGAGGGGGCGGTCGAGTTTGGCCCCTCGAATGATCACCGAGGGGTCGGGTGTGCTGTGGAAGGCGGGGCCGGCGCACCGTTGGAGTTCCCGGCCCGGCGCCAGTTGGTTCCGTTCGGCGTAGTCCTGGACTGCGGCGGCCAGCTCCTCGGCGGTGTCGCCCCACGGGATGCGGGAGCGCAGGCCCCCGTCGCCCGCGTCATGTGTACCGCCGCCGCCCCCGTTGCCGAAGACGGTGGTGAGCTGACCCCGGACCTGCTGGGCGAGGCTGCCCTGGACGTCGGGTTTCAGCTGCTCGGCGCAGTCCCTGGCCCAGTCCTCCGACGGCAGGTTCTCCAGGCCCTTCAGCCACCACAGCCCGTACAGGCGCCGCTGGAGGTGGGACAGTTCCCGGCAGGCGGCGTCGTGCTCGTCCTGCACCTCGTTCAGCTCGGCCAGCCACTCCCGCTCCTCGGCGATCTGCTGCGGGGTCCGTTCCGGCCAGGCGCCGTCCGGCGGGGCGGGGCGGTCCACGATGCGCCAGGTGTAGCCGCCGGGTTCGGCACCGAACCAGGTGCGCCGGGTGGCCTGGTCGAGGGCGTCCTCACCGCCGTCGTCGAGGACGTCCAGCAGGTCGTAGGCGAACGCTTCCCACAGGAGCGCCGCCTCGGGGTCGTCCTGGGCGGGCGGGTGAAAGGCGGTCTCGGCGTCGGTGACGATGTGCCCGACCGCGACGTCGACGTCGCGGACATCGGGCTTGTCGGACTCGGGGCGGTCGCCTTCGGGCTCCCAGCGCAGGCCGAGTGCGGTTCCCGCGCAGAAGGACCGGGTGGGCGTGAGCGCGGGGTCGGCGGTGGACCACCGCAGGTGCTCCAGCAGCGCCCCGACGTCCCCCTCCGGCGGAGCGTGCAGAATGTCCCAGGTCGCGTCGGAGTACCAGCCGGCCACGGCGTAGCTGATGAGGGAGGGCTCGGTGAGCCCGCGCAGCGGGTCGTGGAGGGAGAAGACGTTCTCGTTGTACGGCTGGAACGTGGCGAAGGTGGGCAGCCCCGGCCCGACGGCGGTGAGGAACATCCGGCGTCCGCCGGGCTCCGTCCAGGGGCCGCCGGCGAGGTCGTGGGCGCGGCCGATGTACGTCTCCACCAGGCCCTCGGCGAAGGGATCGAGGAAGGCGGAGGTGCCGTCGTCGTAGCAGAGGTAGTCGCTGTCGACGACCCAGCCGGTCGCCGTGGGCGTCTCGCCGGGCCGTGCGGCGGGCCGGCTGTAGCGGACGACGAGCCATCGGTTGGGGACGGCCGGGAACTCCAGCCGGCCGGCAGGCCCGTCCTGCCTGCCGCGCCGCAGCGCGTCGGGAAGCAGCCAGTGCAGGTGGACACCGAGGTCCGGCTTGCCCGCCGCGGAGCCCTGGAACGGGTCGGGCTCGGGCGGATACCGCCGGTCCAGCCGGTCGAACTCGGGGTACCAGCGGCGGTGGGTCTCGTTGTCGCGGACGCGCCTGTTCACCAGGAGCGCGTCCACCTGGACGGGGACGATCAGGGGCGGTTGGGAGGCCATGACGCGGTTCCTCACTGTCGGCCGGACGGGGCACCGGGCTGGGCGGCGGGCTGGGCGGGGGTGAAGGCGATGCGCTGCGGGGCGTTGACCAGCTCCACCGCGAACGCGCCGGGGGAGAGGTCCTCGTCCGGGCCGAGCTGCCCGGCCGCCCGCAGGACCGTGCCCAGGGCGGGGACCAGCGGATCGGCGCCCGCGGCGAGATCGAGGACCTCCGGCTCCCCGCCTTCGGTGACGGGACGCAGGAAGCGGCTGACGCCCTCCTCGCCCGTCGGCGGGAAGACCGCACCGTCGCCGAGGGACTCGCCGACCGGTTCGGTGAGCCTGCGCAGCCCGATGCGGTCCTCGCCGTCGATGCCGAAGTGGATGCCCTCGTGCGGCTCGCGCAGGCGTACCTCCTCGGGGACGCCGTCGAAGAGGCACAGCAGCAGGTCGGGTCCGATGACGATCCGGTGGACGATGTCCAGCAGCTCCCCCTCACCGCCATCGGGGGCGCGCAGGCGCGGCTCGACGATGACGTCGGGCCACGACCGGACGAGCGTGGACCTCATCAGCAGTCCGGCCAGCGGCTCCGCCGCGGTCAGCGCCTCCCGGGCGAGCCCGTTGACGGCGGTGTCGAGCGAGGTGCCGAGGCCGGTGCTGAGCACCCCGTCGCGCAGCGCCTCGCACCACTGTGCGTCGACGTGGAAGAAGCGCAGGCTCTCGGGCGGCAGCATCCGGGCGTCGGGCACCAGATGGGTCAACGGGGCGGCGGCCAGAAGCCGCACCTGGTCGACCGCGCTCATCAACGGGCCGATGTGGTCGGCCAGCGCGTGCCGCAGCCGCTCCCGCGGCCCGCTGTCCCGCGGCCCGCCGTCCTGCGCCGTGTCGCCCAGGAGCGTCTCGACGGCCGGCGGCCGGGGTACGCCGCCCGCGCGGCGCCGCGGCGTGGACGTTCCCGGGCGCGCCCGGGACCCGGCGGTTGCAGCGGCGTGCACACGGTCGCCGAGCCCGCCCTCGATCAGCTCGTGGAAGCGCTCGTGCGCCGGCCCCGCGCCGAGTGGCGTCGCCGTACGCATCAGGGCGCGCCCGGCGATGTGCCGGGCCCGGGACCGGAAGGCCGACAGCACGCTCGCCAGGTTCTGGTCGGACAGGGCGAGCGCCCGCCCGAGGGCGAAGGCGACGGCGTAGCCGACGTCGAAGACCCCGGTGTCGGCGACGTAGACCAGCGCCTCGTCCACGGCCCGCCAGCCTTCGGCGGGCCGGGGCACGGACTGGGCCACGACCGGCGTGAACGGGCCGCGGTACCAGGCGAAGGTCCGCTCGCCCGACGGCAGCCCGTAGTCCACCGGCGCGTACCCGAGGTCGAGGCGCTCGGTGGCGGTGCTCCGCGCGCCCGTGGGCTGTTCGTACGGCAGGCGCAGGCCCAGGCCGGCCGGGTCCTCGGCCAGGCGCCGGACGAGCGCGTCGAAATGACCGGTGGGATCGGGCCGCGCCTCGAAGGACCACGCCAGCAGCGACACCAGCCGTACGACGGACTGCTCGGGCCGCCCGCCGTCGACGTGGTCGGCGAACCCCTCCAGCGAGACCAGGTGCGCGGCATGGCGTCCGGCGGTACGGGGGAACCGGTTGGCGACGACCACGGAATGGTCGCCCACCTCCAGGACCTCCCCGGAGGCCAGCCGCACCGCGGATGCCTGCCGGTCGCGGACCTTGCGCACATGGCACAGGAACGGCAGGTCGGCGCGGCGGGGCACGAGGGCGGCGAAGACCTCGGCCGGCACGTCGATGGTGGTGCAGGTGCTGTCGTGCAGCTCGGCCGGGACGTCGTCGAGACGGATGCCGGGGACGAGGACGCCGGTGTCGCCGGGGGTGAGGAGGTCGCGTACGGTCCGGGAGTCGACGTGCCCCTGGGCCTTGGGGTCCCCGGGCAGTTCCTCCTCGGCGAACAGGAGCAGCGCGAGCCAGGGGAAGCCGGTCTCGGAGGGGTCGAGGGTGCGCTCCCACGGCAGGATCAGCCGGTTGAAGGTGATGTGCGGCAGGACGCGTTCGAAGGAGCCGACGGCGGCGGGGGCCGGGTGCAGGGCGTGGACGAAGGATCCGTCGAGCGTGAACTGGGGCGCCCGGATCTCGAACTCCTGGCGGACGGGCGGCAATTTGTCGGAGCCGACCTTGTCGCCGGTCACCTCGTGTTCGAGCGTGAGCTGGTAGAGCCCGGCGGGCGCCGGCGCCACGTGGTCGTCGTGGAAGTGGATGTCGAACCGGGGCGCCGGTGTGTCCCCGGAGCGGTCGGGCTGGGCCATGGCGGATTCCCTCGCGTGGTTCAGGTCGTCAGGGGTTCGGCGGTGAACGTGTTGTCGGCGAGGGCGGCGAAGCCGTCCAGCCGGTCGTGCGAGGGCGGTGCCACACCGAGCGCGGTGAGTTCGGCGTACAGCGCGTCCCGGGCGGGCACCGTGGTCGTGGCGATCCCGGCGGCGATCAACGAGACGGGGGTGGGCCGGCCCGGCTCCCAGCGCTGCGGGACGGGTCCCGTGGGCCGGTCGGCCGGACCGATCGGCAGGGTGTCGCTCGGGTCCAGCTCCTCGAAACCGAGGGAGACGTCGGTCATCCCGCCCGGGGTCGGGCCGTCCACCGGCTTCGGCACGGTCACGCCGAGACCGATCAGCTGGTCCTTGAGCAGCCCGGACGCCGAGGGGTCCGGGTCCACCGGCTCGCCGGTACCCCACAACGCCTGCGGGACGTTGGCCTTGACCGGCTTGAGCAGCCAGCGCCGCTCCTCGGGTACGGACGGGTCGAAGGGGTCGAACGGCTCACTGCCCAGCAGCACCGTCAGGCGGTGCACGGACGACAGCCCGGTGGCCTCCATCGGCCGGACGTCGAGGGCCTTGCCTTCCTCCCGTCCCGACCCGGACGTAGCCTCCGAGGCCGGCAGGGCAGTGGCCGTGGCGAAGGAGAAACCGTCGGCGGAGACCACCCAGCGGTCGTCCCCGGCGTTCGCGCGCCGGGCCCGGGTGCCCTCGTCCTCCGGCAGGATCCCGGTGAGCGCAGTGATGCGCAGCATCTGGTCGCGCGCCGGCAGCTGCTCCTGCATCTCGGCCCAGCCGACCGGATCGGGCCTGCGGTCGCCGCTCGCCCCGAACGCCACGTCGAAGTCGATGCACCACAGATGGACGGTGGCGATACCGCCTACCGGCGGCCCCCACAGGTCGAGGTCGACGCCGACCTCGCCGCGCACGGTGAACAGCCACAGGTCGACCGCGAAGCCGATCCGGACCCCGACGCCGAGCCGGAAGTGGAAGGGCTTCCACTGGATCAGTACGTCCATCCGGGCGGTCAGCCATGCGTCGACGATCCCGGAGTGGAACGACACCTCCAGCCGTCCGCCCGCCATGAACGCCGACGGGGTCAGCGCGCAGTATGCCTCGCCGCGGACCGTGACGCAGTCGGAGATGCCCCACGTGTAGCCGAGCCGCGGCACGACGGGGTAGTGCTCGGGCCGCTCGAACCCCTGGTGGTAGCCGCCGAGCGTGAAGACGAAGTCGCCCTCGTGCGACCCGGCGAACCAGGTGCGGTACGCGAGCCCGCCCGTCAGCCGGCACTCCGGGTCCAGGACGTACGACTCCGGCGTGAGCTCCGCCGCCAGCGCCAGCATGCCGTCGCGAGAGGTGTACAGCGCCTGGAGGGCGAGCTGGACCCGGGCGTACGTGGGGCCGCCGGAGCCGCGCCGGACCGGGAACGCGGCGGTGGCCAGGCCCAGGATGGCGACGGTGAACTCGTCGCGGAACTCGACCAGGGCCAGGGCCTGGCCCTCGACCAGCTGGAAGACGGTGAAATCCAGGCCGAGGGCGAACCACAGCCGGCCCTGGGCCGGGGTCAGCCACGGAGGACGGCCGCCACTGCCGTCGAGGAGATCGTCCAGGACCTCCAGGGGCGGGCGCTCCTGCCCGCCGTGGCCGAGTTCGGCGATGAACGGGAAGGACGGGGTCTCGCTCGGCGCGGGAACGCGGACCGCGCTGTTGTAGCCGAAGCCGGCGGCGATGCCGCGGATCTGGAACGGGGGCGGGCCCAGTCCCTTGCGGCCGGCCAGGACCCCGTACAGGAACAGGGAGGGGTAGCCGTCCTCGGTACGGGCGTAGGCGCCCAGCACCTTGATGCTCGCCACGCGCGCCTCGATCACGGCCATGCCCGCGAACAGCATGTCGTAGGGCGGTTCGGCCTGTTTGACGAGGAAGGCACCGCCGATCGTGAGCGGTGGGACGTCGTAGGTGAGCCCGAGGCCGGCGAGGGCGGGACGGAAGGACCAACTGCCCTGGCCGAGGTCGACGGTGAACCCGAGCGCGGAGGCGCTCAGTTCGAGCCCGCCTGCGTCGATCGTGGCGTCGATGGTGATCCTGGCGGTGCCGTCGGTGTACGACAGCCCGATCCCGGAGACCCGCAGCGGGCCGAACGTGGCGTCCAGGGGGATGCTGGCCTGGGCGGGGACGTCCTCCGGGTCCTCGCGCGGGGTGAGCTGCCCGCGTGGCGGCGGGGGCGGGGCCGGGGTGGGCGGCGGCTGGCGGCGGCGCAGCGGATGGACCAGGCCGTAGTTCTTCACGGTCGTGGCGATGCCACCGATGACGGCCAGGGACGCGCCGGCGGACAGGGTGCGGCTGGGCAGACCCAGCTGGACCCCGACGTTGGCCATCAGGTCGTTGAGGGCCCTGACCTTGCGGACCTTGAGCGCCGCGGAGAGGTGGAACGCCTGGAGGCCCGCGAAGACGAGATCGCCGTCGACGGGGGCGTGGTCGCCGATCGACGGAAGGTCGCCGAGCCCCGCCTCGTACACCCCTTGCAGCAGGACGGCGCGCATCCGGGGCCCTGCCGCGCCGGTGCCGGCCCGCTGCGGAAGCGAGGCGAAGGCGAGCTGGACGTGCTCGGTGCGGGCCGAGAACACGAATGCCTTCTTGTGCTTGTCGTACGCGAACGCGACCTGGGTGAGGACCGGGACCAGCGCGTCGGGGAGGTCGGCGGGCGCAGTGCCGATCGCGTGGGCGACGTCGTTCCAGGACACGCCCTCCTCGGAGGACCAGTCGCCGACCAGCGTGGTGTCCTGCACGGAGGCGGTGAACTCCATCGTCTTCCGCTCTCCGTCCGCGCCGGAGAACGTGAGCACGAGCGCGGCGGACAGCCCCTGGGCCCCGGCGGCCAGCACCAGGTGCGGAGCGAAGGAGTCCTCTTCACCGGAGTCGGCCTCGGTGGCCGGGAGGGTGAAGTCCAGTGCCATTCCGGTCACGGTCTGGGCGGGGTCGATCGTGAAGGAGACGAGGACCGGGCAGGGACCTTCGACGACGTTGAACGAGTACGTGCCCGCGACGGTGACCTCGCCGCGGTTGGGGATCGAGCCGCCCACGGTGAGATCGGACGTGGTCAGCCAGGTCTCCAGCAGCGGACCGATGCCGGGGATGTCCCCGAGCCGGTCCACGGGCAGCAGGAAGTCCCCGCCGGGGTCGGGAAACAGATCGAGCAGGTCTTTGAGCGACAACGCCATGGGTTCTCCCGGGCCGGCCTGGGCGGTGATCGTGGAACCGGACCGCATCGTGGCAGCGGGCGAACGGACGCTGAGGCATGTCGCGGCAAAACCGCATCAAAACCGGCTATTTCCGGACGATCATTACTTCCGGGCATAGGGAACGGCCGTTGCGCCGGGCATGCCGACGGCATAAGTCTGACGCGGGTGCCCAGGGCGCGGCGACAACCCGGCACGGACGACGCGAAATCACCCGGCGCGACGGAGGGCGCACGAACTGCACCAGGGGGTGCGCGGAGCGCGAGGAGAGCGGGAAGCGGGGTGCGCCGTCGCCTTCGGCGGACCCCGTGTGCAAGGAGCCGGTTCCCGGGCTCAGCCGACGCCGCGGTGCCGACGTGGGCGCCGAGTCAGCTCTGTTGGGTGTTCCTCCTACGCTCCCGGGTGGTGTCGTCACCGGGGACGGCCTCGCTCTCCGGCTCGCCTCGGCGGCACCACCGCCGTCCGCCCGCGCACAGTGGAAGCCTCTTTCGAGGCCGACGAGGCACCGCCACATCTGCTCACCGAGGACGAAGGGCGTAGCTCCATTCGAGGGACGGCCCTACCTGCCTGACCCGCCGGCTCCGGAAGGCCCCCACGCCCCGCAGCCGAGTCGAACCGGCAAAAGCACAGATCAGCCGGTCCTCGAAGAGCGCTACACCCGATGCGGTTCGCGGACATGCACGGATGCTGGTCGCGTACGCGTCGGGCCGCCTCCCCGCAGGGCATCCCTCACCGAGGCCCTGCGGCCTCCCACCCCTGGTGCGCGGCGTGGACGCGGTGCCACAGATCCGCTCGCGCGGCGGCATCGACATCGGTCAGGTTCAGGTGGAACACGCCGGCCAGGACGTCGTACCAGTCGTCGGCCGAGTCAATGGTCCGCTCGTCCGTGCCATCGGCATCGATCCGGCGCAGCACGCAGCCGCGGAGCATGTCCACGCCCTTGGCGTCGCGTAGCTGGGCCTGGAGGACACGTACGAAGCCGGACTCGGGGGAGGCGGACAGGTAGGCGTGCTTCGCGGCGAAGGAGGACAGCTCCACGGGCTCCGGCGCGAAGACCATCGCAGTGAAGGCACCGCGGGGATCATGAGTGAACCGCCAGCCGCCGGGCACCGCCACCGATGGAGCCATCGCGTAGGTGAACGGCCCCTGCGTGTAGCTGCCTTCACGCAGCGGCAACGGCTCGTACATGCCG
>NZ_JBEORW010000068.1:0-24802 GCF_040302565.1 Streptomyces sp. NPDC097981
GAGGCGTCCGCGTCCAGCTGGCGTTCCATCAGCCGTTCGCCCTGCTGGGCCAGGACCACCTGGGCGCCGGGCGGGGCGGGGCGCCCCGCCCGGCGTGCTCAGGCGCCGAGTTCGTCGTCGAGCAGGTCGAAGAGCTCGTCGTCGGTCACCGCGTCGAGGTCGTCGTCGGTGTCCTCGTCGCCGGTGCGCCGTCCGGTGTCCTGGCCGGCGCTCCACTTGGCCATGAGGGCCTGGAGTCGCATCGTGATCCGCGCGCGGGTGACGCTGTCCGCGTCCACCGCTCCCAGCGCGGCTTCCAGCCGGTCGAGTTCGCCGAAGACGGTGGGGCCGTCGGCGCCGAGCGGCAGGGCGGAACGCAGGTGTCCGCTGAGCTGTTCGGGGGTCGGGTAGTCGAAGATGAGCGTGGCCGGGAGCCGGAGCCCGGTGGCCGCGCCGAGCCGGTTGCGCAGCTCGACGGCGGTCAGCGAGTCGAAGCCCAGCTCCTTGAAGGCGCTGCCCGGTTCGATGGCGGAGGCGCCGTTGTGGCCCAGTACCTGGGCGACATGGGTGCAGACCGTGTCGAGCAGCACCCGGTCCCGTTCTGCGGGCGGGAGCTGGGACAGCCGCTCCGCCAGCGTCCCCGGGGCGTCCGGGGCGGCGCCGCCGCTCGTCCTGCGGCGTACGGGCGTACGGAGCAGGCCGCGCAGCAGCGGGGCGACGGTGTCGCCCACCTGGGCCTGGAGGGCGGCGAGGTCGATCCGGGCGGGCACGAGCAGGCTCGCGCTCCCCGGTCGCCCGCCATCGGCGGCACCGGCCGTCGCCGCGTGCAGGGCCGCGTCGAAGAGGGCCAGGCCGTCGGCCACCGACAGCGCGTTCATGCTGCCGCGGGCGAGACGGCTGCGGTCCTGGTCGCCGAGGGTAGCGGCCATGCCGGCCTCGTCGTCCCACAGGCCCCAGGCCAGTGAGAGCCCCGCCAGGCCGCGCGCCCGGCGGTGCTGGGCGAGCGCGTCGAGGAAGGCGTTGCCGGCGGCGTAGTTGGCCTGGCCGGCGTTGCCGAACACGCCGGCCGCCGAGGAGAACAGGACGAACGCCGCCAGGTCGAGCTGCCGGGTCAGCTCGTGCAGGTTCCAGGCCGCGTCGGCCTTGGGCCGCAGCACCTTCGCGACCCGCTCGGCCGTGAGCGAGGTGACGGTGGCGTCGTCGAGCACACCGGCGGTGTGCACGACGGCCGTCAGCGGGTGTTCGGCCGGTACGGAGGCCAGCAGGCCGGCCAGCGCGTCCCGGTCGGCCGCGTCGCAGGCCGCCCAGGTGACCCGGGCGCCCGACGCGGCCAGCTGATCGGCGAGTACGGTGGCGCCGTCCGCCGCCGCGCCCCGCCGGCTGGTGAGCAGCAGGTGCCTCACGCCGTGCTCGGCCACGAGGTGCCGGGCGAGCAGGCCGCCCAGGGTGCCGGTGGCCCCGGTGATCAGGACCGTGCCGTCGGGGTCGACGGCGCGGGCAGCGCCTTCGGCCGGGGCCGCGGCCCCGGTGAGGGCCGCGCGGGCCAGGCGGGGTGCCCGTACGGTCCCCTCGCGCAGGGCGAGCTGGGTCTCGTCGGTGGCGAGCGCGGCCGGCAGCGCCCCGTGGGAGGGGTCCGAGCCGTCGAGGTCCACGAGGACGAACCGGCCGGGGTGCTCGGCCTGCGCGGAGCGCACCAGGCCCCACACCGCGGCGTTCGCGAAGTCCGTGACGTCCTCGTCGGGGTCGGCGGCGACGGCGCCGCGGGTGACGACCGCGAGCCGGGACGCCGCGAACCGCTCGTCCGCGAGCCACCCCTGGACGAGGTCCAGGGCGTGCGTGGTCGCGGCGTGCGCGGCCGTCGCCTCGGCCGGTGCCGCGAGGTCGGGTGCCAGGGAGACGAGGACCGTCTCCGGTGCCGTCTCTCCCAGGGCCTCGGCCAAGTCGAAGGCCTCGCCGAGGGCGTTCAGGTCCGGGTACGCCCATCCGTGGGGGTCGTCGAGGAGGCCAGCCCGTTCCAGGCCGGCGCCGGTCTTGAGCGGGTCCGCGCCGAGCAGTGCCCAGCCGACGGCGGACTCCGGTGCGGCTTCGGGCAGCGTGAGGGTGGTCCAGTCGACCTGGAACAGTGCCTCGCGCACGGGTCCGGTGCCCGATCCGGTGGCGCCGCCATCGGCGGCGAAGGGTCGCAGGACGAGCGAGTCCACGGTCAGGACCGGCTCTCCGCTCCCGTCCCACAGGGTCAGTGTCACCGCGTCCCGGCCGGCCGGTGCCATCCGTACGCGCAGTGCGGCGGCGCCGGCGGCGTGCAGCCGTACGCCGTCCCAGGAGAACGGCAGCCGCGCGCCCGTCGGGCCCTCGGGGAAGAACTCCCCGAGCCCGACGGCATGCAGGGCCGCGTCGAGGAGCGCCGGGTGGAGTCCGTAGGGGACGGCCTCCGGGAGGCGGTCCTCGTCGAGGGCGACCTCGGCGAACACCTCATCCCCGAGCCGGTAGGCCCGGCGGAGGTTGCGGAAGGCGGGGCCGTAGCCGAGTCCGATGCCGTCGAAGCCCGGGTAGAGGTCGTCCACGGGGCAGGCGACGGCGCCGGCCGGCGGCCACTCGCCCAGGGCCCGGGCCCCGGTGTCCGGGGCGTCGGGGGCCAGGACGCCGTCGGCGTGACGGGTCCACGGCTCGTCGGGGGCGCTCTGCTCGGGGCGCGAGTAGACCTGGAAGGTCCGGCGTCCCTGCGCGTCCGGCTCGGCGACGGCGAGCCGCAACTGTGTCCCGCCCGTCTCCGTCAGCACCAGCGGCGCTTCGAGGGTGAGCTCGTCCAGGCGGCCGCAGCCGGCGTGGTCGCCCGCCCGGACGGCCAGTTCGACCAGCGCGGCGCCCGGCAGCAGGACGGTGCCCCCGACGCGGTGGTCGGCCAGCCAGGGGTGGGTGCGCGGGGAGAGCCGTCCGGTGAAGAGGAAGCCGTCCGAGTCTGGCAGGTCGACCGCCGCCCCGAGGAGCGGATGCGCGGTCGCGCCGAGCCCGGCGGACTCGACGTCGCCGCTGAGGGCGTGGGCGGGCGCCTCCAGCCAGTAGCGCTGGCGCTGGAAGGCGTACGTGGGCAGGTCGGCCCGGCGTGCGCCGGTGCCGGTGCAGTACGCGTCCCAGTCGACGGCGCTGCCCCGCAGGTACGCCTGGGCGAGGGCCGAACCGAGGGTGGCTTCCTCGGGGCGGTCCGCGCGCAGCACGGGGAGGAAGACCGCGCCGTCGCGGGTGAGGCATTCCTGCGCGAGTGCGGAGAGGACGGCCTCGGGGCCGAGTTCGAGGTACGTGGCGGCTCCCGCGTCCTCCAGGGCGCGGACGCCGTCGAGGAAGCGGACGGCCTCGCGGACGTGGCGCACCCAGAAGTCGGCAGAGCCCATCTCGTCGGTGACGAGGGCGCCGGTCAGGTTGGAGACGACCGGGATGCGGGGCGCGTTGAACGTCAGACCCTCCACCACCTGGCGGAAGGCGTCCAGCATGCCGTCCATGTGCGGCGAGTGGAACGCGTGGCTGACGGTCAGCCGCTTCGACTTGCGGTCGGGGAAGGCCTCGGCGATCGCCGTGGCGGCATCCTCGTCACCGGCGACGACCACGGACCGCGGCCCGTTGACCGCCGCGATGCTCACCCGGTCCGTCAGCAGCGGCAGGACCTCGTCCTCCGACGCCTGGACCGCGATCATCACGCCGCCCTCGGGCAGCGCCTGCATCAGCCGGCCACGCGCCGCCACCAGAGCACACGCGTCCTCCAGGGACAGCACCCCGGCCACATGCGCGGCCGCGATCTCACCGATGGAGTGCCCGGACACGAAGTCCGGCTTCACACCCCACGACTCCAGCAGCCGGAACAGCGCCACCTCAACCGCGAACAACGCCGGCTGCGCGTACTCGGTGCGGTCGAGCAGATCCGTATCCGCCCCGAACAGGACGTCCTTCAGCGGCAGTTCGAGCGCGAGGTCCATCCGCTCGCACACCGCGTCCAGCGCGGCCGCGAACACCGGGTAGGTCTCGTACAGTTCGCGGCCCGTGCCCAGCCGCTGGCTGCCCTGCCCGGTGAACAGGAACGCCAGCTTCCCGGCGGTCGGGGAGCCTTCCAGCAGGCCGGCCGCCCACTCGCCCGCGGCGAGCGCGGCGAGGCCGGCCAGGAAGCCCTCACGGTCCTCCGCGACGACCGCGGCCCGCCGGTCGAGGGCGGTCCTGCTCGTGGCCAGAGCGTAGCCGACGTCCACGAGGGGCAGTTCGGGGTGCTCGATGACGTGCGCCGCCAGGCGCGCGGCCTGGTCGCGCAGGGCCTGCGGGTCCTTCGCCGAGAGGAGCCACGGCAGTCTGCCGGGAACGCGGGCCGGCACGGTCTGTGCCTCCGGCTCCACCGGCTCGGGCGCCTGCTCGATGACGGCGTGGGCGTTGGTGCCGCTGAAGCCGAACGAAGAGACGGCGGCCCGGCGCGGGCGGCCCGTCCGGGGCCAGTCCGTGGCCGAGTCCAGGAGGGTCACCGCCCCCGCCGCCCAGTCGACGTGCGGGGTCGGCTGCTCCACGTACAGGGTCTTGGGCAGGACCCCGTGCCGCATCGCCATGACCATCTTGATGATCCCGGCGACGCCGGCGGCGGCCTGCGTGTGGCCCATGTTCGATTTGATCGAGCCGAGCAGCAGCGGCTGGTCCGCGGGGCGGTCCTGGCCGTAGGTGGCCAGGAGAGCCTGTGCCTCGATCGGGTCGCCGAGCGTCGTGCCCGTGCCGTGCGCCTCGACCGCGTCCACATCAGAGGCGGACAGACCGGCGTTGGCCAGGGCCTGGCGGATGACGCGCTGCTGCGAGGGGCCGTTGGGGGCGGTCAGGCCGTTGCTGGCGCCGTCCTGGTTGATCGCCGTACCCCGGACCACGGCCAGCACCGGGTGCCCGTTGCGGCGGGCGTCGGAGAGGCGCTCCACCAGGAGCACGCCGGCGCCTTCGGACCAGCCCGTGCCGTCGGCGTCGGCGGAGAACGCCTTGCAGCGGCCGTCGGCCGCGAGGCCCCGCTGCCGGCTGAACTCCACGAAGGCGGCGGGAGTCGCCATCACGGTCACGCCGCCCGCCAGAGCGAGCGAGCATTCGCCGCTGCGCAGCGCCTGCACGGCGAGGTGCAGGGCGACCAGCGAGGAGGAGCAGGCGGTGTCGACGGTGACCGCCGGACCCTCCAGGCCGAAGGTGTACGAGAGGCGGCCGGAGATGACGCTGGCCGCGTTGCCCGTGCCGAGGAAGCCCTCGACGCCTTCGGGCAGCGCCGAGAGCCGGGACGCGTAGTCGTGGTACATGACACCGGCGAAGACGCCGGTCCGGCTGCCGCGCAGGGTGCGCGGGTCGATGCCGGCCCGCTCGAAGGCCTCCCAGGAGGTCTCCAGGAGCAGGCGCTGCTGCGGGTCCATCGCCACGGCCTCGCGCGGGGAGATCCCGAAGAAGTGGGCGTCGAACGCGGAGGCGTCGGAGAGGAAGCCGCCCTCGCGGGCGTAGCTCGTTCCCTCGTGGCCCGGGTCGGTGTCGAAGAGGGCGTCGACGTCCCAGCCGCGGTCGTCGGGGAACCCGGAGATGACGTCCCGGCCTTCCAGGACCAGCCGCCACAGGGCTTCGGGACTCTCGACGCCACCGGGGTACCGGCAGCCCAGGCCGACGATCGCGATCGGCTCGTCGTCGCGGGGGGCGACGGCCACCGGCGCGGAGGGCGCCGCGGGCACCGTTCCGAGCAGTTCGGCCCTCAGGTGGTCGGCCAGGACCGTGGAGGTCGGGTAGTCGAAGACGAGGGTGGCGGGCAGGCGCAGCCCGGTGGTGGCGCCGATCAGGTTGCGCAGCTCGACGGCGGTCAGCGAGTCGAAGCCGAGCTCGCGGAAGGAACGGTCGGCTTCGACCGCCTCGGGCCCGGCGTAGCCAAGCACCGCGGCGACCTGGGTGCGTACCAAGTCCATGACGAAGAGCCGCTGTTCGGCGTCCGTCAGGCCGACGAGGCGGGCCGCCGGTCGGGACGCGTCGGGCGAGCCGGCGTCGGCGGCGCGGCGTGCGGGGGTTCGGACGAGGCCGGAGAGCAGCGGCGGGAGCAGCCCGCTGCCCGCCTGGACCCGCAGCGCCGCCAGGTCGAGCTTGACCGGCACGAGGAGCGGCTGCCCGGCGGCGCAGGCGGCGTCGAACAACGCGGTGCCTTCGGCAGCGGACAGGGCGCTGACTCCGCCTCGGCCGAGCCTGGACACGTCCCCGGCATCCAGAGCGCCACCCATGCCACCGGCCTCGGCCCACAGACCCCAGGCCAGCGACGTGGCGGCCAGGCCCCGGGCCCGGCGGTGGGCGGCCAGAGCGTCCAGGAACACGTTGCCGGCCGCGTAGTTGGCCTGACCCGCGCCACCGAAGACACCGGCGGCCGACGAGAACAGCACGAACGCGGAAAGGTCCAGGTCCCGGGTGAGTTCGTGCAGGTTCCACGCCGCATCCACCTTCGGACGCAGCACCGCCGACAGACGCCCGGCCGTCAGCGAACCGACCACACCGTCATCCAGGACACCAGCCGTGTGCACGACCGCCGTCAACGGATACTCAGCCGGTATGCCGGCCAGTACGGCCGCCAGGGCCTCACGATCGGCCACATCACACGCCGCCCACGACACCTCAGCACCCAGACCGGCGAGCTGAGCCGACAGCTCCGCAGCACCCTCGGCCGCCTCACCACGCCGGCTCACCAGCAGCAGACGCCGCACACCGTGCTCAGCGACCAGGTGACGCGCGAACAGCCCGCCCAGCGAACCACTCGCACCCGTCACCAACACCGTGCCATCGGCATCCCACTCGACACCCGCATCAGCGGCGACCGCCGCACGAGCCAGCCTCGGCACCAGCACCGAACCACCCCGCACCGCGACCTCGGACTCACCCGAGTCCACCACGGCGGGCAGCGCTCGGTAGGAGGCATCGCTGCCGTCGGTGTCGACCAGGACGATCCGCCCCGGGTTCTCCGACTGCGCCGAACGCACCAGACCCCACACCGAGGCATGGACCAGGTCGGCCACATCCTCACCGGGAACGGCTTCCACCTCACCCCGGGTCAGGAACACCAGACGCGCGTCAGCGAACCGCTCATCGGCCAGCCACTCCTGCAGCAGCCCCAGCACCCGGCCCGTCTCCGCGTGCACCGCACCCGCCACGTCGTCCGCATCACCGACCGGAGACAACGGGACACACACCAGCGCCGGATCCGTCACCGTCGCGAGCCCGCCACCGTGGGCCTCGTAGCGCACGCCCGCCGCATCGAGCCCGGCGTGACCGTCCGCCAGCAGCGCCCAGGGGCGCTGTTCGGCCGTCGGCGCCGGAGCGACCGGCAGCGTCGTCCACTCGACCTGGAACAGCGACTCCAGGCGACCGCCGCGCGCCGCCCCGATCTGCTCGGGCGAGACCGCCCGCAGGGCCAGCGAGTCCACCGAGGCCACGGGGTGGCCCGCGGAGTCGGCGAGTTCCAGCGACACCGCGCCGTGTCCGGCCGGGGCCAGGCGGACCCGCGCCGCGGAGGCGCCGGCCGCGTGCAGCCGTACGCCGGTCCAGGCGAAGGGCAGTCGGGCCCCCTCCTCGGTGTCGGCATCCGGGGCCGCGGCCACGGAGCCGTCGAGCGCCAGGGTGTGCAGTGCGGAGTCGAGCAGCGCGGGGTGCAGCCCGAACGCGTCGGCGTCCGCCGCGGTGCTTCCCGTCAGGGCGAGGTCCGCGAACAGTTCGCCGTCGTGCCGCCAGGCCGCCCTGAGCCCGCGGAACAGGGGGCCGTAGCGGAGACCGGAGGCGTCGAGCAGCTCGTACGCGTCGTCCACCGGGACGGACACGGCGCCCGCCGGCGGCCAGATGCCGAGGTCGGCGGTGGCGGCGCGGACGTCCTCCGCCAGTTGCCCGGCGGCGTGCCGGCGCCACGGTTCGTCGTCGAAGGCCGGGGTGGCGTCCGCGTCGGCCGGGCGGGAGTACACGGCGACCGCACGGTGGCCCGAGGCGTCCGGTGCTCCGACCGTGACCTGGACCTGCACGGCGTCGCCCGCGTCCGACAGCACCAGCGGTGCCTGGAGCGTCAGCTCGTCGAGGGCCGGGGCACCGACCCGTTCGCCCGCGTGCAGGGCCAGGTCGACGAAGGCGGTTCCGGGAACGAGGACGGAGCCCATGACGGCGTGGTCCGCCATCCAGGGGTGGGTGCGCAGCGAGAGCCGGCCCGTGAGGACGCAGCCGTCGGCGTCCGCGAGGGACACCGCCGCGCCCAGCAGCGGGTGTCCGGCCGTCGCGAGGCCGAGTCCGGTCGCGTCGCCGGGCAGCGGGGTGCCCGTCTCCGGCCAGAAGCGCTCGCGCTGGAAGGAGTACGTGGGGAGGTCGACGCGTCGCGCGCCCGTCCCGGCGAACCAGGCGTGCCAGTCGGCTTCGACGCCGCGCACATGTGCCCGGGCGAAGGCGGTGACGACGGTTTCCGTCTCGGAGCGGTCAGCTCGCAGCGTCGGGGTGAAGGCGGCGGTGTCGGCATCGGTGACGCAGTCCTGCGCGAGGGCGGACAGGGTGCCGTCGGGGCCGATCTCGATGTAGGTCGTCACGCCGGCGGCTTCGAGGGCGCGGACGGCGTCGAGGAAGCGGACGGCGTCACGGACGTGCCGGACCCAGAAGTCGGCAGAGGCCATCTCGCCCTCGGTGACGAGGGCGCCGGTCAGGTTGGAGACGACCGGGATGCGCGGGGCACTGAACGTCAGACCTTCCACGACCTCGTGGAAGGCGTCGAGCATGCCGTCCATGTGCGGCGAGTGGAACGCGTGGCTCACGGTCAGCCGCTTGTGCTTCCGGTCGGCGAACGCCTCGACCACGGCCATCGCCGCGTCCTCGTCACCGGCGACGACCACCGACTGCGGCCCGTTGACGGCCGCGATGCTGACCCGCTCGGTCAGCAGCGGCAGGACCTCGTCCTCGGAGGCCTGGAGCGCGATCATCACGCCGCCCTCGGGCAGCGCCTGCATCAGCTGGCCACGCGCCGCCACCAGAGCACACGCGTCCTCCAACGAGAACACACCCGCCACATGCGCGGCCGCGATCTCACCGATCGAATGACCGGAGAGGAAGTCCGGCTTCACACCCCAGCTCTCCACGAGCCGGAACAACGCCACCTCGACCGCGAACAACGCCGGCTGGGTGTACTCCGTACGGTCCAGAACAGCCGCGTCCGCCCCGAACAGGACCTCCTTCAGCGGCAGTTCCAGGTCCATCCGCTCACACACCGCGTCCAGCGCGGCCGCGAACACCGGGAACGCGTCGTACAGCTCACGCCCCATACCGAGCCGCTGGCTGCCCTGCCCCGTGAACAGGAACGCGGTGCGGCCGCCCTTGGCGACCGTGCCCCGGATCAGACCGGGCGCCGTCCGTGCCTCGGCGAGTGCGGCCAGGGCGGTGGCGGCCTCGGCGCGGTCCTGGGCCACGACCACGGCGCGGTGATCGAAGCCCGCGCGGGTGGTGGCCAGGGAGTACGCGAGGTCCGCGAGCGCGAGCTCCGGGTGGGCCTCCAGGTGGGTGCCCAGGGTCCGGGCCTGCGCGGCCAGAGCGTTCACGGTGCGGCCGGAGAGGCGCAGCGGGAGCAGGTCGCGCGTGCCGACGCCGTCCGGGGTGGCCGGGGTGGCCTCGGCCGGCGGCTGCTCGATGATCGTGTGGGCGTTGGTGCCGCTGATGCCGAACGAGGAGACGCCCGCACGGCGCGGGCGGCCGGTCTCCGGCCACGGGACCGAGTCCGTCAGGAGGCTGACGGCGCCTTCCGACCAGTCCACGTGCGGCGACGGCTGCTCCGCGTGCAGGGTGCGGGGCAGTACGCCGTGCTGCATGGCCAGGACCATCTTGATGACACCCGCCACACCGGCCGCGGCCTGGGTGTGCCCGAGGTTCGACTTGACGGAGCCCAGCAGCAGCGGCTGGTCGGCGGGGCGGTCCTGGCCGTACGTCGCCAACAGCGCCTGCGCCTCGATCGGGTCGCCCAGGGTGGTGCCCGTGCCGTGCGCCTCGACCGCGTCGACCTCGGCGGCCGACAGACCCGCACTCGCGAGGGCTTCGCGGATGACGCGCTGCTGCGAGGGGCCGTTCGGGGCGGTCAGGCCGTTGCTGGCGCCGTCCTGGTTGACGGCCGAGCCCCGCACGACGGCGAGCACCGGGTGCCCGTTGCGCTGCGCGTCCGACAGCCGCTCCACGAGCAGCATGCCGACGCCCTCGCCCCAGCCGGTACCGTCCGCGTCGGCCGAGAAGGCGCGGCAGCGGCCGTCTGCGGAGAGGCCGCGCTGGCGGCTGAAGCCGACGAACGTACCCGGGGTGGCCATGACGGTGACGCCGCCGGCCAGGGCCAGGTCGCACTCGCGGGTCCGCAGGGCCTGGATCGCCATGTGCAGGGCGACCAGCGAGGACGAGCAGGCGGTGTCGATGGTGACGGCGGGGCCTTCGAGGCCGAAGGTGTACGAGACGCGTCCCGAGGCGATGCTGCCCGTACTGCCTGAGCCGAGCGAGCCGTCCGCGCCGTCGGCCGAACGTTCCAGCAGGGCCGCGTAGTCGTGGTACATCACGCCGGCGAACACGCCGGTGCGGCTGCCCCGTACGTCGGCCGGGTTGATGCCGGCGCGTTCGAAGGCCTCCCAGGTGGTCTCCAGCAGCAGCCGCTGCTGCGGGTCGGTGCCGACGGCCTCGCGGGGGCTGATCCCGAAGAACGTCGGGTCGAATCCGGCGGCGTCGTGCAGGAAGCCGCCGTGGCGGGTGTAGGAGGTTCCGGGGTGGTCGGGGTCGGGGTGGTACAGGGACTCGACGTCCCAGCCCCGGTCTGCCGGGAAGCCCGTGATAGCGTCGCCGCCGCTCTCCAGCAGCCGCCACAGCTCCTCGGGGGTGGTGACGCCGCCGGGGTAGCGGCAGCTCATCGCCACGATCGCGATCGGATCGTCGTCGGCGGCGTTGCCGGCACCGGGTCCGGCGGCCGCGGCCCGGGACGTGGGCCGGTCCCCGCCGAGTTCGTCGGACAGGTGACGGGCCAGGGTGAGCGAGGTCGGGTAGTCGAAGACCAGCGTCGCGGGCAGTCGGCGGCCGACGGCCGCGCCGAGCCGGTTGCGGAGTTCGACCGCCGTGAGGGAGTCGAAGCCCAGTTCGTTGAAGGCGTGCCCGGGTTCGATGGCGTCCGGGGTGCCGTGGCCGAGTACGCCGGCGACGTGGCCGCGGACGAGGTCGAGCAGCAGCCGCTCCCGTCCGGGTGCGTCGAGGCCGAGGAGGCTCCGCTCCAGGGCGGACTGCTCCGTACCGGCACTCCCGCCGGCGGCGCCGGTCGCGGCGGTGCGCCGTACGGGGGTGCGGACCAGGCCGCGCAGCAGCGGGGCCACGTCGGCCGCGGTGGTGGGCAGCGCCAGCCGCATGGGCACCAGAAGGGCCTGGCCGGCGTCCTCGGCATCGGCCGCGGCGAGGGTGTCGGCCAGGTCGAGCAGAGCGAGGCCGTCGGCGGAGGTGAGCCCCCGCACGCCGCCGCGCTTCATGCGGTCGAGATCGGCCTGGTCCAGTGCGCCCGCCATGCCGTCGGCGTCCTCCCACAGGCCCCAGGCCAGCGCGACGGCCGGGAGGCCCTGGGCGCGGCGGTGCTGGGCGAGCGCGTCGAGGAAGGAGTTCGCGGCGGCGTAGTTGCCCTGGCCGGGGGCGCCGAACACGCCGGCGGCCGAGGAGAACAGCACGAACGCGGACAGGTCGAGGCCGCGGGTCAGCTCGTGCAGGTGGAGCGCTGCGTCGGCCTTGGGCCGCAGGACGGCGTCGAGGCGTGCGGGCGTGAGCGAATCGATGACGCCGTCGTCGAGGACACCGGCGGTGTGGACGACCGCGCGCAGCGGACGCGCGGCGGGGATCGCGGCCAGGGCGGCGCCGAGCGCCTCCCGGTCGGCGGCGTCGCACGCGGCCCAGGTCACGTCGGCGCCGAGCTCGCCGAGCTCGCGCGTCAGTTCCGCCGCACCGGGCGCCGTGTCGCCGCGACGGCTCAGCAGCAGCAGGTTCCGTACGCCGCGTTCGGCGACGAGGTGCCGTGCGACGAGCCGGCCGAGGGTGCCTGCCGCGCCGGTGACGAGGACGGTGCCTTCGGGGTCGTACGCGGGAGCCTCGGCCGGAGCGCCGGTGGCGACCCTGGCCAGCCGTGGAGCGTGCGCGCCGCCCTCGCGCAGGGCGAGCTGCGGCTCCCGCGAGGCGAGGACGGCGTCCAGGACGGCCCAGGACACCTCGGCGGGCGCGGCACCGGTGCCGGTGCCGGTGCCGGTGCCGGTGCCGGTGCCGGTGCCGGTGCCGGTGCCGGTGCCGGTGCCGGTGCCGGTGCCGGTGCTGGTGTCGGTGTCGACGAGGACGAAGCGGCCCGGGTGCTCGGACTGCGCGGAGCGCACCAGGCCCCAGACGGCCGCGTGAACGGGGTCGGGTACTCGGTCGCCGGTGCGGACGGCGACCGAGCCCCGGGTCAGGAGGACGAGCCGGCTGTCGGCGAGCCGGTCGTCGGCGAGCCAGCGCCGCAGCAGGCGGAGCGTGGCGTGCGTGGCCGTGTGGACGGCCTCGGGGGTGAGCTCCGGCGTGGCGGGCAGGTGGACGAGGACGGTGCCCGGGACGGGCGCGTCGGTGTCGAGGGCCGCCTCCAGGGCCTCGTCCGCGGACGGCCCGTCGAGGACCAGCCGGTGCTCGACGGCCGCCGTGGAGCCGCCGGCCGGGCCGGGGAGGGTCAGCGGAGTCCACCTTACCTGGAACAGGGAGTCGTGGGGGCCGCCCGCCCCGGCGTCGAGCTGCTCGGCCGACACGGTGCGCAGCGTGAGCGCGGCGACGTCGGCGACGGGCTGTCCGGCTCCGTCGGTGAGGGCGAGCGACACCGTGTCCGGTCCGGCCTTCGCCAGCCGGACGCGCAGCGACGGGGCGCCGACGGCGTACAGGGACACCCCGGCCCAGGAGAACGGCAGCCGGCCGCGGCCGGTGTCCTCGACGAGTCCGGCGACGCCGATGGCGTGCAGGGCGGCGTCGAGGAGGGCGGGGTGCAGCCCGAACAGGGCCGCGTCGGAGCGCTGTTCGTCGGAGGTCTCGATCTCCACGTAGGCCGCGTCGCCGGTCACCCAGGCGGCGCGGACGCCCTGGAAGGCGGGGCCGTAGTGGAGTCCGGCTTCCGCGAGGCCGGAGTAGAGCTCCTCCACGGGCAGCGGCGTGGCATCGGCCGGCGGCCAGGTCTCGAAGGCGGGCGACGGCTGCGGGGAGCCGACGGCGAGGACACCGTCGGCGTGGCGGGTCCACGGCCGCTCGGCCGCGTCGACGTCCTCCCCCGGCGCGTCGCCCGACGGCTCGGAGCGCGAGTGCACGCCGAGGGGGCGGCGGCCGGTGGCGTCGGGGGCACCGACCCACAGCTGGAGCTGGACGCCGCCGTCTTGGGGCAGGACGAGCGGGGCGTGCAGGGTGAGTTCCTCAAGGAGGCCGCAGCCGATCTGGTCGCCGGCGCGGATCGCCAGCTCCACGAAGGCGCTGCCGGGCAGCACGACCGAGCCCATGACGGTGTGGTCGGCGAGCCAGGCGTGGGTGTCCAGCGAGAGCCGGCCGGTGTAGAGGAAGCCGTCGAGGTCGGCGAGGGCGACGGCGGCGCCGAGCAGCGGATGGCCGGCGCTCCCCAGTCCGGCGGCGGCGACGTCGCCAGGGGGGCGTCCGGCGTCGAGCCAGAACGGCTCGCGCTGGAAGGCGTACGTGGGGAGGTCGACGCGCTCCGCGCCGCTGCCGGCGTAGTAGGCGTCCCAGTCGACGGCCGTGCCGCGCACGTGGAGACGGGCGAGGGCGTCGGTCAGGGTGGCGGTCCCGGGGCGGCCGGAGCGCAGTACGGGTACGAAGACGGCCGTGTCGGCGTCGCCGGTCAGGCAGTCCTGGGCGAGGGCCGAGAGGACGGCGTCGGGGCCGATCTCGACGAAGTGGACGACGTTGCGGGCGGCGAGCGCGCGCACGCCGTCGAGGAAGCGGACGGCCTCGCGGACGTGGCGGACCCAGAACTCCGCCGAGCCCATCTCGTCGGTGACGAGGGCGCCGGTCAGGTTCGAGACGACCGGGATGCGCGGGACCTCGAACGACAGCCCGGCGACCGCCTGGCGGAAGGCGTCCAGCATGCCGTCCATGTGCGGCGAGTGGAACGCGTGGCTCACGGTCAGCCGCTTGTGCTTCCGGTCGGCGAACGCCTCGGCCACGGCCATCGCCGCGTCCTCGTCACCGGCGACGACCACCGACTGCGGACCGTTGACCGCCGCGATGCTGACCCGGTCCGTCAGCAGCGGCAGGACCTCGTCCTCCGACGCCTGGACCGCGATCATCACGCCACCACCCGGCAGCGCCTGCATCAGACGGCCACGCGCCGCCACCAGAGCACACGCGTCCTCCAGGGACAGCACCCCGGCGACGTGCGCGGCCGCGATCTCACCGATGGAGTGACCGGACACGAAGTCCGGCTTCACACCCCACGACTCCAGCAGCCGGAACAGCGCCACCTCGACCGCGAACAACGCCGGCTGCGCGTACTCGGTGCGGTCGAGCAGGTCCGCGTCGGCCCCGAACAGGACTTCCTTCAGCGGCAGTTCCAGGTCCATCCGCTCGCACACCGCGTCCAGCGCGGCCGCGAACACCGGGAAAGCGTCGTACAGCTCACGCCCCATGCCCAGCCGCTGACTCCCCTGCCCCGTGAACAGGAAGGCGAGCTTCCCGCCGACCGGGCGGCCGAGGGTGACGCCCTGAGCCGATCCGTCCGGGCCGAGCGCGGCCAGGGACTCCAGGGCGCGGACGAGACCGGGCTCGTCGGCGGCGGTGAGGACCGCGCGGTGTTCGAAGTCGGTGCGGCCGCGCGCGAGCGAGTGGGCGACGTCCTCGGCGCGCAGGCCGGGGTGGGCGGTCAGGTGCGCGTGGAGCTTCGCGGCCTGGGCGCGCAGGGCCGCCGGCGACTTGGCGGAGACGGTCCACAGCGGCGGTACCGGGACCACCGCGGCGGGCGGCTCGACGTCGGCCGGCTCGGGCGCGGGGTCCTGCGCGGGGGCCTGTTCGATGACGGTGTGGGCGTTGGTGCCGCTGATGCCGAACGAGGAGACGCCCGCGCGGCGCGGCGCGCCGGTCTCGGGCCACGGTACGGACTCGGTGAGCAGCCGGACGGCGCCCTCCGTCCAGTCCACGTTCGGCGTGGGCTCTTCGACGTGCAGGGTCTTGGGCAGGACGCCGTGGCGCATGGCCATGACCATCTTGATGATCCCGGCGACGCCGGCGGCGGCCTGGGTGTGCCCGATGTTGGATTTGATGGAGCCGAGGAGCAGCGGCCGGTCGTCGGGCCGGTCCTGCCCGTACGTGGCGAGCAGCGCCTGCGCCTCGATCGGGTCGCCCAGGGTCGTGCCGGTGCCGTGGGCCTCGACGGCGTCGATCTGGGCGGGCGAGAGCCGGGCCCCGGCGAGTGCCTCACGGATGACGCGCTGCTGGGAGGGCCCGTTGGGCGCGGTGAGGCCGCTGCTGGCGCCGTCCTGGTTGACGGCCGTCCCGCGGATGACGGCGAGGACGGGGTGGCCGTTCGCACGGGCGACGGAGAGACGTTCGAGGACGAGCATGCCGGCGCCCTCGCCCCAGCCGGTGCCGTCGGCGGCGGCGGCGAAGGACTTGCAGCGGCCGTCGCCGGCCAGTCCGCGGTGGCGGCTGAACTCGGTGAAGGTACCGGGCGTCGACATGACGGTGACGCCGCCCGCGAGGGCGAGGGTGCACTCGCCGCTGCGCAGCGCCTGCGCGGCGAGGTGGACGGCGACCAGCGAGGAGGAGCACGCGGTGTCGACCGTGACGGCCGGGCCCTCCAGGCCGAGGGTGTAGGCGATCCGGCCGGAGGCGATGCTGCCGGAGCTGCCGTTGCCGAGGAAGCCCTCGATCTCCTCAGGGACGCTGAACAGCCGGGCGGCGTAGTCGTGGTACATCAGGCCCGCGAAGACGCCGGTGCGGCTGCCGCGCAGCGTCGCCGGGTCGATCCCGGCGCGTTCGAAGGCCTCCCAGGAGGTCTCCAGCAGGAGCCGCTGCTGCGGGTCCATGGCGAGGGCCTCGCGCGGGGAGATCCCGAAGAACGCCGGGTCGAAGTGGTGGGCGTCGTGGAGGAATCCGCCGACGTGCTCGTAGGCCTCGATGCCGCTGTCGGGGTCGGGGTCGAAGAGGACCTCGGCGGGCCATCCCCGGTCGGCGGGGTACGCGGAGACGGCGTCGGTGCCGCCGGCGACGAGCTCCCACAGCCGTTCGGGGGTGTCGATGCCTCCGGGGTAGCGGCAGCTCATGGCCACGACCGCGATCGGCTCCTGGTCCCGCTCCTCCACCTCGCGCAGCTTGCGTCGCGCCTCGCGGAGGTCGGCCGTCGCCCGCTTGAGGTAATCGAGGTACTTCTCCTCGTTCACCATTGTTTACGCCATCCCCGTCGTCGAAGTGGTCAAGGTCGTCTCGGTCGTCGAGGCCATCTCAGGAGAGACCGAGTTCGTCGTCGAGGAGGTCGAAGAGCTCGTCGGCCGTCGCGGCCTGGATGTCCCGCTCTTCGGCGGCGTTGTCCTGTGCACTGTGCGTGTCGTTCCACTTCGCCAGTAGGTCTCGCAGCCGGGCGGTGATGCCCGCGCGTTCGGCGTCGTCGGGGGCGACCGCCGAGAGGATCGATTCGAGCTTGTCGAGTTCCGCGTGGACGGGCTTGCGGGCGGCGTCGCCCCGGCCGAGCTTCTCCCCGATGTACGCGGCGAGCGCCGCGGGTGACGGGTAGTCGAAGATCAACGTGACGGGCAGCCGCAGCCCGGAGGCGGCGGTGAGCCGGTTGCGCAGGTCGACGGCGGTCAGCGAGTCGAAGCCCAGATCGAGGAAGCCGCGGGCGGCGTCGACGTCGTCCGCCGTGCCGTGTCCGAGGACGGCGGCGACCTGCGTGCGGACCAGGTCCCGCAGCGCCTGGTCGCGTTCGGCGGCCGACAGGCCCGCCAGCCGCTCCTGGAGGGTCCCCGCCGGTTCGGCGGCGGCGCGGGTGCCGGAGGCGGCTCGGGTCGCGGGGGCGGCGGCCCGGCGCGCCGGGGTGCGGACGAGTCCGCGCAGCAGCGGCGGCAGGGTGCCGTCGGCGGCCTGGGCGCGCAGTACGGCCGGTTCGATCCGCAGGGGGACGAGGACGGCGTCGTCCAGGGTCCGGGAAGTGTCGAACAGGGCCAGCCCCTCCTCGGGGGCGAGCGCGCCGACACCGGAGCGGGCCATGCGGGTCAGGTCGGCCTCGTCGAGGGCTCCGGCCATGCCGTCGGCGGCCGCCCACAGCCCCCAGGCGAGGGAGCTCGCGGTCAGGCCGCGGGCCGCGCGGTGCTGGGCGAGGGCGTCGAGGAAGGCGTTGGCGGCGGAGTAGTTGGCCTGGCCGGCGGCGCCGAAGGAGCCGGCGACGGAGGAGAAGAGCACGAACGCGGAGAGCGGGTGGCCCTCGGTCAGCTCGTGCAGGTTCCAGGCCGCGTCGACCTTGGGCCGCAGGACGGTGTCCAGGCGTTCGGGCGTGAGGGAATCGATGATCCCGTCGTCCAGGACGCCGGCCGTGTGGACGACCGCGGTCAGCGGCCGGTCGGCGGGGATCTCGGCCAGTACGGCGGCCAGCGCGTCCCGGTCGGCCGCGTCGCAGGCCGCCCAGGTGACGGTCGCGCCCCGGTCGGTCAGCTCGCGCGTCAGGTCGGCCGCGCCGGGCGCCGCGTCGCCGCGACGGCTGAGGAGCAGCAGGTTCCGTACGCCGTGGGCGTCGGTGAGGTGGCGGGCGAAGAGCCTGCCGAGGGTGCCGCTCGCGCCGGTGACGAGGACGGTGCCAGCGGTGTCGATCTCCGGGCGGCCCGTGTCCGGCCGGCCCGTCTCCGGGCGATCGGTCTCGGGGCGGTCGGTCTCGGCGGCGGTCCGGGCGACGCGGCTCAGGCGGAAGGCGTACGCCTGGCCCGCCCGCAGGGCGAGCTGCGGCTCGTCGCCCGCCAGCGCGGCGGCCAGCGCCCCGAGGGAGGCGTCGGAGCCGTCGGTGTCGGCGAGGACGAACCGGCCGGGGTTCTCCGACTGCGCCGACCTCACCAGGCCCCACACCGGGGCGTGGGCGAGGTCGGTGACGTGTTCGCCCGCCGCCGCGGCCACCGCGCCCGAGGTGAGCAGCACCAGCCGGGAGCCGTCGAGGCGTTCCTCGGCCAGCCACTCCTTGACGAGCGCGAGCGCGTGGTGCGCGGCGCCGCGGGCGGCGGGCGCCCGGCCGTCGCCGGAGGCGGTCCCGGACAGCGGGACGACCACGACGTCGGGTGCCGGGGCGCCGGAGGCGATCGCCTCGCGCAGCGCGGTGAGGCCGGGGTGGCGTTCGAGCGCTTCGCCGCCGACGCGGACGTCCGCCCGGTCCTCACCCAGTACGGCCCACCGCTCGCCGGCGGGGACCGTACCGGCGGTGAGGTGCAGCTTCGTCCACTCCACGCCGAACAGGGACTCGTGGTGCGCGGCGCGGTCTCCGCCGAGCTGGGCCGCGGAGACCGGGCGCAGGATCAGGGAGTCGACCGAGGCCACCGGGGCGCCGGTGGAATCGGCGACGTCCAGGGTCACGCCGCCGGAGGCCGCGGCGGCGATCCGGACCCGGAGGGCGGCCGCGCCGGTCGCGTGGAGGCGTACGCCGGTCCAGGCGAAGGGCAGTCGGGCGCCCTCGGCGGAGTCGTCGGAGCCGGAACCGGGTATCCCGAGGCCGATGGCCTGGAGGGCGGCGTCGAGGAGCGCGGGGTGCACGCCGTACGCGTCGGCTTCGCCCGCGTACGCCTCGTCGAGCGCGACCTCGGCGAACAGCGCGCCGTCGCCGCGCCAGGCGGCGCGCAGCCCCTGGAACACCGGCCCGTATCCGAGGCCGGCCGCGGCCGCGGCGGGGTAGAAACCGTCGGTGGGTACGGGTTCGGCACCGGCCGGCGGCCACTGGGACAGGTCGAAGGCACGGGCCGGGGCGGACTGGGCGAGTACGCCGGTGACATGGCGCGTCCACGGCTCGCCCGCCGGGGCGTCGGCGGGGCGGGAGTGCAGCGTCAGGTTGCGCCGGCCCTCCTCGTCGGCCGCGTCGACGGCGAGCTGGAGCTGTACGGCGCCCTGGTCGCCGAGGGTGAGCGGGGCCTCGATGGCCAGTTCCTCGACGGTGTCGCAGCCGGTCTCCGCGCCGGCCCGCAGGGCCAGTTCGACGAAGGCGGTGCCGGGCAGCAGGACGGTGTCCATGACCGTGTGGTCGGTCAGCCAGGGGTGGGTGGACAGGGCGAGGCGGCCGGTGAGGACCAGGCCGTCGGAGGCGGGCAGCGGCAGGGTGGCGCCGAGCAGCGGGTGTCCGGCAGTGTCGAGGCCGGCCGCGAGGACGTCCTCGACGGAGACGCCGACGTCAAGCCAGTAGCGCTTGCGCTGGAAGGCGTACGTGGGCAGGTCGACGCGGCGGGCGCCGGTGCCGGCGAAGAACGCCGTCCAGTCGACGGTGACGCCGTGCGCGTGGGCCTGGGCGAGGGCGGTGGCGAGGGCCTCGGCCTCGGGGCGGCCCTTGCGCAGCACGGGCACGCAGAGGGCGGCCCCGGCGGACTCGAGAGCCTCGGCGGTGTCGTCGGTGAGGCAGTCCTGGACGAGCGCGGACAGGGTGCCGTCGGGACCGAGTTCGACGTACGTCGTCACCCCGGCCCCGGCCAGGGCGCGGACGCCGTCGAGGAAGCGCACGCCCTCGCGGACGTGCCGGACCCAGAAGTCGGCGGAGCCCATCTCGTCGGTGACGAGCGCGCCGGTCAGGTTCGAGACGACCGGGATGCGCGGCGCCCCGTACACCAGGCCCTCGGCGACCTTGCGGAAGTCGGCGAGCATGGCGTCCATGTGCGGGGAGTGGAAGGCGTGGCTGACGGTGAGGCGCTTGGTCTTGCGTCCCAGGGCCTCGAAGACCTCGGCGACCTCGACGGCGGCGTCCGGGTCACCGGCCACGACGACGGCCTGAGGGCCGTTGACCGCGGCGACGCTCACGCCGTCGGTCAGGAACGGCAGGACCTCGTCCTCCGAGGCCTGGACGGCGATCATCACGCCGCCGGCGGGCAGTTCCTGCATCAGCCGGCCGCGTGCGGCGACCAGTTCGGCGGCGTCCTGGAGGGAGAGCACCCCGGCGACGTGGGCGGCGGCGATCTCGCCGATGGAGTGGCCGGACAGCACGTCGGGCCGTACGCCCCAGGCGTCCAGCAGCCGGAACAGCGCCACCTCGACCGCGAAGAGCGCGGGCTGCGTGTAGGCGGTCCGGCCCAGCAGGGCGGCGTCCGATCCGAACAGCACGTCCTTCAGGGGCAGTTCGAGGTGCCGGTCGAGTTCGGCGCAGATCTCGTCCAGCGCGGTCGCGAAGGCGGGGTGGGTGGCGTGGAGTTCGCGTCCCATGCCGAGGCGCTGGCTGCCCTGCCCGGTGAACAGGAACGCCACCTGGCCGTCGCGCGCGGCTCCCCGGACCAGTCCGGCCGCGCTCTCGCCGCGGGCCAGCGCGTCCAGGCCGCGCAGCAGCTCCGTACGGTCCGACGCGACGAGGGCGGCCCGCTGTTCCAGGGCCGAGCGGGTGGTGGCCAGGGACAGGGCCACGTCGGCGGTGCGCAGGTCCTCGTCCCCGAGGACACGGGTGTGGAGCCGACGGGCCTGGGCGCGCAGCGCGTCCTCGCCGCGGGCGGACAGCACGACGGGCACGGAGGGCGTACGGGTCGCCTCCGGCGCGGGCTCGGGGGCCTGCGAGGACCCGGGGTCCGGCTGCGGGGCCTGCTCGATGATGGCGTGCGCGTTCGTCCCGCTGATGCCGAAGGAGGAAACGCCCGCGCGGCGCGGGCGGCCGGTCTCGGGCCAGGCCACCTGCTCGGTGAGGAGGGACACCGCGCCCGCCGTCCAGTCGACGTGCGGGGTCGGTTCGTCGACGTGGAGGGTCTTGGGCAGGACGCCGTGGCGCATCGCCAGGACCATCTTGATGACGCCGGCCACGCCCGCGGCGGCCTGGGTGTGCCCGAGGTTGGACTTCACCGAGCCGAGCAGCAGCGGCTGTTCGCCGGTGTGCTCGCGGCCGTAGGTGGCGAGCAGCGCCTGGGCTTCGATCGGGTCGCCGAGGGTCGTGCCGGTGCCGTGGGCCTCGACGGCGTCGACGTCGGCGGCGGTCAGGCGGGCGCTTTCCAGGGCCTGGCGGATGACGCGCTGCTGGGACGGGCCGTTGGGGGCGGTCAGACCGTTCGAGGCGCCGTCCTGGTTGACGGCGGAGCCGCGGACCACGGCCAGGACCTGGTGGCCGTTGCGGCGGGCGTCGGAGAGCCGCTCCAGCAGGAGCATGCCCGCGCCCTCGCCCCAGCCGGTGCCGTCGGCGGCGGCCGCGAAGGACTTGCAGCGGCCGTCGGCGGCGAGCCCGCGCTGGCGGCTGAACTCGATGAAGGTGCCCGGCGTGAACATCACGGTCACACCGCCGGCCAGGGCGAGGCTGCACTCACCGTTGCGCAGGGCCTGCGCCGCGAGGTGGAGGGCGACCAGCGAGGAGGAGCAGGCCGTGTCGACGGTGACCGCCGGGCCCTCCAGGCCGAAGGAGTAGGCGACGCGGCCCGAGACGATGCTGCTGGAGCTGCCCGTGCCGAGGTAGCCCTCGACGCCGTCGGGCACGGCGTGCAGGCGCGCCCCGTAGTCGTGGTACATGACGCCGGCGAAGACGCCCGTACTGCTGCCGCGCACCGAGGACGGGGCGATGCCGGCCCGTTCGAAGACCTCCCAGGTGGTCTCCAGCAGCAGGCGCTGCTGCGGGTCCATGGCGAGGGCCTCGCGCGGGGAGATCCCGAAGAAGGAGGCGTCGAACTCGGCGGCGTCGTGGAGGAAGCCGCCCTCGCGGGCGTACGAGGTGCCCGGGTGCCCGGGGTCGGGGTGGTAGAGGGCCTCGGTGTCCCAGCCCCGGTTCTCGGGGAGGCGGGTGACGCCGTCCTCGCCGGCGGTCAGGAGCTGCCAGAGGTCCTCGGGGGTGCGGACGTCGCCGGGGTAGCGGCAGCTCATGGCGACGATCGCGATGGGCTCGTCGTCGGGGGCCGCGGTCGTCGCGGGCGTCGCGGAGCCGGCGGCGAGGGCGGCGGCGCCCTCCTGGTCCGGGTCTCCGATCAGCTCGGTGCGCAGGTGGCGGGCCAGGACGGTCGGGTCCGGGTAGTCGAAGATCAGCGTGGCGGGCAGGCGCAGCGCGGTCGCCTGGTTCAGGCGGTTGCGCAGCTCCACGGCGGTGAGCGAGTCGAAGCCCAGCTCCTTGAAGGCCCGCCCCGACTCGACGGCGGCGGGGCCGGCGTGGCCGAGCACGGCGGCGACCTGTGTACGGACCAGGTCCAGCAGCGCGCGGTCCTGTTCGGGGCCGGACAGTCCGGCCAGCCGGGCCCGCAGCTCCGGCTCGGAACCGGCGGCGGCGACGGCCGCCGACCGGCGGGCGACGCCCCGTACGAGGCCGCGCAGCAGCGGCGCGAGGGTGCCGGCGGCGGCGAGGGGGCGCAGGGCGTCGGTGTCCACGCGCATCAGGGCCGTGGGCGCGTCGTCCAGACGGACGGCGGTGTCGAACAGCCTGAGGCCGTCGTCGGCCGTCAGCGGCGGCAGTCCGGCGCGGCGCATGCGGTTGACGTCGGCGGCGTCCAGGGCGCCGGCCATGCCATCGGCCACCGACCACAGGCCCCAGGCCATCGCGGACGCCGGGAGGCCCTGGGCGCGGCGGTGCTGGGCGAGCGCGTCCAGGAAGGAGTTGGCGGCGGCGTAGTTGGCCTGGCCGGGGCCGCCGAACAGGCCGGAGGTGGAGGAGAACAGCACGAAGGCGGAGAGGTCCAGGTCCCGGGTCAGCTCGTGCAGGTTCCAGGCCGCGTCCACCTTGGGCCGCAGGACCGCCGACAGCCGGTCGGGGGTCAGCGAGGTGAGGATCCCGTCGTCGAGGACGCCGGCGGTGTGGACGACCGCCGTGAGCGGGTGGTCGGCGGGGATCCGCGCGAGCAGGGCGGCGAGCGCGTCCCGGTCGGCCACGTCGCAGGCCGCCCAGGTGGCGGTGGCTCCCGACGCGGCGAGTTCCGCGACGAGTGCGGCCGCGCCGGGGGCGTCGGCGCCGCGTCGGCCCACGAGGAGCAGGCGGCGCACTCCGTACGAGGTGGCCAGGTGGCGGGCGACGAGCCCGCCGAGCGCGCCGGTGGCACCGGTGACGAGCACCGTGCCGTCGGGGCCGAAGGCCGGGGTACGGTCGGCGTCCTCCTGGCCGGTCTCGACGCGCGCCAGGCGCGGGACGAGCACGGCGTCCGCGCGCAGGGCGAAGCGCTCCTCGTCGGAGGTGAGCGCGGTGCGCAGGGCGGCGTGGCCGCCGTCCGCGGCGCTGTCGGCGGCCGCGTCGACGAGCGCGATCCTGCCGGGGTTCTCCGTCTGCGCGGACCGCAGCAGGCCCCACACGGTGGCGGCGGCCAGGTCGCTCACGTCCTCGTCCGGGGTGGTGGCCACCGCGCCGCGGGTGACGAACACGAGCCGGGCGGCGGCGAACCGGTCGTCCGCGAGCCAGGCCTGGGCGAGGGCGAGCGCGGTGTGCGCGGCGTCGTGCACGGCCGGCGCGGACAGCGGGGCGGGCGTCGGGGCCAGGTGGACGACCACCTCGTCCGGGACGGCCGCTCCCGCGTAGACGGCGGCGGCCAGCGCGGCCAGGTCGGCGTAGCGGTCGGTGCCCTGCGGGTCTTCGTCGCCGGCGCCGCCCAGGAAGGCGTACCGGACGGTGGCCGGCTCGTCCGGGGCGGCGAGGCCGCCGGTCTCGGTCCACTGCTGGCGGAACACCGACTCGTGGTACGAGGCACGCGCGGCGTGCAGCCGGTCGGCGGTCACCGGCCGCAGTCCGAGCGAGTCGACGGCCGCTACGGGGGCGCCGGACGCGTCGGCGATCTCCAGCCGGACGCCCTCGGCGCCGGCCGGGGTCAGGCGGACGCGCAGCGCGCTCGCCCCTCCGGCGTACAGGGACACCCCGGACCAGGCGAAGGGCAGGCGCCCCTGGCCGTCGTCGGCTCCGATGCCGTCCAGCCCGATGGCGTGCAGGGCGGCGTCGAGCAGCGCCGGGTGCAGGCCGAAGCGGCCCGCCTGGCCCTCGGCGCCTTCGGGCAGCGCGACCTCGGCGTACACCGCGCCGTCGAGCTGCCATGCCGTGCGCAGGCCGCGGAAGGTGGGGCCGTAGGCGAATCCGATGGTGTCGAGCGCCTCGTAGCGGCCGTCGAGGGGCAGCTCGGTGGCGCCGGCCGGGGGCCAGGCGCTCAGGTCGAAGCCGGCGGCGGGGCGGGCCTCTTCGGCAAGGACACCGGAGGCGTGCCGCGTCCAGGGTTCCTCGGCCGCCAGGCCCTCGGCGCGGGAGTGCAGGGCCAACGGCCTGCGGCCGGCCTCGTCGGCGGCGCCGACCCAGACGCGCAGCCGGACGCCTCCGCGTTCGGGCAGGACGAGGGGCGCTTCGAGGGTGAGCTCTTCGAGGTGGTCGCAGCCGAGCTGGTCACCGGCGCGGGTCGCGAGTTCCACGAAGGCCGTACCGGGCAGCAGGACGCTGCCGAGGATGGCGTGGTCGGCGAGCCAGGGGTGGGTGGACAGGGCGAGGCGACCGGCGAAGACCATGCCGTCCGACTCGGGCAGGGCGACACCGGCGCTCAGGAGCGGGTGGGCCGTGTCCTCGAGGCCGATCGCCTCGACGTCCCCGAGGTAGAGGGAGGAGATGGCCGGCCAGTAGCGCTGGCGCTGGAAGGGGTAGGTGGGCAGGTCGACGCGCTGGGCGCCGGTGCCCGCGAAGTAGGCGGTCCAGTCGACGGTGACGCCG
>NZ_JBEORW010000069.1:0-15938 GCF_040302565.1 Streptomyces sp. NPDC097981
CGCATCCGCAGCGAGAAGGGCCTCCGCTGGGGCGGACGCCCCCTCGCACCCGCAGCCTGAGCAACCCGGCGAACCTATCCGGTCACAGCACTAGGTCTGGACGGCGGGCAACCGGCTCACCGGGCGGCGGCTGCCTCGTAGTCGGGAAGGACGAGCGCGGTGTGGGCGGCACGCGGCTCGTCGGCCGGGAGCTCGGAGAGCGAGCGCAGCGCAGCGTTGCGTTGCCGCAGCGTCTCCTCGGTGTTGGGGAAGAGCGCCGCGTTCCCCTCGGAGACCAGGTCCTGATTGAGCGTCACGTACGGTCGTGCCGTGCGCTCGTAGGCGGCGTACGCCTCGGCGTGATCGGCGTGCGCGGCCAGCTCCCCGGCCAGCACGTAGGCACCCACCAGGGCGAGGCTGGTGCCCTGGCCGGTCAGGAAGGACGGTGCGTGGGCGGCGTCGCCGACCAGTGCGACCCGTCCCCGGGACCAGCGCGGTGTCCGTATCTGGCTGACCACGTCGAAGAACAGGTCGTCCGCATCCTGCATCGCGGCGACCATCCGCGGCACCTCCCAGCCGTCGCCCCGGAAGGTCTCGGCCACCAGGTCGCGCTGCGCCTGCGGGTCGCGGAAGGCGTCGAGGGGCGGGTCGGTGCGCGCGAAGCTGAGGATGCCGTGCACCTGCTCCCCGGCGCCGACGGCGTACAGGGCGGCAGCCCGCCCCGGCACGTTCCACAGCACGGCCTCCTGCGTCAGTCCGAGGTGGTTGGGCATGGTGAAGCCGGCGAAGCAGTAGCCGAGGTAGCGGTGATACTGCTCCTCGGTGCCGAGCACCAGTCGGCGGGTGTTGGAGTGCAGGCCGTCGGCGCCGACGACCAGGTCGAAGGTGCGCCGGGTGCCGCTGCGGAAGGTGACGTCGACTGCTTCGGGGCGGTCGTCGAGTGCGGTGACGGAGTCGCCGAAGAGGAACTCGACGTCCTCGCAGACCGCGGCGTAGAGGATCCTGGTGAGATCTCCGCGGGGCACTTCGAGGTCGCTCCCGGTTCCGCCGCTGACGGCCTCGGGCCGCAGCGCGGCGATGGTGCCGCCGTCGGCGTTGAGGAAAGTGAGGCGACGGGTGTCGATGTGGGCCTGCTGCAGCTGGGGCAGGAGATCCATGCGCCGCACCACTTCGAGGGCGGTGCCGCGGATGTCGATGGGGTAGCCGCCGCCGCGCACGGTGTCGGCCTTCTCCACGACGGTGACTTCGAAGCCGTAGCGGTGCAGCCAGTAGGCGAGCGCGGGTCCGGCGAGGCTGGCGCCGGAGACGAGGACGGAGCGGCCGCGGTGGGCGGCTGAGGTGGTGCGGAGGGTCGCAGTCATAGTCGACTCCATGTATGTAACTTAGGTATCCTTTTTTCGGGTGCGGTGCGCCGCTGTCCGCGGCGGCACCCAGCAAAACCATATACCTAACTTTGGTATTTATCGAGGATGGCGTGGCGTGAACCACACACCGGACGACAGCAATGACAGCGCCGAGCGCGGGAGCAGCAACGAACTCAACCTGATGGCCCTCCTACCGCGACTCGCCCAGCTCAGTACCGCGTTGAACCGCGGAGGGCTGGTCGAGCACGCCATGGAGCAGGCGGGATCCGGCCTCGACCGGCCGGCGATGACCGTCCTGATGCAACTGCGCGTGGTCGGCAAACCACTGCGCGTCGGCGAGATCGCGCAGCGCATGCAGGTGGTCGGGCCGCACGTCACCCGACAGGTCAACGAACTGGAGCGGCGCCGGCTGGCGCGCCGCGTCATCGACCCGGACGATCAGCGGGCTCGCCTGATCGAGCCCACCCCCGAGGGCGCCGCGGTCGCCGAGCGCTATCTGAGAGCGCTCTTCGGGTCCTTCAACGACGCGCTCGCCGACTGGTCCGCTGAGGATCGCCGCACCCTCAGTCGGCTCCTCGGCCGCTTCGCCGACGACCTCGCCGCCCACCTGGCGACCCTCGATCCGCACGGCCGCACGCCGGCAACCGGCTGAGCGGCGGGCATCAACGGTCACCCCGCGGCTGCGGCCGGGCCCCTGCCAAAGCGGGGCACGTCATCGACGGTCGTGTCCAGATCGGACCCCGACCGCGAGGCAAAACTGGACCGGATCGAGGAGGTCCTGGACCGCTTTCCGGACCGGGTCTTCGCGTTCGACGAGTTCGGCCCGCTCGGCATCCGCCCCACCGGCGCTGCGGGCTGGGCCCTCGCCAGTCACCCCGAGCGGCACCCGGCGACCTACCACCGCACGCATGGCGTCGGGTACTTCCACGGCTGCTATTCGGTCGGTGACGACACGCTCTGGGGCGTCAACCGCCGGAAGAAGGGCGCCGCGACCACGCTGGCCGCGCTCAGGTCGGTCCGGGCCGCCCGGCCGGACGGCGCCGCCATCTACGTCATCCTGGACAACCTGTCCGCCCACAAGGGCGAGACGATCCGCCGCTGGGCGAGGAAGAACCGCGTCGAACTGTGCTTCACGCCGACATACGCGTCCTGAGCCAACCCGATCGAGGCGCACTTCGGGCCGCTGCGGCAGTTCACCGTCGCCAACTCCAACCACCGCAACCACACCGTGCAGACCCGGGCCCTGCACGCCTGTCTGCGCTGGCGCACCGCGAATGCCCGTCACCCCGGCGTGCTGGCAGCCCAGCGCCGCGAGCGCGCTCGCATCCGCAGCGAGAAGGGCATCCGTTGGGGCGGACGTCCCCTCGCCGATACCGCTTGACCAGCCTGGCGACCTTGCCCGGCCGGGTCCTAGCAGTAGCCGTCCACCCTGGCGCCGGCTGGAGCGAGGTTGGCCCAGGGATGTCCCGCCCTGTCGGAGGCAGCGGACCGTAGGAGGTCAAGAATCGTGCACCCCGGGTAGCCCCGAAAACTCGCGTAGGTGCCCCGGTGGTAGCAGCTCCAGTAGCTCACGACCCGGCGTTGAGTGCGCGCGAAGAAAGCAGGGTTGTCCACGATGAACTGCCCGTAAGCGAGGTGGCCGCAGGTGCCGGGCGCGGCGAGATCACGGAGCTCATCGCAGATGACGACCAGGATCTCCAAGACGTACTCGCCAACCAGCTGCACCACGAAGGGGACGACCCATGGGTCGGTGGAACCAACGGCCTTCTCCAGGTGGCGCTGCCTGACCATGCCGTCGCAGTGCCTTGAGTACAGGCAGTGCAGAAGCTGTTGTTGGCGCGACGAAAGCGACGCCACCATGTCAGTTGGCGGCTCGTCGTTGTAGAGGCGCCCGGGGATCAGAACCTGCTGGCCCTCCACAACGACCGAGAACGAGGCATGCGGCTGGAGCCGAGAATCAGGCATCACCGCCAGGACTGCCTCGGCATCGCCTGCAAGCTCGGCTGGGAACGCCGTGATCAACGGATTGCTGCGGTCGGAAAGCGGTTGCACGAGTCGAGCATAGGCGGATGCCTCGGCCAGGTGGCTGGCATTAACGGCCCCACACCCGCCCAACCCGGCGAAGGTATGCGGTCAGAGCACTAGGGATCCGTCAGTGGTTCACGGAACCGGCTGCCGAGCGTAAGCGGCTGGCCCTCTCCGCAGCGGATCACTCTCGGATCTGTCAGAAAGCTCTCTACGACAAGATCGTGTACGAGCCGAGGACGGACGGCTTCCCGAGGAGCGACTGGTTCTAAGACCAGCGTGGCCCCGGCGGTGAGCCGTTGAACAGCCCTGAAGGCTCATGAGTCGTCTCGACCGACGAGTGCATGCTCAGGGCCCACCTGATGGGCCTCCCTCAACCGGAGGCCCGACGCAGGTCGGGCCCGAAGGCATCCAGGTCGACGTGGTCGAAGGGCCGGCGCTGGGCGGGAGTCGGCGCGGTTGCCGGAGGGCGGGGTCGGAAGGGTGTGCGGTGAACTCGGGTCACCGGTGTGCTGGGTCGTGCTCGATTGGGTTCGGTGTGGTGCGTCACCGGTGAGTGCGTGCCGGTTGGTGGTGAGTGGAGTGGTGACTCACCGGTGCGTGGGGGCCGGTGACTGGTGACCGGAGTGGTGTGTCACCGGGGTGTTGGAGGAAGGACCGCAGAGCGATGACATTCGCTGCGGGGCCGGCGCCGCTTCCCGCCTGGCGGGCACTCGGGAAGAAAGTTCGCCCGCTGGTCCCGCCTGGCGGGCCGGATTGCCGACAGCCCTGTTGCTGCAGGGCACGGCGGTGTGGCGTGGTCTGCATGACGATGGACGCGATGCTCGTGAGGGCCGGTCAGATGCAGCGCTACTACACGCGCGAGACAGTTGTCGGTGACGGCCGACGCCCGGCCCGGATGCCGCTGAAGAAGGCCCAAGAGCAGGCCGGTGTCCCTGCCACTCGCTGGATGGGCCGCGGGCTCGGCGCGCTCGGGCTGGTGGCGGGGGAGGAGGTCGCCGAGGAGCAGCTTCGCCAGCTCTTCGGTGAGGGAGGCCAGCACCCGGACGCAGAGCGGCTCGTGGCTGAACGGCTTGCCGCCGGCGACTCCCCGAAGGTGGCGCGGCGGGCCGGGGCGCTGGGGCGGCGGTTGAAGGTCGTCGGCTTCGACTTCGTCTTCCGGCCGCAGCCGACGACCTACCTCCTGTGGGCGTTGGGGGATGAGACGAGCCGGCTGGTGATCGAGGCCGCGCATGGGCGCGCGATCGAGCGGGTGCTGGAGTGGATCGAGGACCACGTCGCGGTGATCCGGTTCGGCAAGGACGGCGTCTACCGTGTGCGGCCGCCCGGCGGTCTGGTCGCCGCCCGCCTCCGCCACGAATCACGGGCCGGGATGCCCTTGCTGCATGATCATGTTTTGTTGTCGGTGAAGGGGCAGCGCTTGGATGGGAAGTGGGGATCGGTCCACTCCGAAGTCCTCTTCGAGAACACCGTCGCCGCCGCCCTCTGCAGCGAGACCGTGGCCGTCGAGGTCTGCGAGAGACTCGGCCTGGCCACCGAGCCGCGCACCGTCACTGCCGGGCGCCCGCCAGTGATGCAGCTCGCGGGGATCCCGCACGAGCAGGCAAGCCCCGCACCGGCTGGGCAAGCCGAAGTGGGCTCCTTGAGGGGGCACTTCGGGACCCCCTTCGGTACCCACTAGGGTGCCCGACCCGCGTGAGGGTGGAAAACATGCAGGTCAGCGCCCAGATCAGGGTGAAATCCGCGCCGTCACACCCCTCTTCTCCCCTCTTGTTGTCTGTATGGGAGGAGATCATCGGGTTCCAGGGGGCCCGGTGCTCTCGATGACTGGTCACGTTTGCATTGTGGCTGGCTGGTGCGGTTGGTGGCGTAGTGCGAAGGGGTGGTGCTGATGGCTGGCAGGCGGTTGACGAATCCGGCGGGTTCCTCGAACGATCTGCGCGGGGATGTGCTGCGGGTGCTGGGGGTTTTGAAGGTGGCCACGGCCGATCAGATCCAGCGGATCGCTTCGCCGCATCTGACCTACCGGCACACGACGAAGGCGACGGCCTCGGAGCGGAAGACCGCCCGTACCGCTGCGCATGCGGGTGCGCTCTCCGATCTGCGCAAGCACGGTCTCGCGGAGAACGGTGGCACCACCCGGGCGGGGGAGTCGCTGCGGAACTTGACCACCAAGGGCCTGGAAGCTGCCTCCTACGAGCTGGGCCGCCCCCAGTCGGAGATGGGCTCCACCGCTCGCGGCGCGGGCTCCAGCGGGGCCACTCACCCCATGGCCGTCAACGAGACCGTCATCGCGATGCTGCGCCCGAAGCCCGACCTGCGGCTGCTCACTGCGGAGCCAGCTGAGGTGAAGGCGGCGGCCCAGGCCGCCGTCGACGGCCCGGCCGGTGTCGGCACGATCGCCTCGTACGCGACGGAGGTCCCGCTGCCGGCCACCGGCACGTGGGGTGCGCCGGGCAAGGGCGGCGCCCAGGCCGACATCGTGCTCACCGCCCCGCAGGACGGGATCCCGCTGTTGTTCATCGAGGTCGACAACTGCCACGAGACCGCCGAGGAGATTGCGGCGAAGCTGTTGAAGTACTCCAGGTTCTTCAAGCGGCAGATCAAGGACACCGACGGCAAGGACAAGCCGATGTGGCGCACCCGCTGGATGGCCCGCGTCGCCGAGTACGGGGAGACCCCGTACCCGCCCGTGCTCCTGGTCTTCAACCACGTCGGCGCCCGCGACCCCAACCGCACCGTCCCGCGGCTGCAGGAGCTGACCCGGCCGCTGTGGGCGGGGGAGCCGGCCGACGGGTTCAGCAGCTACGACCGGAAGATCCCGATCATCGCGACCGGCCTGCGCAACCTGCGCGAGCACGGACCCAACGGCCCGGTCTTCCTCCGCTTCGGCCGCACCCACATGCAGCCGCTGCGCGACGCGATCGGCAACCCCCGCCGGGACGCCGCCCTCGCCCGCCAAGCGGAGCGGATGAAGGCACAACAGGCGGAGTACAAGGAGCAGCTGCGCCGCGCGGCCGAGCAGAAGAGGGCCGAGCACGAGGCCGCCCGCCCCGTCTGCGCCGGCTGCGGGAAGAAGTTCGACAACGACCGATGGGAGAACACCCAGCTGTCCCCGGGGCCGGGTCACCGGTGGCACCCGACGCTGTGCAAGCCGTGCGAGGCCAAGACAGTCGCGGCAGCGGACCAAGCCGAGCGTGACCGCCTGGAGGCGGAGGCGGCAGAGACCGCCGAGAAAGCCCGCGGCTGGCGCTCCCGCTTCCGCCCCGGGCAAGCCTCCTGATCGGGCTGGGCAAGCTGACAGTGTGGGCAAGCCTTAGTCGACCCTGGGCAAGCCCATGCTGCGGAGGCTCAAGGCGGAGTGCCAGGCCCGTTCTGGGGGTGGCTGAGGAGCGGGCCTGGTCCGGCTGCGCAGCGGCCTGGGACTGCTTGGGAGAGGTAGCCGCGCTCGCGGGCTGCTTTGATCCAGTCCTTGATGGTCGGTTCGGGGCGGTCGAAGAGGTGGGCCAGGCGCCGGTGGAGGCCGGGACCGTTTACGGCTTCACGGAGATAGGCGTGGGCCACACGGTGAAGGAGTTCTTCCTCGAGCGGAGGCCGCCCTCGCTGCGCGGGCTGTGCGAGTGCGCTGGCGTTCTCCAGAGCCTGTACGGACGCCGGGGCGAGCTCTGGTCCGGAGCCGTCCTGAAGTCGCCCGAGCCCCAGGGTGGTCACCCCCTCGTCTTTCCAGGACTGGTCGGCCAGTTCGGCCTGGGCGCGGGCGACGATCTGGCCCAGTGGGATGCGCCGCAGGACATCACTCGTGATCGGTGCGGACACAGCCGCTGGCGCATCGTCCTCGGAGGGCCCCACGAAGTCCCCGAAGTCGTCCCAGTATCCCCAGTCCGGGCGCCAGAGCTCGAGTTCGATCACGCCGAGGCCGGCTCCCTGGTTCGCCAGGATGCCGTGCACGGTCACCGGCAGATCGGGCGCCTTGTAGACGAAGTCGGCGACGTAGCCGGGCCCACGCCGTCGCTCCTTGACGAACAGAGTGAGCGAGGGGCCTGGCTCAGCGTTCTCGGGAATCACCGACAGGTCGGGGTGGGCGTCCCAGGGTTCCATCACGGTGGCGATGAGCGACTGTTTCCACAGGTCCAGCTCCTGAGTGCTGCGTGAGCAGTCGTAGGAGTGGTCACGGACACGCGGGTGGTCCGACCTGAGACGGAGCTCGTCCTCGGGAGCCTCGGGGTTGACGTAGTCATCGGCAGTGAACTCGGGCTGCGGCATGCGTTCCAGGCTAAAGACCACCGGTTCGCAAGGTGGAGGGAAAAGGCGGGTGAGAAGCCTCGCGAGACAAGTCACCCGCTCACCGTCCGGACCCGAGCCGACCATACGACCGCAGGGCACCTCGTTATCAGTGACGGTTGGAGGTCTGCGGCGCATGGACAGGGATGAGGAGCTGCTGCGAGGCCGGGTTTACGATGCGGACGACGACCCGGACCCGGGCCCACGGCCCGGCCGCACCTACGCCGAGCTCGTCGGCGACCTGCTCGACGGGCTGCTGCTCGACGTCACCGACGGCGGACGAGATCCAGACCGATGTCGCACTGACGACCAAGCTCGGCCGGCCCGGCGCCAGCGTCCGCGCCCTGTACAACGCACGCCCTGGCGAGCGGAACCGTTGGGACTGGTCCGACACACACTCTGACCGGGGCCGATCTGGCCGACGGCGACCCCGCGCTCTGGCTCGCGAGCGGTCGGTGCAAATCGATGCCGCTCGTCCTGGTTGGCCTGACACCATCAGGTAAGGCTTCAATCAGGCGAGGAACGATGGCCAACTTTCAATTCGGCTCGAACAGTTACAACGTCAACATCCGGGCGCAGCAGCACGTCAACTTCTACCGGGGGTGGGACGTGCACCGGCTTGCCCTCACCTTCGAGGTGCATCCCCATGGCGACTACGCCGAGGACGCGCCGTTCTTCGTCTCGGGCACGCTGTGGACGCACGACATGCCCACCCCCGCAAGCTGGGTCGGGGTACTCCATGCCACGTCGGGACCGATCGGGCTGAAGTCGTTCGGGACGATGCTCACGCTCGAGACGACCGTGACGGACCAGCAACTGCGCGGTCTGGAGAAGATGCGGGCGGGAGCCGACCTGACGCTGCGCGCCGACCTCACCCTGACCGCCCTGACGGAGACGAAGAGCTGGCCTGTCGCCTCCGACCAGGAGGTCATACGCATCCCGCATGCGACGTGGAGCAACGCGATCACTCAGCTCGACGCCGGCGCCTTCGTAGATGTCCTCGTTCCGCTCACTGAGGTCGAGGCTCGCGCGACTGCGGCCCGTCGCATCCGTGAGGCGAAGACCGCGATCAGGGACGGTCGGTACGAGCACGCCGTCTCTCTCGCACGCGCGGCCCTCGATCCAGTACGCGAGGCATGCAACACCCAGAATGTGTACAACCAGGCCCAGAAGAAGAACGCCAAGGACCGCGACCAGGCGGAGCGCTGGGCGATGCTCACCCAGAGCGCCTTCGCACTCTTCAGCGGCGCCCCGCACGACGATGCGGGCACAACCGAGCACTTCGCGTGGACACGGGCCGACGCCGTCGCGGCTGTCGCCACCGCCGCCGGCCTGCTCGCCCGGCTGGAAGACCTGCCGTAACGGATTCGGCTGACCGTGGGTCCGCACAAGCTCTGCGCGGACCCACGGCGGTGATGGACGGGGCTACGCCCACCGCATTCCGACCTTGGACAGCTGCTCGACCCGCTCCGTTGACAGCGTCGCGATGCGGCGGCGCTGGTTGTCGACCCACGTCCCGAGTTTCAGCGGTACGTCCTGCTGCGCCTGGCCGTCGCTGTCGAGGGTGATCGTTTCGATGTGCTTGCGTGGGACGGTGAGGTGGCCCTCGCGGTCGAAGTACTGGGTGGCGGCGGTGAGGTGCATGGCCCACTTGTCCGCTTGGCTGGTGCGGGGCTTGGGCTTCTCGTCCTCGTCGGCGGGTTCGATGCCGAGGACCTGTTCGCACATCCACTGCTGCACGGTGGTGAGCTGGTCCCACCCGTGCCGGACGGAGGTGACCCACCGTCCGAGGTCCTCGCCTTGGCGCACGACCTCGCCCGCCGTGGTGGGCAGTGCCTGGCCGGTGTCGAGGTGCTGGCGGACGAGGTGGAAGCAGCGCTGCCAGGTCACCGGCCACACCGGGCACCAGGAGGGGTCGATCTCCTCCAGTTGCTCGCGCCGGGACCGTGTCATCGCCCCGGCCGACGACTCCACCGGCAGGCCGTCGGCCCGCCGCTGCTCGATCTCCTGTGCCTTCCGGGCGGCGGCCCGCGCGTTCTTCAGCCAGATGCCCACCGCCGCGCCCTGGTAGGCGGCGTCGAGCGGTGCCAGGAGGTGGCCGTGTTCGGCGGCCCATCCGCGTGCGGCGGTCAGTCCCTCCTGCCATGCGACGTCGAAGTGGGACCAGACCATGCCGAGCTTCTCAAGCTGCGCGACGCGTTCTTCGTCCATGTTGCCGCGGTTGTAGAAGCGGCGGGCGTCGGCGGTCCACTGCCCGAGCGGGAACCCGGCGAGCGAGGCCGGCCATCCTGCCGCCTCGGCTTCTTCGGCGGCGGGGACGCGGAAGGTGAACGGGACACGCAGGGCGCCGTGCTCGCGGGCGTAGATGACCGCGGCCTCGACCCCGCGCCGCCAGTGCTCGTGTTCCGGGTTGAGGACGCGCAGGTTGATGAATGCGGCGAGCGCGGCCGGTCTCGGGGCACGCTGAACTTCAGCAGGGCCTTGGCAGGGGCGCTGACGCCCTCGGAGCCGTTGCCGCTCTTCCCGCTGTCGTCCTTGCTGACGGGCTTGTAGCGGCTTGGTGCCTGCTGCTCCGCGAGGGTCTCCACGATCCGCGCGTCGTGGGCCCGGAGTGCTTCGAGGAGCTTGGCCAGCCCGCCGTACGCGCGGGACGTGAGCATATTGTCCGGCGTCTCGCCGGGCCCCAGCAGGATCGGCACCACCAGCGAGGCCACCTTCCCCTCACCCGGCTGCATCCGCAGCGCCCGCCCCACGGCCTGGACGAGATCGGGCATGGAACCGCGCACGTCGGCCCAGTACACGGAGTCGCAGTTCTTGGTGTCGACGCCTTCCCCGAGGACCTTCACGGACCCCAGGTAGCCCTTCACCACCACGGTGCCGTCCGTGGCGATCCCCTCGGCGAATTCGGCGAGGACGCGGCGCCGGTGGAGCGGCTTGTGCTCACCGCACAGCCAGTCCGCCCACACGGTGGCCGGGTACAGCTCGCGGTCGCTGGCATGCAGCTGGGCGGTGACGTCCGGAAGGCCGGCCGCGAACGCTTCAGCCTCCTTCACCACGTGGTGGAAGACCAGCGTGCGCCGGAAGCCTTCCTCCGCGGGTGCCTTCACCAGCGCGGTCTGCAGCGCGGCGAGCCGGGCTCCGCGGATCTCGTCCGACCGCCCTCCGCGCCCAGGAGCTGCGCGGCCTGGAGCGCGGTGTCGGTGACATCCACGCAGACGACCTGGTAGGGCGCGCAGATGCCCCGGTCGATGGCCTCGGAGGGGGTCAGGGTGAAGCACCGGCTGCCGAACGGGCCCTCGGGGTCGTCGTCCATGCTGGCGACCAGCTCGCCGGGCGAGCCGGCTTCGTCCTCGTCTCCGAGCTGCCACAGTCGGGGCGTGGCCGTCATGTACAGCCTGCGCCAAGCAGGGATCCGGGTGTTGTCGTGGATGACGGCCCACGGCTTCCCGAGCCGGCCTGAGGTCCGGTGCGCCTCGTCCACCACGATCAGGTCCCAGGCCGCGAGGTCGGCGGCGTGTGCCCGTTCCAGGGTGCCCAAACCCAGGGAGGCGTACGTGGCGTAGACGGTGACCTTGGCCAGGCCCCGGGTCCACTCCACCAGCTCGTTCACGTCGGTGGTGTTGGGGAAGGACACCTCCTTGCCCCGGAGCGACGACACTCCGATCATCGGTCCCCGGCGGCCGCCCTCGCGCCATGCGGACTCGGTCTGGGCGAGCAGGTCCAGCGAGGGTACGAGCACCAGCACCCGGCCCGCGTGGAGTTTCTCCGCGCTGCGGACCGCGACCTGGGTCTTTCCGGATCCGGTCGCCATGATCACCTGGGTGCGTAGCCCGCGCTCCGGGATGGTGCCTGCTGGAGGTACGCCGAGCGCTCGCGCGACAGCGTCGACGGCTTCTCGCTGGTGGGGATACAGGTATTCCTTCACGCTCGGCTTCCTTCGATTCCTCGCAGGGCGCGCGCTGGTTCCTGCGCGGCAGCGGTCTTGCGGCGTCGCCGGTGTTCGCGTTGGGCTTGGGCGCGGGCACATTCGCGGGTGCAGTACTTGATGCCGCTGGTGCGGTTTTGCCCGTATGTGGGGTGGCGGCGAACCGGTCGACGGTGAGGGGACGGCCGACGGCGCAGGGGCGGATCGGCGGGATCACCGCGCCGCTCGGCGCGGTCGTGGTCGACGCGGGCGCGCTCGCCGAGACGCTTGCCGCGGAGATCGAGCGGTTCCGGGATGAGACCGGCGATGGCTTCGAGTCGGATGACCTCGCCTGGGAGCTGCCGCTCGATGACGTGCCGGGGAGCGCCGGCCTGCTGATCGTCGCGGACCTTGCCTCGCCGCATCGAATGGCCGGAGTACCGGCGCAGGCCTCGCCGAAGGGCCCGCCGGGCGAGCCGTCGACGGGCCCGGACCGCCTCCCCGCCCTGTTGGGTGAAGACCACGGCCGCCAGCTCCGCCCCCTCGGCCGTGGTCGACAACACCGCGCGCTCGCCCAGCTCGAGCGGCTGAGTGAGCCCGGCGGCCCGGGCGGAGTCCGCGATCAGGTTATGGATGGCACGGTCCCCGTGCCCGCCCGCGAGGGAGGGATCGGCGGGCCGGTGAAGCGGATGCTGGGGTTCTTGACGTCGTGGACGATCCGGAAGGACTCCCGGCACCGGCCCTGCGCTTTGAAGTGGGGTTTGCCCATCATGGCGCCGGCCCGGCGTCCCGTGCGGGAGTTCATGTGGTTCTGCCAGGCGACCGCGGCGTCTTCGAAGACCCGGTACATCGACGCCGCCGTTGCGCAGCTGCGCGCCGAGGGCCACGAGATCTGCGACGGGGACATCGCACGGCTGTCCCCACTGAAGCACCGCAATCTCAACGTGCTGGGCCGCTACAGCTTCACCGCGTCCCTCCCGGCCGGCGGCAGCCTGCGGCCGTTGCGTGACCCAGACGCGGCCGGTCTCGATGACGACGAGGACGGCGCGGAGGACTGTCAATACGCCTGAGAGCCACAGCCACATCCTCGCCGAATGCCATGAACGGCTCAGGCGCTACTCAGGCCAGCTCACAGCGGTCAGTCCAAGGTGAGCCTCGTCCTTCCGGGTGATGTCAGGGCCTTAAATCGGGACAGGCACAGCCTTCGGCGTGGGCATCGCTCTAGCGTGCGGCTATGCAGAGCACGCTGGCCAAGATCCCAGGTGCGGGGCCACGATCGACGACGGAGGCGTTGTTGGCAGCTCTGACCCGGATTCCGTTGGACGGCGGAGGTTGCATTCGGGTCGAGCAGCAGGCCGAGTGGGACGGGCCGGTGAGGGCTGGCCGTATCGGTGACGCCGTACGCGAATTGCCGGTGACTCTGGAAGGGGCCCTGGAACCGGTCACGGAGGCTGTCCGTGCCACCCTCGGCCAGCTACGCAGGGCCAGCCCCGACCAGATCACTGTCGAGTTCGGCGTCGACCTGGCGGTCGAGGCGGGGGCTGTGATCACCAAGAGCCAGGCCGGCCGTCACCTGAAGGTAACCGTTTCCTGGCAGGGTGACGGCGCCGGTCACCCTTGCGCAGGCACGGGTACGGACTGATCCCGGTGACTGGCACGGAGAAGGAATCGGCGGACGGCACTGCACCAGACCTGCTCGCCGCCATGGTCCAGGTGCTCCGGCCGGATGGAGCGGTGGTCGGGGCTGGGTTCCTCGTGTCAGACAGGGTCGTGGCCACCTGCGCGCACGTCGTCGAAGCGGCCGGAGGCGGGCCGGGGGCTGCGGTACAGGTGGCCTTCCCTCATGTGAGGGGTGTGGGTCAGGTGGAGGGCCAGGTCCCGGGCGAGCTGTGGCGAGCCACCCAGGACGAGGACGTGGCCTTCATCCGTCTGAGCAGCATGCCGGCTGGGGCGCGGGTGCTGCCGTTGGGCTCTGCGGAGGGGTGCCGGGGTCATCAGGTGCGCTCGTTCGGATTCCCCGCGCAGGCCCCGCCGGAAGGACACTTCGGCTTCGGCGTGGCCGGCGATCTGCTGCCCGGCTCGGGGAACCGGAGTGCGCACCTGCAGCTCACCGCGGCCAACGATCTCACCACCGGGTTCAGCGGCGGGCCCGTGCTCGACGAGGTGACCGGCCTGGTCATCGGCATGCTCACCGAGATCGCCGCGCCCGACGAGTTCGGCAAGGGGCAGGGCGTCGCCTATGTCACTCCAACACAGGTATTGCGGGGGATCCTGCCCGAGCTGGTGGAGCGGGAAGTATGCCCGTACCGGGGACTGGAGCCGTTCACCGCGGAGCACGCCCGGTGGTTCCAGGGCCGGCAGGAGGCGGTACGGCAGGTCGTGACGAACCTGGCACAGCAGCGGCGGCTGACGTTGCTCCTGGGGCCGTCGGGGTCGGGCAAGTCGTCGCTGATCCAAGCAGGGGTACTGCGGGAGCTGACGGAGGGGGAGCTGCCGGGGAGTGATCGGTGGCTGGTGCTGATCGCACGGCCGAGGCAGGACCTGGCGGCAGAGATCGAACGTGCAGGACTGCCGGGAGCCATCACCACGGGCATCGCCGGGGCGGTCACCCGTCGGCTGGCAGCCGAGCCCGACCACCAGCGCATCCTGCTGATCATCGACCAGTTCGAAGAGCTCTTCATCCAGACGGCCGACGGCCACCGGCGGAACCAACAGTCCGTCGCGGACCAGATCGCCGCAGCGGTCGACTCACATGCCGCACTCAGCGTGATCCTGGTCATGCGGGACGACTTCTATCCCCAGCTGGCCGCCTTGGCACCAGGGTTGCTGAAAGCAGCGGCCTCGGGTCTCCTCAATGTTCCGGGCACCTTGAACCAGCGGGACCTGAACGACATCATCACCCTCCCCGCCCGGGACGTGGGTCTCCATTTCCAACCAGGACTGCCCGAGCGGATCGTCTCCGACGTCCTGGCCACCAATCCCGAGGAAGCGCCCACCCAACAGGCACCCGTGACAGTGCTCCCCCTGCTGGAGCTGACCCTCAGCCAGCTGTGGGTCCGGCGCCAGAACGGCCACCTCACCCATGAGGCCTACCGCCGCATCGGCGCGGTCAGCGGGAGCCTGACCACCTGGTGCGACAGCGCCCTCAACGCACTACCGCCCGATCAGCAGCTCATCGCGCGACGCATGCTGACCTCACTGGTGAGACCCGCCGACCGCAGACGCCGTGTCCCCGCCGTCCGTGCCCAAGTCCCCCTCAACGAACTGCGCGACTTGGCAGCGGGCCCCGACGGTGCACCCGACGGCGACGGCGACGGCGACGGCGACGGCGACGTCGACACCGTCCTGGCCGCCCTCGCCCGTCACCGCATCATCACTACCCAGACGCTCCGCGACCCCCAACACCCCGATGCTCCTCCCGGGGAGCCGGTAGCCGAACTGATCCATGATGCGCTCATCCGTGACTGGGGAACACTGAGCGAGTGGGTCAGGGAGGATCACCGTTTCCACGACTGGCTCGACCGGACCCGTGAACGGCATGCCAGCTACGCCGAGAAGGGCGATCCAGGAGACCTGCTCGGGGGAACAGCGCTCGCGGAAGGGCTGGAATGGGCGCGGCAACGCCGACTGCCGGGCGAAATCTCAGCCTTCATCATGGCCAGCAAGCAGCGACAACAGGCGGCTATCCGACGTACCAGGCGCCTCAACACAACTCTTGCGACGCTCGTGGTCGTCATGCTCCTGGCACTCCTCGCCGTAGGAGGCGCCGTGTGGCAGTGGCAGACGGCAACCGTCCAGCGCCAAGCAGCACAATCCCGGCAATTTGCCATCCAGTCTGACACTCTCATCGATGCCAACCCTGCACTCGCCTCGCTGCTGGCCATCGAGGCATATCGAACCAGCAGCACTGCAGAGTCCATCGCAAGCCTGCAAACCGCTGCAGGTCCCGCACAGCGCCGCCCTTTGACCGGGCACTCCGACGCAGTGAATTCGGTGACGTTCAGCCCCAATGGACAGACCTGCGCCACCGCCAGCAGCGACCGCACCGTTCGACTGTGGGACGTGGCCACAGGCAAGACCCGCGTCGTCCTGCCCAAACAACCAGGTGCAGTGCTGTCCGTGGCCTTCAGCCCCGATGGACAGACCCTCGCCACCGCAGGCAAAGACGGCACCGTAGGACTGTGGGACGTGGACCCAGTCAAGTCCCGCGTTGTCCTACCTAAGCAAGCAGCCGCCGTGTGGTCCGTGGCCTTCAGCCCTGACGGACAGACCCTCGCCACCGCAAGCGAGGACGGCACCGTAGGACTGTGGGACGTGGACCCAGTCAAGTCCCGCGTTGTCCTACCTAAGCAAGCAGCCGCCGTGTGGTCCGTGGCCTTCAGCCC
>NZ_JBEORW010000069.1:16037-24240 GCF_040302565.1 Streptomyces sp. NPDC097981
CTGATAGACAGACCCTCGCCACCGCAGGCGAGGACGGCACCGTAGGACTGTGGGACGCGGCCACAGGCAAGACCCGCGCCACCCTTGCCGGGCACACGGACGCAGTACTGTCCGTGGTGTTCAGCCCTGACGGACACACCCTCGCCACCGCCAGCGCCGACCGCACCGTACGACTGTGGGACGTCGCCACAGGCCGGGCCCGGACCCGCTTCGCCCTGACCGGGCATACGGACGCAGTCGAGTCCGTGGCGTTCAGCCCCGACGGAAAATCCCTCGCCACCTCCAGCACCGACAGGACTGCCCGGCTATGGGACGTGACCACTGGCAAGATCCGCGCCACCCTTACCGGGCACAAGGACGCAGTACTGTCCGTGGTGTTCAGCCCTGACGGACACACCCTCGCCACGGCCAGCGCCGACCGCACCGTACAACTGCAGGTCGGAGTCCTTCTCGCTCCCTCCGGGGCAATCCAGCAGATCTGTCGCACAGTCAAACGCGACTTCACCCCAGAGGAACGAGAGGCATACCATCCAAGCCGAGGGCCCGTGTGCCCAACCCCTGGCAGCAGCTGAAAACGGATCTGGACCGAGCAGTGGGCCCGTCGCGCGCCCCTGCCGCAGTCCGTGGCCCGGAAAAGCGAGCAGGGGCTGCGCGACCCCTTGAAGGCCGGGCTGATGGAGTACACCACCTGGCAGCAGGGCCCGCCCTCCGAGGTTGACGAACTCCAGATCGGCACCGCCCCGGACGCGCCTCTTTCCAGTCCGGGAGTTCGGTCTGGCCGCGCTTACGGCGGTGCGGGATGACGAGGCCGGTGCCCTGGTAGCCGCCGTCGGCGATCGTGAGGGTCTTGCCGACGGCGGCCTTGGCGCCGGATTCCTCCCATGCCTTGCAGTTGTTGCGGTTCCCGGCGAGCGGCCGGCCTACCACGACGACCAGGCGGGTATCGGCGTCGATGACGACCTGGTGGTTCGTGGAGTACCTGTAGTTCTTCGACTGTGCGGCGATCTCGTGGTCGCGCGTCGGCACCAGGGTGCCGTCCACGATCAGTACGGTGTCCTTGGCGAACCGCTTGCGGGGCTGGAGCGCCAGCATGGGCCCGAGATGGTCGATGATCCGGCCCGCCGCCGACTTCGACACCCCGAACAGCGGCGCGAGCTGCCGCATCGTGAGGTTCGTGCGCCAGTACGCCGCGACCAGCAGGGCCCGGTCCTCCAGCGGAAGACTCCACGGCCTGCCTTTGCGGACCGCGTCCGCGCCCTCGCGTCGCAGCACCGTCACCAGCTTGCCGAACTGGCGCGGGCTCAGCCCGGTGAACGGGGCTATCCAGGACGGCTCCGACGCCGTGATCACACCAGCCACACCAAGATCATTCCAGTTTGCAGGCGCTGCCCAGCGTCCTCGATCCTGTGTGCTCGGCAAGCAAGGAGGGCACATGGGACTGGTTCTTTTCCCAGGCGACGGAGACAACAACAGTCCTGATGTCTCCTGGTCCTACAGCGGATTCGCCGCCTTCCGGCGGCGTCTGGCCGAGGCCGAGGGGTTCGTCCTCTCCGAGATGTCGGGCTTCGGCGGCGAACGCCCGTGGAGCCAGGTGTCCACCGCTCTGGAGCCACTCCTCGATCATCCAGATGCCGGCGGCGATGACCTTTCGCCTGCCGAGTGCGCGTTGATTCTGGTCCGGCTGGAAACGATCAGCGACCAGTGGGCACAGGAGGGCGGCGACCAGCTCCTCCAGCAGCACATCGAGGACGCCCGCCAGCTGGCGGGCGTCCTGCGGCTATGCATGGAGAAGAGCGTCCCGCTGGGCTTCGTCTGAAGCCCCGACAGCGGAACCCGCCTTACGGGACAACTCTTAAGTGGTCGACGCTCGAAGTCCTTCGGGGGTTGACGCAGTGGTGGGCATTGTGTCGGAGGGCTGCTCAGACGTCGAGGCGGTGGAGTAGGGCTCGCAGGTGCAGTCGATGGCCACTTCGGGGGTGCCGGCGAAGGCGCCGGTGTGGGGCGGGGTCCTCTGTGCTTGTCTGGCGAGGTAGAGGCAGCGCCCTGTCCAGGACGCGCGACACGCCCCGAAGCTGGCCAACCCGAGGGTCGGACAGCGGCGCCACTGGCGGCGGTCACGCCTCGCGTGGCCGCAGAACCCTCACTCCGAACGCCAGCAGTGGTTCTTGAATGGTCACTCATGTATGTTTGCCTCATGCCCAGACCTCGAGAGTTCGAGCCCGACACCGTCCTGAACGTGGCCATGCTGCGGTTCTGGGAGCGCGGGTACCGGGCGACGTCCATCGAGGATCTGGTGAAGGCGACCGGGGTCAAGCCGGGGAGCCTTTACAGCGCCTTTCCGGGCGGTAAGCACGCGCTGTTCCTGAAGTCGCTGGAGCGCTACTCCAGGCTGGTCGTCCCCGAGAAGCTGGGCGAGTTGCAGGCTGCGGGCGCCTCGGTGGCCGAGATCCGCGGCTACTTCGACGGGCTGGTGCGCGACCTGCTCAGCCCCGAGGGCCGACAGGGTTGCCTGCTCGTCAACACGGCGATCGAGAAGGCCGCCGAGGACGACGCGGCAGCGGCCGTCGTGCGTGGCCACATGGCCCGGCTCGAACGGTGTATGACCCACGCGCTGGAGAACGCGGCCCGTGGGGGTCAGGTGCGCGCCTCGCTGGACTGTGCCGGCAGCGCCAAGCTGCTGGTCGCTACATGCCAGGGGCTGATGGTCGTCGGGAAGGCGAATCCCGACGAGACGCTCCTGCGGACGATCGTCGACAATGCCTTCGCTGCTCTCGCCTGACGGCCGGGCATACGGGCCACCGTACGCGGTGGCTCTTTCTTCGCGCCAATAGTTGAATAAGTGCTCAAGAATGGAGCTGGGACATGAAGGCCATCGTCATCTCCGCCCACGGCGGCCCCGAGGTTCTCACCCTCACCGAACTGCCCGACCCGGCGCCCGCCGACGGCGAAGTGCTGATTCGGGTCAAGGCGTTCGGCCTCAACCACGCCGAGGCGTACATGCGCAGCGGCGCCTGGGGGAAGGTCGCCTCCGTCCCCGGGATCGAGTGCGCCGGGGTGGTCGAGGCAGACCCATCCGGTGAACTCCCCGTCGGGACCAGGGTGGTGGCGATCCTCGGCGGCATGGGACGGACCCGCAACGGAAGCTACGCGGAACTGGTGACCGTGCCGGCGACCAACGTGGTGGCCGTGCGCTCGTCGCTGGACTGGGCCGATCTGGCGGCGGTGCCCGAGGTGTACGCGACGGCGTGGAGCGGCCTGTTCGGCAATCTGGACCTACGACCGGGCGAGACTGTCCTGGTGAGGGGAGCGACCTCCTCGCTCGGCCAAGCCGCCGTCAACCTCGCGGTCGACCACGGCGCGACCGTTCTCGCCACGACACGGGACCCGCAGCGAGCGCCACTGTTGAAGGAGCTCGGGGCCGCCGACGTCCTCATCGACGACGGCGCGCTCGCCGACCAGGTCTTGGAACGGGAGGTCAGCGTCGACGCGGTGGTTGACGTCGTCGGCAACAGCGCCCTGCGCGACTCGCTGGCCCTGGTCCGGCCGCGCGGCCAGGTGTGCCAGCTCGGCTTCCTGGGCGGATTCGAGCCGGTTCGGGACTTCGACCCGATCGCCGATCTCCCCAGCGGAGTCCGGCTCAGCTTCTTCGGCAGCGCCTTCGTCCTGGGCACCCCCGCATTCCCGCTCACCGACGTACCGTTGGACGAGATCTACACCAAGGTCAACGTCGGTGCCCTCCGGGCCCGTCCCACCCGGGTCTTCCGGTTCGACGAGATCGTCGAAGCCCACCGGGCCATGGAGGCCGGAGAGGCCCTCGGCAAGATGGTCGTCGCCCTCGGCTGACCCCCCAGACCCTCCGTCAGCCGCCAAGGGACCCTGCCGCACCCGAGGAAATCGGCGAGGTTCTCCCCGCGCTGCGACAACACGGACCGGCCAGACCGGGGCACGGGTGCGGCTTGCTGCCTTGCCCGTCCCCCAACGATCGGCCGCCTTCATCCCGTGCCCCTCGCCCCCGCCGTGCCCGTCGTGCTGACCGCCTCCGAGCGCCACCGGCTGAAGACGATGGCCTACGGCCACAAGACCCCACATCAGACCCGGCAGCGGGCAACCATCGTGCTGCTGGCGGCCCGGGGGCTCTCCAATGCCCGGATAGCCACGCAGACGCGGATGCACGTGGACACGGTGCGCACCTGGCGGGGCCGGTTCGCCCACAGCGGGCTGCCGGCCCTGGCCGACCGCAAGCGTTCAGGGCGCCCCGCCCGTTTCACCCCCGTGCAGGTCGCCGAGGCCAAGGCGCTGGCCTGCCAGTTACCCGCCGAGACCGGCGTGCCGCTGTCGCGCTGGTCCTGCCCGGAGCTGGCCGCCGAGCTGACCGCGCGCGGGATCACCGACAGCGTCTCCGCCTCCACGGTGCGCCGATGGCTGCGCGAGGACGCGGTCAAGCCCTGGCGGTACCGGTCCTGGATCTTCATCCGCGACCCCAACTTCCGCGTCAAGGCCCAGCGTGTCCTGGACCTCTACGCCCGCACGTTCGAGGGTGTCCCGGTGGGCGAGGACGAGTACGTCGTCTCCAGCCGAGAAGACCTCCGTCCAGGCCCGCTGCCGCTGTCATCCGACCCTGGCCCCGGGCCGGGCTCGGGCGATGCGCGTCAACCACGAGTACGGCCGCGGCGGCGCGCTGGCCTACCTGGCCGTACGACGTCCACCGCGCGAAGGTCTTCGGCCGCTGCGAGCCCAAGACCGGGATCATGCCGTTCATGGCCCTGGTCGAGCAGGTCATGACCACCGAGCCCTACGCCAGCGCGAAACGCGTTTTCTGGGTCGTCGACAACGGCTCCTCCCACCGCGGCCAACGGGCTATCGACCGCCTGGCCAGCAGGTTTCCGAACGCCGTCATGGTCCACACCCCCATCCACGCCTCCTGGACGAACCAGTTAGAGATCCTCTTCTCCATCGTCCAGCGCAAGGTCGTCCAACCCAACGACTTCACGGACCTCACCCAGGTCCGGGACCGGCTCCGAGCATTCGAAGACCGCTGCAACGCCACGGCACAGCCGTTCCAGTGGAGGTTCACCACCTCCGACCTGAACGATTTGCTGGCCCGGCTCGACCGACACACACCAGCTGACCGCCAAGAAGAATCCTCCGTCGCCCTTGGCAGCCTGATCAACCCTCGAAGGACTTCGAGAGTCGACCACTTAGCTGGCAGCAATTGGCCCGCTCTTCGGGCTGGAACGATTACGACGGCTACCGCCCTGATCCGCCGGACAAGGCATAAACCATTGGCGTGGCAGGCCCCCGTCCCGAGGGCCTGCCTCAGCCCAGGACAGTGCGGGGAGCGTGGCTGGCCTCCCAAGTGGGTTGGTGGTGGGGTGTTTTGTACGACGCTGCGCGGGATTGTTCCTCAGACTGCACATGACCTGTCCGATGGCTCGATTGCTCTACAAAGGCCGGTGTGCGTGGTGCATGCGACAGCCTGGCGCGGTGAGCTCGGTATCATCGAAATGAGTTGGCCTGGACAGCGGAGTGCGGTGTCGCATCGGGTCTGGTTGCGCAGGTTGGTTGAGTGCTGTGCAGTTGCAGTGATCCTCGACAACACGATCGGCGATACGGCGAGCCAGCGGTGCAATCCGTCGGTTCCAGAGTCAATCCGAAATCAAGAATGAAGCACAAGCTGAGTGAGGTAGGCTGTTCGCATGGCCGCTGATGCTTCCGACTACGAGAAGGCCATGCCCTGGGTCCAGGAGCACGTGACGCGGTACGAGAAGGCCTTGGCGGAGATTCGCGTAACGCATGCCGGCAGACCGGCACCGGAGGTGAAGGCGGCCCTCCTGGCTGCTGGTGAGAGGCATGGTGTGCGCATTGCCAGCGAGGTCGCGCAGGACGCAGCCGAACGTATCGCTGACGGCACGCTGTAATCAGCCCCAGGTGCAACCTTTCGGACGGGATCCCGGCAGTACACCCACCCGCTTCCCGTAGCCGGCCGCCGTGGAGCGGGCTTGTCCTGGAGGCGAAGCCGGAAGGGCAAGGTGGGGGAGCGAAGCGGACCCACCGGGCGGTGCCCTCTGTTCGGCGGCTCGCATACTCCACGCTGCTCGTCACCTGGCTGACAGTGGACTTCGTCATCCGTTACAGCAGCACTGGTACAGCCCCGGGCGGCGCTCGGCCTCCTGGTCAGCCCCGGGAGTTCCGCAGGCCAGGAGCCGACCGAGGCACGACATCGCGCTGTTGCTCAGACTCTCGCCGAGACACCGTGAGATCCTTAGCGCGTGACTGAAGACAATACGCAGCATCAAGGCGAGTCACAGGGGCAAGTGACGCCGGTCAGGGCCGAAATCGAACGTGTGCTCGCTGAAGCTGAGCGACGAGAACGCGGCGCCCACCAACTAGTGCGTTTTTGGGGCGTCATGAATGTCGGGCTCGGCTTTCCCGCCGCGGTGCTCGCAGGCCTCTCTGGAGCTGCTGGATTGTCGTCGCCGCAGGCCCGTGTCCCGGCGGCACTGCTGGCGCTCATTGCTGCTGGTTTCTCAGCAGGGGCGGGCTTTCTCCGTAGTGACGTAAGACGCACCGAGAACCGGCGAACCCGGTTGGCGTGGGCCGAGGTCGAGGCTGAAGCACGCCTGCTTTTGACACAGGAGAGTCAGTTGGACCGCGAAGCCCTCCAGGAAGCAGTCCGGAACCTGCTTGACGGGAGGACAAGAGCCATCGGCACATCGCTTGGGGGGCAAACGACAAGCTGACGAGCCGGCGCTCCTGTCTTGTCATCGACCACAGCAGCACCAGGTAAGCCGCGGGCGCCGTTCAGCCCCCTCCTGGCCAGCCCCAGGAGCCCCGCAAACGCAGCCCGGCCGTGACCCCACCCCCTGCTGCCGATCCTGGAGGCGGAGCCGGAAGGACCCGGGTGGGGGGGAGCGGAGCGGACCCCCCCCAACGGGCCGAAGGCCCCGACCCCATGGAATGGGGTCACCCAGGCCTGCGGAGCAGGCCGTTCGGGGTGAAGCGAAGCGGAACCCGAACTAGTCCGGAGCGAAGCGCAGGACCCCGGCCGAAGGCCGGCCCTAGGCTCGCGAAGCCGGCCACCGCCGGCCGCATCAGGGAGCTGTCTCTCGCCGTGCTGGACCTGTGTATGGCGGTCAATACCAGACGGTGATGATGTCTGCTTTCAGCACTTCGGACGAATCTTCCGAAGCGTAGCGAACGGTCCATGGCTTTGTCTGCGAGCGTGTGATGCCGTCGAGGGCGCTGCCTGCAGAGCGGTCCTCACCAGGCAAATGACAGTCCCAGTTCCCGCGCATCCCAGCAACGTAGGTGGCTGTTCCTCCCCCGGCAACGCATTGCAGTGTTGACTTGTGTGAGGGGTCGCGGATCTCCAGAGCCCATGGCAAGCCCTTGTCGGCCGAGGGCCATTGGTTCGTCATACTCGGGTGAGTGATGGCCGAAACGTCATGGTCCCAGGGGCTCTTGAAGCAGAAAGCGACAGCTTCCGTGTCCACGCCATAGGACCAGCATGGGTCGAGAATCTGATCCTCTGCTCCGCAGCGAATGCTCTGCGGGTCGCTTGAGATCCAGGATGGGCCTGGACAGTCACCTTTTTGGTAGCGGCGAGTCACCCGGTAGGGCCTCTCCAGATGGCCGTAGTCCGTGAAGGGCCGCAGATACTTTTCCTCGGTGAGCTTCTGAGGGCGTGGGTGTTCCTTGAACACTCCGGTGAGCCACGCTACGGCGACTCCAACGATCACAGGCCCCAGCAGAGCCACCACAACCCACTTCCCTAGACGTCTCCACCATGGGTTACCAGACGGTTGCTGTGGACTCACATCCGACTCGGAATCAGGCATAGAGACAGCATTGCGCCCGCCTGTCTATTTTGGATGCATTTGATGCTCTCCCGGACGCAGCTCGGCCCCGTGAAACGGGGTCACCCAGGCCCGCGGAGCGGGCCGTTCGGGTGGAGCGCAGCGGAAACCCGAACCCGTCCAAAGCGAAGCGAAGGACACCGGCCCGAAGGGCCGGCCCCTGGCTCTGCGAAGCCGAGCCCCACCGAGCGCAGCGAGGCGCTTCATTGCTCCGAAGCGAAGCGAAGGAGCAGGCGCCGAAGGCGCCTCGGCCGAGCGCAGCGAGGCCGGTCTCTCCTGAGCGCGCGGATGGTCGGGCACGTGGACACGGTGTCGAAGCCGGCGGTGTTCTTCGGCCTGAGCTCGGC